>NZ_JBHWIQ010000005.1:67119-343793 GCF_042732055.1 Streptomyces sp. NPDC059816
GGGCGTGGGTCTTGTCTTCGTGGCCGGGGTCCGGGCGGGGTTGCGGCTCGCCGGGGGGGGGGCGGGCCCGGGGGCGGCGGCCCCCGACGGACCGGGGTCCGTCAAGCCTCGGTGACGGACGGTAATCGTTTGGTTCACGGTCTGCCGTCCGTGAGACTCTTGAGGGGTACCGACCATCGAACGAAAGCCGCGCAGTGACCGCAACTGACCGTGCCCTTGAGCTGATCTCCGCCGCCGCCCAGGCAGCGGCCGACAAGCTCGCCCACGACATCATCGCCTACGACGTCAGCGACGTCCTGGCGATCACGGACGCCTTCCTGCTCGCCTCCGCGCCGAACGACCGCCAGGTCAAGTCGATCGTCGACGCGATCGAGGAGCAGCTCGCCAAGGAACTGGGCGTCAAGCCCGTCCGCCGCGAGGGCGACCGCGAGGCCCGCTGGGTCCTCCTCGACTACGTGGACATCGTCGTCCACGTGCAGCACAGCGAGGACCGCGTCTTCTACGCCCTGGAGCGGCTGTGGAAGGACTGCCCCGAGATCGAACTCCCCGCCGACGCGCAGGCGACCAAGGGCAAGGCCGCCGAGCACGCGCAGCGCCAGCAGGCCGCTGACGAGGCGGGCGAGCTGCGCGAGCTGGGTGGGGAACTGCGATGAGCGCCTCCAGCCGGACGGACCTCAAGCCCTTCTCCGAGTCCGGGAGCACCCGCCGGATCATCCTGTGGAGGCACGGTCAGACCGCGTGGAACCTGGAGCGTCGCTTCCAGGGCACCACGGACATCGGGCTGACCGAGACGGGCGTGCTCCAGGCGCGCCGCGCCGCCCGGCTGCTGGCCTCGCTCGACCCCGACGCGATCATCGCCTCGGACCTGAAGCGCGCCGCCACCACGGCCACCGAGCTGGCGGACCTCACCGGCCTGACGGTCACGCACGACGAGAACCTGCGCGAGACCTACGCGGGCGTCTGGCAGGGGCTCACGCACGACGAGATCATCGAGCGCCACGGCGACGAGTACGCGGCGTGGAAGCGCGGCGAGCCCGTCCGCAGGGGCGGCGGGGAACTGGAGAGCGAGGTCGCCGACCGGGCCGCGCCCGTCGTCCTCGACCACGCCGAGAAGCTCCCCGAGGGCGGCACCCTGGTCGTGGTCAGCCACGGCGGCACCATCCGCACCACCATCGGGCGTCTCCTCGGCCTCGACTCCCACCACTGGGAGAGCCTCGGCGGCCTGTCCAACTGCTGCTGGTCGGTGCTCGGCCGCGGTGCGCGGGGCTGGCGCCTGCTGGAGCACAACGCGGGCACCCTGCCCGAGCCGGTGCTGGGCGACGACGACTGACCGCTGTGGCGACCGGCCGCGGATTTCACTTTCCGGCCGCCCGCAGGCTAAAGTTCTTCTTGTTCAGCCCGCCGGGCGGGAAGAACGCGCGGGGCTATAGCTCAGTTGGTAGAGCGCCTGCATGGCATGCAGGAGGTCAGGAGTTCAATTCTCCTTAGCTCCACAGGAACGGGATCGGCCCCTTCGCGGAAACGCGGAGGGGCCGATCTCTTTTGTCGTCGCCGGACCTGTGCCGGGCGCGGGCGTGCGCCGGGAAACGGCCCGAAGCCCGTTGAGGCGACGGGCGGTTCGGACCGTATGTACCCGTGGGCGCGCTTGCGCGCACGTCCGTGCGCCGTCCGGGGTGCGCGGAGCGGCGCGCCGTGTCCGGACCGGTACGCATGCGTCGCTGACCACGGCGGTCCGTCCGTGGCAGAATCAAGCGGCCGGATGGGGACGCGGCCCGACGGGAGGGAGAAGCGATGCCTTCGAGCATCCGCGAGGGGGACGACCGCCCTCTCGCCCTGGGGATGCCACCCGGGCGCGGAGCGCTTCCGGAACCCTCGACCGGAACCCGTCCCGACTGCCCGCCCCCCGGTGTCGCCCCCCTCGCTCGGACGTCCGGCGAACACCTCGGGAGCTCCTTCGTGCGCGCGGCCCGCAGCCGCTCCCGGAGCTGATCGATGGGCGCGCACAGGCGCAAGTGTGATTGGTGCGGTGGCGGCACGCCGATCGTCCGTGACATGGAGCCGGTCAACCCCGACTACCAGTACTGGTGCGAGGAGTGCGCGCGGGCGCTGATCATCAAGGGCGACCCGATCGAGACCTACCGGGAACTGGAGGGCGAGCCGATCTACGGCCGTCTGCTGGACGAGCACTGCACCCTGAAGCGCTTCTACTCCTTCGCCACGGCCTGAGCCGGCCCGTACCGCTCCGGCCGTCCCTTGCCTGATCAGGGCGGTCGGAAACCGATTTGGTGAACCGGCTAGGGGGGCGTTAATGTTGGCGTCGCCGCCGGGGAGAACCCGAGGCACACAGCACGGGGCTATAGCTCAGTTGGTAGAGCGCCTGCATGGCATGCAGGAGGTCAGGAGTTCAATTCTCCTTAGCTCCACAGGAAGTTGAAGCGGAAGGTCCCGCCCGTCACGAACGGGCGGGACCTTCCGCTTTCCCGTGCTCGACGTGCTCGACGTGTCAGAGGCGCCCGACGTGCTCGTCACCCGGCCGGGGCCCGCGCCGGCCGGGCGCGACCGCTCAGTCCGGTCCGCCGCCGAGGGCGTGCCGGCCCCGACCGGGCAGCCGGGCCGGGAGCACCGGCAGCACCGCAGCGCCCGCCCGGTCCGCCGGGTCCGCTGGGTCCTCCTCCAGACGCAGCGCCAGCGCGGGACACCGGCGCACCGCCCGGACCGCCCGGGACTGCGCGTGGCGCGGCACCGACACCTCGGCCGTCGACGGGTAGCCGTCGGGTCCCAGCTGGATCAGCTCGGGCACGATGTCGGCGCACAGCCCGTGCCCCTGGCAGAGCGTCCAGTCGACGGCGAGACGCTGTCCGCTGGGGCCCGCGTCGCCGCTCCCCGGCACCCCCTCGCCGACCGCCTGGAGCGGCAGCACCGCCCGCACCGGACGACCGCAGCCGCCGCCCAGCACGTGCGCGGCGAGATCGTCCGTGAACGCGGCGAGGGCGGACTCGATGAACGCGGCCGAGCCGTCCGGGTGCTGGCACGCGCCCCGTCGTTTCACGGCCCGGGTGACCTGTCGCAACGCCTCCAGAGCCGCCGGCCCACCGCCCTGGAGGACGTCCTCCAGACCCCGCGCCGCGGCCGGCAGCCCCCGGTGACAGGGACCGCACTGCCCGGCGCTCTCGCCCGCCAGCCAGCGCGCCACCAGCAGGGCCTCGCCGAGCGGACAGGTGTCCTGGCCGAGGGGGAGCACGGCCCCGGCCCCGAGCGCCCCGCCCACCGCGTCGAGGGCGGCCCGGGCGACCACCGCCTCGTGCGCGGTGGAGGCGTCCAACCACCGGCCGTGGTACCCACCGGTCAACACGCCCTGGAGCAGCGGCGGCGCACCGGCGAGCTGGAGCACGTAGTTCAGCGGCACGCCCGAGGGCACCTCCAGCACCAGCGGCCGGGCGACCGCGCCGGACAGGGTGAGCAGGACCGTCCCGGGCTCGTCGGGGAGCCCCGTGGCGCGGTACCGGTCGGCGCCCGTCCGGGCCGCCACCGCGAGTTGCGCGAACGTTTCCGCATTGGACAGCAGGGTCGGTGCCCCGCCCACCCCGGCTTCCGAGGCGCGCACCTTGCGCCCCGGGGGCTTCGGCGGGCCGCCGTCCGCCGAACGGATCAGCGCGGACGACTCGCCGGTCACCATGCGCACCGGGTTGCGCTGCACCCGGGCCCGCAGGGGTGCACCCCTGCGGGCGGACAGCCCGCGTTCGGCGAGGGCCTGCTCCATGGACCACTGGGTGGACTCCCTGGTCACCCCGACCACGAGGGCGCGCGCCCCGAGTGCCTCGGCCGCGAGCAGGGCGCCGTCCAGGACGAGGTGCGGGGCCCGGTTGAGCAGGACGGTGTCCTTGCGGCAGGCGGGCTCGTCCTCGCTGCCGTTGACGACGACCACGGGGCGTACGCCCCGGCGGATCGCCGAGTCGGCGACCGCGCGCAGTTTCCGCGCGAACGGGAACCCGGCGCCGCCGCGCCCCCGCAGCGCGATCCGCTCGGCGAGCGCGGCGAGCCGTTCACCGCCGATCGGGGCGAGCGGGCCGTGCACCTTGAGGTGCGTCCCGAGGTCGAGCCGTTCCACGAGGTCGAACCCCGAGGTGAGGTGGGGCAGTCCCACGACCCGTACCTCGGGCACGTCGGGCAGGCCGGCGCCGCCCGTCACTGCCGCCCCCCGGTGGGTCCCGACGGGGCTGTGGGTGCGGCGGGGGAGCTCCAGGGCTCGCCGGAGCGCGGGGCGGCCTGGAAGGGCCCGGGATGTGCTTCTGCCGCGGGGTGTGCGGGGTGTGGGGGGCGTACGGGGTGCGCGGCGTGGCGGGGGTGCGCGGGGGCGCCCGGCGCGCCGGACGTCTGCGCCCCGCGCGGAGCCGGGACATCGAGCGGAGCTGTGACGTCGAGCGGAGTCGTGACGTCCAGTGGTTCGCGTGCCGGCCGCGGGGCTTCGGCGGGCGGTGCGGGCGAGGGGATCGGCCACCGCCCCGGTCCGCTCGGCTCCGGCGACACCGCGCGGTAGGCGGCGGCCATGCCGAGGCCGGAGCCGGTGGTGGCGTGGGCCCCGCCGCCGATCGAGGGTGCGGTCAGCGGCAGCGGGGGAACCCCGTGGCGGTCGAGCGCCGGGGCGGACGCCGGGAGGTCCCCGGCCCGCCCTGCGCCGTACGGGTCCCGTACGGCGGCGAACGGTCGGGCGGCCGGTTCGACGCCGGGCAGCGGCGATCCCTCGCGGTCGCGGCGGGGCGGGCGCTCGGGTCCGGCCGGACGGGGGCCGAGAGCGGCGAGGACCCGGTCGGTGAGGTTCCGCTTCACCGCGCCGGGCGCCGCACGCAGCCCGATCGCGGTGATCACGGCCAGCAGGCTCGTGCCGTACAGGAACGTCACCCAGCCCGCCGCGGGGCGCCCGGCGAAGAGCCCGTGCAGCAGGGCGGCGCACCAGGCCGGGTACGCCAGCGCGTGCACCGCGCGCCAGCGGGCGGCCACCGGGGCCGGAGAGGCGAAGGTGCTGCGCAGGGCGCCCGTGAGCGCCGTGGCGATCATCAGCAGGGCCGCCAGGGAGCCGAGTCCGATCAGTCCGGCCGTGCCGCCCGTTCCGAGGCTGAAGGGGACCAGTGCGGCCAGGAGCGTCGTGTGGTCGAGGGTGACCTTGACGGTGGCGTGCAGCAGCAGGAACGCGACGGACGCGACCGCCGTCGTCCGGTGGACGGCCTGCGCGAGCAGTCGTTGACGGGGGTTCAGGAAGACGCGGTCGGAGGCGACCAGTCCCCAGATCACCGAGCAGGTGAGCGCGACCAGGGAGAGCACGCCCGCGGCGAAGTCGACGAACCCGCGGAACTCCTCGCCCCCGACGACGACGGGGAGGGGGGCCAGCAACAGCAGGCCCGCCGTCGCACTTCCCCTCGTCCAGGAATGGGGAGGGCCGGCGGGCGCATTCCTCTTCCTGGTTCCCCTCCTCCGTCGGCTTCGGCTTCCGTCCCGGGGGCTGCGAGCCGGGCGGGCACGGCGAGGGCTGAGGGCACTGCGGGCATCGCAGGGGCTGAGGGGACTGAGGGGACTGAGGGGACTGCGGGTGTGAGGGTTCGGAGGGTTCATGGGGCGACTCCCAGGGGCGCGGCAAAGTGGTCCCGCTGCGGCACTCTAAGTCGGCTCCCACGCGAGGCGTACGGGGTTCGAGTTATTGCCCTGTGACCAAAGGGGAGTTTGATCCAGCGCTTGTCCCGGTAGGTGGAGATACGCGGAGTAACCGTTGGCCAAAGCTCTGGGTGTGGATGGGCTCACGGAACCTTCACGTGCCTCTCACGTACACCCGGCCGGCCGGTGGACCGTCGCCCCCTTCGGCCCGGATTCCGGCCGAACGCGCCGTCGCGGGCCGGTGCGACGCCCGCCCGATTCGCGCGGTCCGTCCCCGGAGGTTCCATGAGTCGCCTCCCATGCCCGCATGAGCCGCCTCCCATGCCCGCGCGCAACGGCCCCCGCGGAGCGGGTCGGGAGGCGCGCCCCGCTCCGCCCCGCTCCACCCCGGTCCCGCGCCCCGGTGCCGCCCGCCCCGCCGAGGCCCCCCGTGCCGTAGGCGCCCCCACGGGGCCTGCGGTACCCTGACGCCATGCGTGCCGTACGCCTTCTGCTTAGCGGGCCGCGCTGATCAGTCCCGACGGACGACGGATCCGGTCGGCATCAGCGTGGCGCCCCCTCCTGTGCGAGGGGTTTTTTCGTTTCCGGGCCGCACCGTGAACGGGCCGCCGACCGCAGGCAGATGACGATCGATGGAGCTTTAGGGATCATGAGCGAGACGAATTCTTCCCCCGCCACTGCGGAAAGCGCCGTGGAGGCAGCCGCTCCGCACCGCTACACGGCGGCCCTGGCCGCCGACATCGAGGCACGCTGGCAGGACACCTGGGAGGCCGAGGGCACCTACGAGGCGCCCAACCCGAGCGGTGACCTGGCCGGGGACCCCGACCTGGTCGCGCGCCCCAAGAAGTTCATCATGGACATGTTCCCGTACCCCTCGGGTGCGGGACTGCACGTGGGACACCCCCTGGGGTACATCGCCACCGATGTGTACGCCCGCTACCAGCGCATGACCGGCCACAACGTCCTGCACACCCTGGGCTTCGACGCCTTCGGCCTGCCCGCCGAGCAGCACGCGGTCGCCACCGGCACCCACCCCCGGGTGTCCACCGAGGTGGCCATGGACAACATGAAGCGCCAGCTGCGCCGTCTGGGACTGGGCCACGACCAGCGCCGCTCGATCGCCACGATCGACCCCGCGTACTACAAGTGGACCCAGTGGATCTTCCTCCAGATCTTCAACTCCTGGTACGACGAGGAGGCCGGCAAGGCCCGCCCCGTGGACCAGCTGATCGCCCAGTTCGAGAGCGGTGAACGCGCCGTACCCGGCGACGGTCGCGCCTGGCACGAGCTGGACGCCAAGGAACGCGCCGACGTCCTGAGCGGCTACCGCCTGGCGTACGCTTCCGACGCGCCCGTCAACTGGGCCCCCGGCCTGGGCACCGTGCTGGCCAACGAGGAGGTCACCGCCGACGGGCGCTCCGAGCGCGGCAACTACCCGGTCTTCAAGGCCAAGCTGCGCCAGTGGAACATGCGCATCACCGCCTACGCCGACCGGCTGCTGAGCGATCTGGACGGGCTGGACTGGCCCGAGGCGATCAAGCTCCAGCAGCGCAACTGGATCGGCCGCTCCGAGGGCGCCCGCGTCGACTTCCCCGTCACCGTGGACGGCTCCGCGCCCGCCGCCGTCACGGGTGCCGTCTCGGGCGGCACCGGCTCGGCCCCCGGCGCCGACGTCATCACCGTCTTCACCACCCGTCAGGACACCCTGTTCGGGGCCACGTACATGGTGCTGGCGCCCGAGCACGACCTGATCGACCGGATCGTCCCGGCCGACTGGCCCGAGGGCACCCACGACATCTGGACGGGCGCTCACGCCACGCCCGGCGAGGCCGTCGCCGCCTACCGCAGGCAGGCCGCCGCCAAGTCCGACGTGGAGCGCCAGGCCGAGGCCAAGGACAAGACCGGTGTCTTCACCGGCGCCTACGCCACCAACCCGGTCAGCGGCGAGCAGGTCCCCGTCTTCATCGCCGACTACGTGCTCATGGGCTACGGCACCGGCGCCATCATGGCCGTGCCCGCTCACGACACCCGCGACTTCGCCTTCGCCCGCGCCTTCGAGCTGCCGATCCGCTGCGTGGTCGACCCCGACGACGGCCGCGGCACCGACCCCGCCACCTGGGACGACGCCTTCGCCTCCTACGACGCGCAGCTGGTGAACTCCACCGGCGCGGACATCAGCCTGGACGGTCTGGGCGTCACCGAGGCCAAGGCCCGCATCACCGAGTGGCTGGAGCGCGAGGGCATCGGCGAGGGCACCGTCAACTTCCGGCTGCGCGACTGGCTGTTCAGCCGCCAGCGCTACTGGGGCGAGCCCTTCCCGATCGTCTACGACGAGGACGGCGTCGCCCACGCGCTGCCCGAGTCGATGCTGCCGCTGGAGCTGCCGGAGGTCGACGACTACACGCCGCGCACCTTCGACCCGGACGACGCGGACACCCGGCCCGAGACCCCGCTGTCCCGCAACGCGGACTGGGTCAACGTCACCCTGGACCTCGGCGACGGCCCGCGCGCGTACCGCCGCGAGACCAACACCATGCCCAACTGGGCGGGTTCCTGCTGGTACGAGCTGCGCTACCTGGACCCGCACAACGACCGGCAGCTGGTCGCCCCCGACATCGAGCGCTACTGGATGTCCCCGCGCGAGGGCATGCCGACCGGCGGCGTCGACCTGTACGTCGGCGGCGCCGAGCACGCCGTGCTGCACCTGCTGTACGCCCGCTTCTGGTCGAAGATCCTGTTCGACCTGGGGCACGTCTCCTCGTCCGAGCCGTTCCACAAGCTGTTCAACCAGGGCATGATCCAGGCGTACGTGTACCGGGACGCCCGGGGCATCGCGGTGCCGGCCGCCGAGGTCGAGGAGCGCGACGGCGTCTTCTTCCACCAGGGCGAGGAGGTCAGCCGGCTGCTGGGCAAGATGGGCAAGTCCCTGAAGAACGCGGTCACCCCGGACGAGATCAGTGCCGAGTACGGTGCCGACACCCTGCGCCTGTACGAGATGGCCATGGGTCCCCTGGACGTGTCCCGCCCCTGGGACACCCGTGCGGTCGTCGGCCAGTACCGGCTGCTCCAGCGACTGTGGCGGAACGTCGTGGACGAGGCGACGGGAGAGGTCACCGTCACGGACGAGGCGCCCGCCGAGGACACCCTGCGTGCCCTGCACAAGACCGTCGACGGGGTCCGCCAGGACCTGGAGGGCCTGCGCTTCAACACCGCCATCGCCAAGATCACCGAGCTGAACAACCACCTGACCAGGGCGTCCGGGCCGGTCGCGCGTTCGGTGGCCGAACCCCTGGTGCTCATGGTGGCCCCGCTGGCCCCGCACGTCGCCGAGGAACTGTGGCGCAAGCTCGGCCACACCGACTCGGTCGTCCACCGGGACTTCCCGGTCGCCGACCCGGCCTACTTGGTGGACGAGACCGTCACCTGCGTGGTCCAGGTCAAGGGGAAGGTCAAGGCCCGTCTGGAGGTGCCCCCGTCGATCTCCGACGAGGAGTTGGAGCGCGTCGCGCTCGCCGACGACAAGGTCCGGACCGCGCTGGGCGGCGCCGACATCCGCAAGGTCGTCGTGCGCGCGCCGAAGCTGGTCAACATCGTGCCGGCGTGATCCCGGTGCGGGCGGTCGTCCCGGGGCCGCCCGATCCGGCCGTGCGAACGGTCCGTCACCGGGGCACTCTCCCCGGGGGCGGACCGTGCCGTACGGGACCCGTGGGGCTCCGTTGTGCGTACGGGGCGTCACCTAAGGGAATCCCCGGAGGGAGCCCCGGGGAGAGAGGGAACCCCCGGGCGGCGTTTAGCGTTTACCGTGGAGAGTCGTACAGGACCGCGAGAGGACCGTCATGGAAGCCCTGATCGCCATCGTGGTGCTGCTCTGCGTGCTCTTGGTGGCGGTGGGCGCCTATGCGGTGGTCAAGGTGGTCGGTGCCGCCAAGCGCGGAGTGGACCGTACGATCACCCAGGCGCGGCGCACGGTGGAGGACACCACGCTCAAGGCCAAGTCCTACACGCAGATCGGTCCGGCCGCCGAGTTGGCGCAACTCCGGCTCAAGTTGCGGACGTCCATGCGCGCCACGCAGGACGCCCTCCAAGCGGGCGTCGACGAGGACGAGTCGCTCAAGGAGTCGCTCGCCCTCTTCGACCGTCTCAGCACGCACGGTCACGAGCTGGACCACGAGCTGAAGCGGCTGGAGAGCGAGCCCGACCGGTCCAAGCTGGTCGCGGTGCTGCCGGAGATGCGCGAGCGCACCGACCAGATCGTGAACTCCGCCGACTCCCTGCGCTGGGCCGCCCGAGACCGGGCCCACCGCTTCGCCCACGACGACCTCGACTCCCTGAGCCTCCAGATCGACATGGAGGCCGGAGCCCTGCGGCACTGGACGACCGAGCCGTCCCCGGGGGCGTCCTCCGCCACCCCGCAGGGACCGACCGCGACCCCCGACCCGGTCCGCCCCGCCGGACAGGAGCGGTCCGCCGGGCAGGAGCGGTCCCGGCCCTCCATCGCGCCGAGCACCCCGCCGCCCCCGTACACGTGGGAGAAGAAGCCCCGGCCGGAAAGCACCACCTGACCCACCGCCCCGGGCGGGCGGGCCCGGCCCGGACTGCCGCCCCCACGCCCCGACAGGTAACCTCCAGCCCATGTCCCGCCATGTCGCCATCGTCACCGATTCCACGGCCTACCTGCCGAAGCGGGCGATGCGTCAGCACGACATCACCGCGGTGCCCCTGACCGTGGTCCTCGGCGACCGCGCCTTGGAGGAGGGCACCGAGATCTCGGCCCGCTCCGTGGCCGAGGCCCTCCAGAAGCGCCGGTCCGTGACCACCTCCCGGCCGAGCCCGGAGGAGTTCGCCGCCACCTACCGCGAGGTCGCCGCCGCGGGGGCCTCAGGCATCGTGTCCCTCCACCTCTCCTCGGAGCTGTCCGGCACGTACGACGCCGCGGTGCTCGCCGCACGCTCCGCGCCCGTGCCCGTCCGGGTCGTCGACACCGGGATGATCGCCATGGCGCTGGGCTTCTGCGCCCTGGCCGCCGCCGAGGCCGCAGCCGCGGGCGCCTCCGTCGACGAGGCGGTGGCCGCCGCCGAGAAGCGGGCCGAGGGGACCTCCGCCTACTTCTACGTGGACACCCTCGACTATCTGCGCCGCGGGGGACGGATCGGTACGGCACAGGCCCTCCTCGGCTCCGCGCTCGCCGTGAAGCCGCTGCTCCAGCTGGAGGGCGGGCGGATCGAGCCGTTGGAGAAGGTCCGTACGGCCGCCAAGGCGATCGCCCGGCTGGAGGAGTTGGCGGTGGAACGCGCGGCTGCCGTCGGGCCGGCCGACATCGCCGTGCACCACCTCGCCGCGGAGGAGAAGGCCGCGGCGCTGGCCGAGCGGCTGCGCGGGCGCGTCCCCGCACTGGGCGAGATGCACGTCAGCGAGGTCGGGGCGGTGATCGGGGCGCACACCGGGCCCGGGCTGCTGGCGGTCGTGGTCTCGGCGTGCCCCGGTCCCGCCTAGCGGGTCCGGGACGGTCGGACCGGTCGTTCCCACAGGCCGGCCAGGTGGGCGTGCAGCACGTCCTGGGCCTCCTCGTGGGTCAGGTGGCCGATGAGCACGTGCGCGGTGAGACCGTCCGCGAGGGCGAGCAGGGTGCGGGCGTCTAGCCGTGGATCGGGGCGCACGTCGTTCCCGTCCGTGTCGCTGTCGCTGTCGACCGCCCGGGTGGCGCCCTCGCCGGCTTCCGCGATGAGCCGGGTGAACGCCTCCTGCAAGGCGGCGTAGTTCGCCTTCAGGGTGCTGGCGAGCGCCTCGTTCACGGCCGCCTGTGCGACGAAGGCGAGCCAGACCCGGGCCTCGGCGCGGTGCTCCTCCCGGAGCAGTGAGACCTCGGTCGCCGCATGGCCCAGGGCGGTGCCGGCCGACTGGGCGGGGCTCCTGACCAGCCGGGCCCGCACCCGTTCGTTGACCTGTTCGCCGATGTGCCCGAGGGCGAACACGAGCATCTCCTCCTTGGTGCGGAAGCACCGCTGGACGGCGCCCATCGACACCTGCGCGCGCCGGGCGACGTCGCGCAGGGTCACGCCCTCCAGTCCGCGTTCGTCGGCGAGCCGACAGACGGCCTCCGCGATGAGGCGGCGTCGTCCCGCGTGGTCCACCTGCCTGGGCATGTCTCGTCTCCTCGCGTGCTGCGGCCCGGACCGTGCACTTTATTCGATGCGGTCGCATCGCTTCCATGGGTACGGTACCGATGCAAGTGCATCGGTACCTGGACGAGGAGGGGGACGTCATGCAGGACGCCCTGTGGAAACTGTCGGCGACCGCGCAGGCGGAGGCCGTGCGCAGCGGGCAGGTCTCGGCGGTCGAGCTGATCGACAGCCACCTGGACCGCATCGCCGAGGTCAACCCGCGGGTGAACGCGATCACGCAACTCCTGGCGGAGCGCGCCCGTGAGGCCGCGGCGCGGACGGACCGTCGGCGGGCCGCCGGCGAAGCGCTGGGCCCGCTCGCGGGCGTGCCGTTCACGGTGAAGGAGACCACCGCCGTCGAAGGCGTGCCGACCACCTTCGGGACGCCGCGCTTCCGCGATCTGGTGGCGCCGGCCGATGCGCTCCCGGTGGCCCGGCTGCGCGCGGCGGGGGCCGTCCCGATCGGGCACGCCAATGTGCCCACCCTGATCCTGGCGGGGATGCACACGCGCAGCGAACTGTTCGGCGACACGGCCAATCCCTGGGACCCCGGTCGGACCCCGGGCGGCTCCAGCGGGGGTGACGCGGTCGCCGTCGCCACCGGCATGGCGGCGCTCGGACTCGGCAACGACTCCGGCGGGTCGGTGCGCATTCCGGCCCAGTTCTGCGGTGTGGCCGGTCTGAAGCCGTCCACCGGCCGGTTCCCCGCCGACCAGCGGGTCCTCGGCCCGGACGACCCCGGCCCGGCCTCCCAGCTGCTGGTCACTGACGGTCCGTTGGCCCGCCGCGTGAGCGATCTCCGGCTCGTCTACGAGGTGTTGGCCGGGGCCGATCCCCGTGACCCGCGGGCCGTGCCGGTACCCGCCTACGGCGAACCGCTTCCCGGGCCGGTGCGGGTCGCGGTCGTGGCGGACCCCGGCGGGCGCGGCGTCCACCCCGCGGTCGGCCGGGCCGTCGCGACCGCGGCCGACGCCCTCCGCGACGCCGGCTACGACGTGTGCGAGGTGCCGGACGTGCCTCGGTTGGACGAGGCGTTGGAGGCGTACGGCCGGATCACGATGACCGAGTTCGCCCCGACCTGGCCGGTGGTGCGCCGACTGCTCGGCGAGGGCGGCGACCGCTACCTCGGGATGGCGATGGAGGAGACGCCGCCGGCGAGCGCGGACGAGTTGGTGGGGCTGCTGGGCACCTGGACGAACATCCGCCGCTCCTGGGCCGAATTCCTCGACGCGTACCCGCTGTTGCTCGGGCCGGTCTTCACCGAACCACCGGTCGAGCCGGGGCTGGAGTCGCGCGACCGGGCGGGACGGGACCGGGTCGCGTCGGGGATGCGCCTGTGCACCGTGACCAGTTTCGTGGGCGTGCCCGGGGTGGCCGTACCGACCGGGACGGCCGACGGGCTCCCCTCCGGAGTGCAGGTCGTCGGGCGCGCGTTCCGGGAGGACCTGTGCCTGGACGCGGCGCAGGCGATCGAGGACCGGCTCGGCGTCCTCGTACCGGTCGACCCGCGCGGGGGTGCTGTGCCCTCAAACGTCAACTGGTAGTTGCTGGAATCCCTCGTCAGGGTGAGCGAGTTATCCACAACTACCAGCTGTTCCACGGATTTTGACCATGATCATCCCGGATGGAGCGGGACACCTACCGTCGAGCACATGACCCCTCGATCTCCCTCCCGGTCCCTCGCCCCACCTCTCGCCCGACCCGCCACCCACGACGGCCAGTCGGGTGCCCCCGCCCCACCGGTGACGGGGGAGCAGGCCGCCCGCCGCAGCCAGCGCGTCGCGCTGTTCGTACGGGAACGCCTCCCCGTCTGGCTCCGGGTGCGGTGCGCCTTGCACTGGCGGGCGCTCGTCGCGCTGACGGTCGTACTGCTGCTCGCGGTGGGCCTGGCCGTGCACCACTACCGGACCGGACGTCCGGAGCCCGTGCGCATCCCCCGGGCGGTCGGTCCGGCACCACCGGAGCGGGACGCATCGGCCCCGGGAGCGACCGCCGGTACCGCGGCGGGTGCCGGAGCCGGGACAGGAACCGGGACGGGGACGGGGGCCGGTGCCGGGGAGGCCGGTCGGGTGGGCGGGGGCGGCCGGCAGGTCGTGGTCGACGTCGGCGGCAAGGTACGCCGGCCCGGACTGCTGCGGCTGCCCGTCGGCGCCCGGGTCGCGGACGCACTGCGCGCCGCGGGCGGGGTGCGGCCGGGCACCGACACGACCGGCCTCAACCAGGCGCGGCTACTCGTGGACGGGGAACAGGTCGTCGTGGGCGCTCGCCCCTCGGCCCAGGGCGCCGAAGCACCCGGCGCCCCCGCCGGTGCCCCGCTCGGAGCGGGCGCGGCCGGTTCGGCGGGTTCGACCGGCCCGGCCGGACCCGGTGGCCCGTCCGCCGGACCCGTCTCGCTGAGTTCGGCGACCGCCGCGCAACTCGACGCGCTGCCCGGCGTCGGCCCCGTGCTGGCCCAACGCATCATCGACCACCGGGCGGCGCACGGCGGATTCCGGAACGTGGAGCAGCTCCGTGAGGTGACCGGTATCGGCGATCGCCGTTTCGCGAACCTGAAGGACCTGGTCCAGCCGTGAACGCTCCCGCGCTGGGCCCTGCACCCCCGCCGACCGGGGTGGCAGGAGCCGGGGCCGGCGCCGACCTGCGCCTGGTGCCCGTCGCCCTCACGGCATGGGGCACGACCGCACTGGCGCTGGGCCTCCCACCGGGTCGGTCCGTGGCCGTGGTGGCGGGCGCGGTGCTGGGCGCGGCAGGCCTCCTGGTGGCCGCCCGACGACGGGCGGCCACAGGGGGCGCCGGCCGGGACCGGGCCGGCGCGATGGTCACCGGGGCGGCACTGCTGCTGTGCGTGGCGGCGGCGGCCGGAACGGCGACCCTGCACGCGGCTGACCTGTGGCGCGGCCCGGTACCCGAACTCGCGGACCGGCACGCGGCGGCCACCTTGGAGGTGGAGGTGACAGCGGACCCCCGGCGGGCCCGGCCACGGGCGTCGAGCGGCGGTGCACCGCCACCACTGGTGCTGATGGACGCGCGGGTCGTCCGGGTGGACCGGTGGGACGGGACGGCGACCCGCACCCGCACCCCGGTCCTGGTGATGGTCGACGCGGACCGGGCGCCGCAGCGCTGGTTGTCGGTGCTGCCCTCCACCCGGCTCAGAGTCGAAGGACGGCTGTCGCCGCCGTACGGCGGCCGGGGCGACATCGCGGCCGTCGTACGGGTGGACGGGCGCCGGGGCCCGGTCACGGTGGCGGGACCGTCGGCTGTGCAGCAGTTCGCCGGGGACCTGCGCGGCGGCTTGCGGGCGGCGACCTCCCGGCTGCGCTCCGACGCACGGGTACTGCTGCCCGGACTGGTCGTGGGCGACACCTCACGGGTCGAACCCGACCTGCGGGAGGCGTTCGAGGCGACCGATCTGACGCACCTACTGGCGGTCAGCGGGGGGAACTTCGTGATCCTGCTGGCGCTGCTGATCGGCCCGCCGGGCACCGCGCAGTCGGCGGAGCGCCGCGGCTTGGCGCCGAGGCTCGGGATCCCGCTGCGGGCGACGGCGTTCCTGGCCGCCGGGCTGAGCCTCGGGTTCGTGGTGGTGTGCGGGCCGGAGCCCAGTGTCGTGCGGGCCGCGGCGTGCGGGGGCATCGCCCTGTTGGCCATGGTGACCGGGCGCCGCAGGTCCCTGCTCCCGGCGCTTGCCGCGGCGGTGCTCCTGCTGGTGCTGTACGACCCGTGGCTGTCCCGTAGTCCCGGGTTCCTGCTGTCCGTACTGGCGACGGGGGCGCTGTTGACCCTGGCGCCCGGCTGGAGCGCCGCGCTGCAACGCCGGGGGGTGCCGGGCCGCCCGGCCGAAGCGCTCGCCGCGTCGGCCGCCGCCCAGGTGGTGTGCGCGCCGGTGGTGGCGATGCTCGCGGAGCGGGTCAGCGTGGTCGCGGTGCCGTGCAACCTGTTGGCCGAGTTCGCGGTGGCGCCCGCCACGGTGCTGGGGTTCGGCGCCTTGGTCGCGGCACCGGTGGCGATGCCGTTGGCCCGGGCGTCGGCCTGGTGCGCGGCTTGGCCGGCCGAGTGGATCGCCCGGATCGCCCGGGCCGGGGCGGCGCTGCCCGGGGGGTCGGTCGACTGGCCGGGCGGCTGGCGCGGTGCGCTGCTCCTCGTGGCGGTCACGCTCGGGGTCCTGTGGGTCGGACGCTGGTTGCTGGGGCACCGATGGCTGGCGCTGCTGTGCACGGTGGCGCTGGTCCTGGCGGTGGTGCGCCCGGTGCCGCTCACCCGGTGGGTCACCGGCTGGCCGCCGCCCGGCTGGCGGCTCGTCATGTGCGACGTGGGTCAGGGGGACGCGCTGGTGCTGGCGGCGGGCACCGCCACGGGGGTGGTCGTGGACACCGGGCCGGACCCCGAGCGGATCGACGCGTGTCTGCGGTCCCTCGGGATCACCCGCGTTCCGCTCGTGCTGCTGACGCATTTCCACGCCGATCACGTGGGCGGTCTCGCGGGGGTGTTGCGGGGCCGGGCGGTGGGGGCGATCGAGACGACGGGGCTGGCGGAGCCGGTCGCCCAGGCCGCCATGGTCCGGCGGGTCGCAGCCGGCGGTGGTGTGCCCCTGCGGAGCCCCGTCGCGGGCGAGCGGCGGCGCACCGGGTCCGTCGCCTGGGAGGTGTTGTGGCCCCAGGGGCCGCCGGGCCCCGGGGACGGCACTCCACCGGGTCCGTTCGGGCCGTCGCTCGCCGGGGGCCCGACGGTCCCGTTGGGCCCCAATGACGCGAGCGTGACGTTGTTGGTGCGCAGCGGGGGCCTGCGGATGCTGTTGCTGGGGGATCTGGAACCGCCGGGGCAACGGGCTTTGGCGAGCGGCCCGTTGGGCGCCCGGACGGCCCGGGTGGACGTGTTGAAGGTGGCTCACCACGGGTCGGCGTTCCAGGACCCCGAACTGCTCGGTCGGACCGGTGCGCGGCTGGCGCTGATCTCCTGCGGTGCCGACAACCCGTACGGACACCCTTCGGGTCGTACGGTCGGGGCGCTGCGGGCGACCGGGGCGAGGGTGTTGCGCACCGACCGCGACGGTTCCGTGGCGGTGGTCGGCATGGAGGACGGTTCAGCCGGAGTGGTCACAGCGGGTTGACCGTTGCGAGCATTGCGTATGGGAACGCTGAGTGAACAGGGTGTCGCTTAAGGGGGAGAGGGTGAGTGCGGTGGTGGCCAGGGATGTTGAGTGAGCGTCGGGGAGGCGAGGGGCGGTGCGGTGCGGGGTGCGTTTGCTTCGCAAGCGGTGAAGGTGGTCGAATGCTGTGCCGATTGAACGTCGAACGATGTTGCGCGACCGTGGGGGGTATCGGGAATGCTGGGCCGTTGGCTGGGGAACCGCAGGAACGCGCGGCGGGGCGGTCTCCTCTCGGCGATGACGGTGCCCCCGTCCGCCGGAGCGCTCAGCTGCCGGGTGCTCGACGTGGTGAACGAGCCCGTGGGAAAGGCCGAGTTGACGGTCACCGACCCCGCCGGGCGCGTGGTGGTGAGCGGCGGCACTGATCCGTACGGACAGTTCGTGGCGACGGTGCCTGCGGGCGAGTACCGGATAGCCGTGGCCTCGGAGGGCTACACGCCGTACCGGGGGAGCGCGACGGTGGGCGAGGGGGCGCACGCATCGGTCGGTGACGTGCTGCTCCAGCCCGCACCGCCCCAGCCCCTGCCCGTGGCCGGTGACTGGACGGTCGAACCCGCGCACTCCTCCATCGGGTTCACCGCACGGCACATCGGCATGGCCCGGATCCACGGGCGGTTCAACACCTTCGCGGGCGCGCTGCGGATCGGCGAGCGGATGGAGGGGTCCGCGCTGCACGTGGTGATCGACGCCGCGTCCATCGACACCAACGTCCGGATGCGCGACGACCACTTGCGGTCGGCGGACTTCCTCGACGTCGAACGCTTCCCGACCTTGGAGTTCTACAGCGACCGCTTCGCACACCGGGGCGGCAACCGTTGGAACGTCGCGGGGGCGCTGTCGTTGCACGGCGTGACGCGGACGGTGACGCTCGACACGGAGTACCTGGGCCTCGGCAACGGCATGGAGGGTGAGCCGCGGGCCGCTTGCCGGGCGGTCACCGAACTGCACCGCGACGACTTCACGATCACCTGGCAGACGATGCTCGCCCGCGGGATCGCCGTGGTCGGACCCAGCATCGAGATCACGCTCGACATCCAGATCGTCCCCAAGGGCTGACCGCCCGACCCCGCCCCACACCCCGCCCGCCCGGTCATCGGTCGCTCGACCACGGTGAACGGTCGAGCCCCGCGGGACACCGACGATCCCGTCCGCGACCGTGCCGGACAATGACGGGGTGAGCGATGTGAGACACGTACTGGTGCTGCCCGACCGGGACGCCGCGGAGGAAGCCGCCGAAGCGCTGCGCGACCGGTTCGGGGTGCTGGAAGAACCGCAACTTGTGAGGGACGCGCTGGCCGGTGAGGACGACGCCGAGGACGCGCAGTGGCTGGTGGTGGTGGAGGACCCGCAGGGCCGCCTCGATCCGCGGGGGCTGGATGACTTCGCCGCCGAGTGGGAGGGCTGGCGGGAGGAGCCCTAGCCGGCGCGGGCGGTGTTCACCGGGTGCGTGCGGTTCGTACACCGCAACCGACCTCTAGGACGAGATCTGACCTATAGGGGCTCCAGCGTGGTCAACACGTTGAGGCGCTCGCACTTCAGGAGGCAGTCGGATGTCCGTCGAGCCGGTTCCCCAGGGCTACACCACCGTGACGCCGTGGATCATCTCCCGCGACACACGGCAACTCATCGACTTCATGACGCGGGCCTTCCAGGCGGAGGAACTCTCCTGCCTCACCGACGAGGACGGGACCGTCCAGCACGCGGAAGTGCGGATCGGCGACGCGGTGGTGATGATGCTCGACGCGCGGCCGGAGTGGCCGCCGACCCCCGGGTTCCTCCGCCTCTACGTCGAGGACGCCGACGCGGTGCACCGTCGCGCGGTCGCCGCCGGCGGGACCTCGGTCACCGAGGTCACCCACCTGTTCTTCGGCGACCGGGTCGGTCGGGTGCGCGATCCGCTGGGCAACCTGTACTGGATCCAGACCCGGGTGGAGGAGCCGAGCCCGCAGGAGATCGAACGCCGCCTCGGTGACCCGGAGTTCGCCCGGGCCATGGAGTACGTCCAGAGCGCCGACTTCTTCCCCGGCACCCGCCCCGGTTCGGCCCTCTGACCTCGGCTGGCACCGCCCCGATGAGGCCCCGCACCCGCCCGGGTCAGGACAGGGAGGTCGGCTGGCGCGGCGGAGGCACCGCGCGGAGCAGTTCCCACAGGGGTGTCGACCCGCCGGCCCAGCGGGCGAGGAGGGCACGGTCGACGAGGTGGAGCCGCTGGGAACGGGCGAAGTCGACGGCGTTGCCGGTGAAGCGACCGTTGGTGACGAGGACGACCACGTCACCGTGGTGCACGGGGCGGCCGGTGCCGTTGAGCACGTGCAGGTCGGGGGTGCCGACCGCGGAACCGGACAGGCCCGCCCTCCGGTGCTTGCACTGGATGACCCACCGCCGTCCGTACGGGTCGGTCGCCTTCACGTCGGCGCCGTTGTCGCCGGCTCCCCCCACCTGGATGGCGTCCGCGCAGCCGTCCCGGCGCATCAGGTCCCGCACCGCGTACTCGAACTGTCGATGGTGCAGGGCGTCGATCTGCGGCATGGCGTAGCGCAGTCCGTGCTGGCGCACCCGTTCCCACCGGGCCCGCTCCCGTCGCCGCACGATCCAGAACGCCGCTGCCCCGCCGACGGCGGCCAGCAACGACACGAGGACGACCGGGTGCGCGGCCAGCCACCGCAGCGCCCCCGTCACCATCACCCACACCACCACCAGGGCGAACAGGGCCACGACCAGCTGTTTGCCGCTGGTTCCCCGGCGTCGGCGGGCGGGCCGACGTCCCGACCGTCCAGCGGATCGACGGACCGGCCGTCGTACGGGCCCTCGGCGAGGTCGGCGCGGGCTCACCGCTCACCGGCCTTTCGCTCGTCGTTCCCCATCACGGACACCACAGGTCCTCCCCCTCGGCGGTCCCCGACCCCCCGGCCGCACCGTGCTCCCCTGTGTAGCCAGCACGGGACCGCCTCGTGACCGGGTTGCCCGGAGTTGGCGGCAAACCGACTGCCCTGGCCGGAACGGGCCGTCAGGGCACCCGTATCGAGCACCCGCGCCGAGTACCGGCACCGAGCACCCACATCGAGCACCGCCACCGAGCACCCGCGCCGAGCACCGGCCGGGCGGACAGCCGGGAGTGTCAGCGGGACGTGGGATGCTGGAGCGTGATGGCCAAGAAGACCGCAACCGACGACCTGCTCGCCCCCCTCACGCTCGCCGTGGGGCAGGAGGAACTGCTGCTCGACCGCGCCGTGCAGCAGGTCGTGGCCGCCGCACGGGCCGCCGACGCCGACACGGACGTCCGCGACCTCACCCCCGACCAGCTCCAGCCCGGCACCCTCGCCGAGCTGACCAGCCCGTCGCTGTTCGCCGAGCGCAAGGTCGTCGTCGTACGGAACGCGCAGGACCTGTCCGCGGACACCGTCAAGGACGTGAAGGCGTACCTCGGTGCGCCGGCCGAAGAGATCACGCTCGTGCTGCTGCACGCGGGCGGCGCCAAGGGCAAGGGACTGCTGGACGCGGCGCGCAAGGCGGGCGCGCGTGAGGTGGCCTGCCCGAAGATGACGAAGCCCGCCGACCGGCTGTCCTTCGTGCGCGGGGAGTTCCGGACGCTCGGCCGGGCCGCGACCCCCGAGGCCTGCCAAGCACTGGTGGACTCGATCGGCAGCGATCTGCGGGAGCTGGCCTCGGCGGTGGCCCAACTGGTCGCGGACGTCGAGGGCACCATCGACGAGGCGGTCGTCGGCCGCTACTACACCGGCCGCGCCGAGGCGTCGAGCTTCACGGTCGCCGACCGGGCGGTCGAGGGGCGGGCGGCCGAGGCGTTGGAGGCGCTGCGCTGGTCGCTGTCGACCGGTGTCGCCCCGGTGCTGATCACCAGCGCGCTCGCCCAGGGGGTCCGGGCGATCGGCAAGCTGTCCTCCGCGCGCGGGGGGCGCCCCGCCGACCTCGCCCGCGAGTTGGGCATGCCCCCTTGGAAGATCGACCGGGTCCGTCAGCAGATGCGCGGGTGGACCCCGGACGGGGTGGCCGTGGCACTGCGCGCCGTGGCGGAGGCCGATGCGGGGGTCAAGGGCGGTGGCGACGACCCCGAGTACGCCTTGGAGAAGGCCGTCGTGACGATCGCCCGCGCGGCCCGCTCCCGCCGCGGCTGACCCGTCCGGACCCCACGCGCTCGTCAGCGTCTTCCGGGCCCGGAAGACGCTGACGAACGCAAACGCCGAGGACCCCGTACCGGCCGCCTGGGGAAGGCGGGGTACGGGGTCCTCGGATCAAGATGGATGAGCCGGCACCCGCGTGGCGAACGCAGGCCGCGTGCCGGCCCGGATTGCCGGACGGGAGCGGAAGAGAGGGCCCGCTGGGTCCCCTCCGGCTGGTCGAGTCGGTGTGGCGGCGGAACCGGTGCGCGGGCGCGAACGCCTCACGTGCTGGTCCTGACCACGGTGCGTGGACGTGGGGTCAGACCCCACGCGTCACGGTTTCAGCCCTTGAGGGCGGCGACCTGGGAAGCCAGGGACGACTTCTTGTTGGCGGCCTGGTTCTTGTGGATGACGCCCTTGGAGACGGCCTTGTCCAGCTTGCGCGAAGCGTCGCGCTGCGCGGCGGTGGCCTTCTCGACGTCGCCGGCGGCGACGGCCTCACGGGTACGGCGGACCGCGGTCTTCAGGGAAGACTTGACGGCCTTGTTGCGCAGCCGGGCCTTCTCGTTGGTCTTGATCCGCTTGATCTGGGACTTGATGTTCGCCACGAATGAGCCTTCACAGGTTCAAGGCGCGCGTGGGTCGAGGCCCGTACGCGCCGGTGATTTCGTTCTGGGGTGGCGCCACGGACCGGGACCGGGAGGACCGGCCGGACCGGGGTGCCGAGTGGATCACCGGGATCCGGTGCTCCGTGCCGTGTCTCCAGCTGAGAGGGCAGGAGGCACAACGGCCCAGGTTACCAGTCGGCCTCCCGGCGGCCCAAACCGGCCGCAGTGCCCCGCCCGTGGGACGATGGAGGCTAGGTGACGATCCGAGCCGAGGCGTGAGAAGCCTCAAGAGACAGGACCCTGCGTGCCCGCGACCACTCAGCATGTACCAGAGCCCAGCCGTACCGCCCCGGCTCTGATCCGGAATTTCTGCATCATCGCGCACATCGACCACGGAAAGTCCACGCTGGCTGACCGTATGCTCCAGCTCACCGGAGTCGTCGACCAGCGGCAGATGCGCGCCCAGTACCTCGACCGCATGGACATCGAGCGGGAGCGCGGCATCACGATCAAGTCCCAGGCGGTTCGACTGCCCTGGGCGCCGACCGAGGGGCCCGACCAGGGCACCACCCACATCCTCAACATGATCGACACCCCGGGTCACGTGGACTTCACGTACGAGGTGTCACGATCGCTCGCCGCCTGTGAGGGAACCGTCCTCCTGGTGGACGCCGCCCAGGGCATCGAGGCACAGACCCTCGCCAACCTGTACCTGGCGATGGAGAACGAGCTCACCATCATCCCGGTGCTCAACAAGATCGACCTGCCTGCGGCGCAGCCGGAGAAGTTCGCCGAGGAACTGGCGAACCTGGTCGGCTGCGAGCCCGACGACGTCCTGCGGGTCTCCGCCAAGACGGGGGTCGGGGTCGACGCGCTGCTCAACCGGGTGGTCGCCGAGGTCACGCACCCCGTGGGGGTGGCCGACGCGCCCGCCCGCGCCATGATCTTCGACTCGGTCTACGACTCGTACCGGGGCGTCGTCACCTATGTCAGGGTGATCGACGGTCAGCTCAGCAAGCGCGAGCGGATCAAGATGATGTCGACCGGCGCGACCCACGAACTGCTGGAGATCGGCGTCAGCTCGCCCGAGATGCTGCCCTCCGACGGGCTCGGCGTGGGCGAGGTCGGCTATCTGATCACCGGCGTGAAGGACGTCCGGCAGTCCAAGGTCGGTGACACCATCACCAGCCAGCACAAGGGCGCCGTGGAAGCGCTCGGCGGCTACAAGGACCCGAAGCCGATGGTCTTCTCGGGGCTGTACCCCCTGGACGGCTCCGACTACCCGGACCTGCGTGAGGCGCTCGACAAGCTCCAGCTCAACGATGCCGCGCTCGTCTACGAGCCGGAGACCTCCGCCGCGCTCGGCTTCGGCTTCCGCGTCGGCTTCCTCGGGCTGCTGCACCTGGACGTGGTCCGGGAGCGGTTGGAGCGCGAGTTCGGCCTCGATCTGATCGCGACCGCGCCCAACGTGGTCTACCGGGTGATCATGGAGGACCGCACCGAGCACATCGTCACCAACCCGAGCGAGTTCCCCGAGGGCAAGATCGACGAGGTGTACGAGCCGGTCGTGCGGGCCACCATCCTCGCGCCCAGCGAGTTCATCGGTTCGATCATGGAGCTGTGCCAGGCCCGGCGCGGGGTCATGCTCGGCATGGACTACCTCTCCGAGGACCGGGTCGAGATCCGTTACACCCTGCCGCTCGCGGAGATCGTCTTCGACTTCTTCGACCAGCTCAAGTCGAAGACCCGCGGCTACGCCTCCCTCGACTACGAGCCCACCGGCGAGCAGAGCGCCCAGCTCGTCAAGGTCGACATCCTGTTGCACGGCGACAAGGTGGACGCCTTCTCGGCGGTCACCCACAAGGACCAGGCGTACGCGTACGGTGTCCGGCTCGTCGCCAAGCTCAGGGAGCTCATCCCGCGGCAGAGCTTCGAGGTGCCCGTCCAGGCCGCGATCGGGGCGCGGGTCATCGCCCGCGAGACCATCCGCGCCATCCGCAAGGACGTCCTCGCCAAGTGTTACGGCGGCGACATCTCCCGCAAGCGCAAGCTGCTGGAGAAGCAGAAGGAGGGCAAGAAGCGGATGAAGATGGTCGGCTCCGTGGAGGTCCCGCAGGAGGCGTTCATCGCCGTGCTGTCCAGTGACGACAGCGGCAAGAGCAAGAAGTAGCGAGCGAGCGGTTCGTTCGACGACGGGCCCGTGGACACGACACCGTGTCCACGGGCCCGTTGTCGTGTGCGGCCCGATCGGTGTGTGGGGCCCGGGTCGGTGTGTGGGGCCTGATGGGCGGGATGTCTGCCCGTCACCCGCTTTGCCGTGTCCATACCGATCGACAACTGTGACCAGTGAGGGCATCCGACCCCTTACGCACGGGATCGGTGCGCTCTAACCTGATCACTGCCCGGTAGTTACCAGTGAGTTAAGTACCAGTGAGTTAAGTAGGAAGCCGCCACCCCCCAGTAGCCGTACGTACACAGCCGCAGCGAGCCGCCCGCAGTCGGAGGCGCCACGCAATGCCGCGGGCCCGGAGGACGTCGTGAGCGACACACAGAGCCTGATCGAGAACCGGCCGCCCTCGGTGGCCCATCTGTTCCTGGAGCGCGTCGAACGCACACCCGACGCCGAGGCGTACCGGTACCCGGTGCGGGCGGCCTCCGGCACGGGGCCCGACGCCTGGCGGTCCCTGAGCTGGGGGGAGGCCGCTCAGCGGGTGTACGCCATCGCGGCGGGACTGGTCGACCTGGGCGTGGAGCCCGAAGAACGCGTGGCGCTGATGGCGGCGACGCGGGTGGAGTGGATCCTCACCGACCTCGCGATCCTGTGTGCGGGCGCCGCCAACACCACCGTCTACCCGCAGACCAACGCACCGGAATCCGCGTACATCATCGCGGACTCCGGCAGCCGGGTCCTCGTCGCCGAGGACGCGGAGCAACTCGCCAAGGCCCGTGAGTGCCGCGCGCAGTTGCCGGAGTTGGCGCACGTCGTCCTCATCGACGGCGAGGGCCACGAGCCCGACCCCACCGACCCCGAGGGCTGGGTGCTGACCCTCGCCGAATTGGAGGCCCGGGGCGCCGCCCTGCTGGAGCGGCAGCCGGACCTGGTCCGGGAGCGGGTCGCGGCGATCACCGCCGACCGGCTGGCCACCCTGATCTACACCTCCGGCACCACCGGCCGGCCCAAGGGCGTACGGCTCCCGCACGACAACTGGTCGTACATGGCCAAGGCCATCGCGGCGACCGGGCTGATCAGCGGCGAGGACGTCCAGTACCTGTGGCTGCCGCTGGCCCACGTCTTCGGCAAGGTGCTGATCTCCGGGCAGATAGAGGTCGGCCACGTCACCGCCGTCGACGGACGCGTCGACAAGATCATCGAGAATCTGCCGGTCGTCCAGCCGACGTACATGGCGGCCGTGCCCCGGATCTTCGAGAAGGTCTACAACGGGGTCGCGGCGAAGGCCCGGGCGGGCGGCGCCGCCAAGTACCGGATCTTCCAGTGGGCCGCCGGGATCTCCCGCGAGTACGCGAAGACCAGCCAGGAGAGCTTCCGCCGCACCGGCCGCGCCGACGTCCCCTTCGGCCTGCGCTCCCAGCACAAGGTCGCCGACGCCCTGGTCTTCGGCAAGCTGCGCGAGGCGTTCGGCGGGCGGCTGCGGGCCTGCATCTCCGGCTCCGCGGCGCTGTCCCCGGAGATCGGCTACTTCTTCTCCGGCGCCGGGGTGCACATCCTGGAGGGCTACGGCCTGACCGAGACGTCGGCGGCGTCCTTCGTCAACCCGGGCGGGGCCTACCGCACCGGGACGGTCGGCAAGCCGCTGTCGGGCACCGAGGTGCGGATCGCCGAGGACGGCGAGGTGCTGGTGCGCGGACCGGGCGTCATGGAGGGCTACCACGGGTTGCCCGAACGGACCGCCGAGGTCCTGGAGAGCGACGGCTGGCTGCACACCGGCGACATCGGCGAACTGTCCGAGGACGGCTACCTGCGGATCACCGACCGCAAGAAGGACCTGATCAAGACCTCGGGCGGCAAGTACGTGGCCCCGGCGGAGGTCGAAGGACAGTTCAAGGCGATCTGTCCGTACGTCTCCGCCATCGTCGTGCACGGCGCCGCCCGCAACTTCTGCACCGCGCTCATCGCCCTGGACGAGGCGGCGATCCTCGGCTGGGCCGGCGACAACGGCCTCGCCGGCAAGTCGTACGCGCAGGTGCTCGCCGCACCCGAGACGGTCACCCTCGTCGACGGCTACGTCACGGAGTTGAACCAGGGGCTCCAGCGCTGGCAGACCATCAAGAGGTTCCGCATCCTGCCGCGTGACCTCGACGTCGAACACGGTGACTTGACCCCGAGCCTGAAGCTCAAGCGCCCGGCCGTGGAGCGCGAGTTCGGGCACCTGCTGGAGGAGATGTACACGGGCGCGAAGGAATCCTGAGCCCGGGCGCGTGCGCCGGTCGCCGACGGCGGATCGGCGACCGCCGCACGCGCGCTGCCCACGCCCGCCCCGCCCGCGCTACTCGTTCCCGCCCTGTGCACTCCCGCCTCACCCGCACGGGCGACCCTGCGGGCCCACGGTTCACAGCGCGACCCGGCCGCGCCGCATCTCCCGGAGCATCCGCCCCAGATCGTTGATGTCCGCGCGGAGGTCGGTGGCGGCGTGGTCCCGGCACGGCGGTGCCTGCGCCATCCGGCGCTCGATCGCCGTGAGCCGGTCGACCAGCGCGTCGAACTGCCGCTCCTCCCGCGCGAGCATCCGCTCCAGCTGCCGGTTCTTGCGGTGCAGGTCCAGGAAGACGGTCACCTTGGCGCGCAGCACCCAGGGGTCGAAGGGCTTGGTGAGGTAGTCCGCCGCCCCGGTGGCGTAGCCGCGGAACGCGAAGCCCGCATCGGGTTCCAGGCCGGTCAGGAAGATGATCGGCACGTCCTTCGCCGGGTCGAGCCGTCTGATCTGGGCGGCCGTTTCGAAGCCGTCCATCCCTGGCATGTGGACGTCCAGGAGCACCACCGCGAATCTCCGGCGCAGCAGCGCCTTCAGTGCCTCCTCGCCCGAACGGGCCCGCACCAGAGGTGCGTTGAGGGAGCCGAGTACGGCTTCCAGGGCCGTCAGATTGTCTTCCATGTCGTCGACCAGCAGGATGCCCGCCCGGTCGTCGTCCACTGCCCCACCGCTCATCGTGACCGTGCCTCGTCGTCCGTGGTTCCCCGGCCCGCCGATCCGGAACCGGGCCGGGAGCGGACCGCTGTCGTCGTGGTCCGTGCCCGTTGCGCTCGCCGCCGGCATGTGCGCGTATCCGGGTACGCCGTTCGTCGTAGGGCGGCGTCCCCAGTGCGCGTGAGAACCCTCATCCCGAAGGGTGCGGGCCGCTCCGCCGTTCGGGATGACCCACTTCGGTCACTCGGTGCGTACGGGTGCGGTCAGTCTGTCACTCTGTCTCTGTCGCCCGAGGCGCATTCGCCCGAAGTTCCCAGCAGTCGAGGAGTGGAGTCCGTTCCGATGCGACGGGAGAACCGGGAGAACACAGTTCGTGCCGGAGTACGACGAGCGCGGGGGCGCGCGGGCGCACGCGTGGCGCGCACCTCCTTGCCCGGCAACTCGCTGGCCCCCTCGGCCGCTCGGGTCTTCGCCCGACGTGTCCTCGGGGAGTGGGCCCGCGAGGGCGCGCAGGGTGCGCGGCCGGCCGCGGCCCGCATATCCGACCGTCTGGTGCAGGATGCGTCCCTGCTGGTCAGCGAGCTGGTGACGAATGCGGTGGTGCATGCGGGCACGGATGTGGGACTGCTCTGCCGGTGGGAGGAACAGCAGCCTCTAGAGGGTGAGGCAGAGGGTGAGGCGGAGGGCCACGGAGGGGTGGCCGACATTGAGTTCGCCCACCTCGCCGACCCCACAGACCCCGTAGGCCCCGCCCGTCCCGCCGACCTCGCAGAACAGCCGTCCGAGCCGCACCACCCGGCGTACGCCCCCGAGTGCGCGGCGGACGACGTCGACACGGCACCCCATCCGGAAGCGGAACCCGTTCCAACCCCCGGTACCGCTCCCGGAATCCCCGCCCCCGGCTCCCCTGCCGACCTCGATGCCGACCCCGATCCCGACTCCGAATTACTCGCGGACTCCGGTGCCCTCGTCATCGAGGTCTCCGACCAGCACCCCGCACGCCCCATCAACGGCGCCCCCGCCGCCCGCAGCAGCGACGCGCCCGAGTACGGCCGGGGACTGCAACTCGTCGCCCGACTCGCCACCGCCTGGGGCGTCACCTACCGACCCGGCACCAAGACGGTGTGGGCGCGGATTCCCGTACACCCGCGCGGGACCGGCGTCCCGGGTGCGGTGCCGGACGAGTGGGGGTGTCCGGACGAGGTGGTCATGCCCGGCTACGAGGCGGTCGCCGGCTACGGCGTGATGGCCGGCGCGGCACCCGACGGCACCCGCCCCACCGGACCCGGCTGGCCCGCGCCGGGCGGGGCGGACGCCCCCGGTCCGGCGGGCCCCCTGCCCTCCGGACCGGCGCCCGACCTCCCGGCGCGCGCGCCCGGCGCGGACCCCGCCGTCCCCTGGACCCCGGGCGGCGACTCGGACTGGGTGGGCCGGGGCGCCCTCTCCTTCCTGGCCGAGGCGTCCGAACTGCTCGCCGGGCAACTGGACGAGGACCTGGTGGCGACGCTCGCGGGCCAACTGCTGGTGCCCCGGCTCGCCGACTGGTGCGCGGTCTGGCTAGGCGACGAGGCCGACGGCTCCGGACCCGGCACCTGCACCCCGCCGGGCAGCGGCCCCCGGCTGGCCCGGGTGTGGCACGGCAGCGAGGAGCGCATCGAGGAGCTGCGCCGCGTCCTGGAGAAGGAACCGCCCCTGCCCACCGAGGACCCGGCGCGCTCCGGAGCGGTCCCCGTGCGCTGGCCCGGCGCCTCGTTCGGGGCGGACGAACCACTGGGGGCCTGCGTGGCGTTCGGGCTGGTCGCGGGCGGCAGACCACTGGGCACCCTGCTGATCGGGCGCTCCGGACTGCTGAGGTTCCCCGACGAGGTGACCGGGCTCGTCGAGGACTTCTGCCGCCGGGTCGCGCTGGCGATCGGCGCGGCCCGCCAGTACGCCCGGCAGGCCACCATCAGCCGGGTCCTCCAGCGCGGACTGCTGCCCAGCGCGGTCGCGGAGATCCCCGGGATGCGCAGCGCCCTGGTCTACGAACCCCGGGAGCGCGGCGGGCCCGGCGGCGACTTCTACGACGTGTTCCCGGCCGGACGGGGCCGCTGGTGCTTCGCGCTGGGCGACGTCCAGGGCAAGGGCCCCGAGGCGGCGGTCGTGGTCGGGCTCGCCCGGCCCTGGCTGCGTCTGCTGGCCCGCGAGGGCTACGCGGTGGGCGAGGTGCTGGACCGGCTCAACCAGCTGCTCCTGGACGATGCGACGGAAGCCGCCGAGGCCGGGGCGCGGGCGCTCGCCGGGGCGGAGGGCGGCCCGCTGTCGGCGGAGGGCTTCATGCCCCGGTTCCTCTCCACGCTGTACGGGGAACTGGTGCCGACGGCGGACGGGGTCCGGTGCACCCTCGCCTCGGCCGGCCACCCGCTGCCGCTGGTGCTGCGCCCCGACGGGGAGGTGTGCGTCGTCGCCGGGTCCCAGATGCTGCTGGGCGTGGTCGAGGACGTCACGTACCGCGCCGAGTCCTTCGACCTGGCGCCGGGGGACACCCTGCTGTGCGTGACCGACGGGGTCACCGAGCGCCGGGCGGGGCGGCGCCAGTTCGACGACGCCGAGGGGCTCGCGGTGGCCCTCTCCGGGTGTGCGGGGCTCTCCGCCGGCGCACTGGCCGAGCGGCTGCGGCAACAGGTGCACGCCTTCGGTGACGCGCCCCCGGAGGACGACCTCGCGATCCTCGTCCTCCAGGCCGTCTGAGGGGCCGGCGGGGGCGCTCGTCCGGCCCGGCGTCCGGCCCGGTGGGCCGCCCGGCGGGGGAACGTGCGGCGACGGGGGACAATGGGGGCATGCCTTCCGTACTTCCCGAGGGTGAGGCCGTGCCCGAAAGCGGGGCGCTGCCCGCCGATGCGCTCGCCGGGGCGGCCGACCGCCCCCTCGGGTTCTATCTCCACGTCCCCTACTGCGCCACCCGCTGCGGGTACTGCGACTTCAACACCTACACCGCCACCGAGCTCCGGGGCAGCGGCGGGGTGCTCGCGTCCCGCGACAACTACGCGGCCACCCTCGTCGACGAGGTCCGGCTCGCCCGCAAGGTGCTCGGGGACGACCCCCGCCAGGTGCGGACCGTCTTCGTCGGCGGCGGCACGCCCACCCTGCTCGCCGCGAACGACCTGGTGCGGATGCTCGGCGCGGTCCGGGACGAGTTCGGATTCGCGCCCGACGCGGAGATCACCACCGAGGCCAACCCCGACTCGGTCGACCCGGCGTACCTGGCCGCGCTGCGCGAGGGCGGCTTCACCCGGATCTCGTTCGGCATGCAGAGCGCCCGCCCGCACGTCCTGAAGATCCTCGACCGCACGCACACCCCGGGGCGCCCTGAGCGCTGTGTCGCCGAGGCGCGGGCCGCCGGGTTCGAGCACGTCAACCTGGACCTGATCTACGGGACCCCGGGGGAGTCCGACGACGACTGGCGGGCCTCCCTGGACGCCGCGATCGGCGCGGAACCCGACCACGTGTCGGCGTACGCGCTGATCGTGGAGGAGGGCACCCGGCTGGCCCGGCAGATCCGGCGCGGCGAGGTCCCGATGACCGACGACGACGTGCACGCCGACCGCTACCTGATCGCCGAGGAGCGGCTCGCCGCCGCCGGCTACGCCTGGTACGAGGTGTCCAACTGGGCCAGGTCGGCGGCCGGGCGGTGCCTCCACAACGAGCTGTACTGGCGGGGCGCCGACTGGTGGGGAGCGGGCCCCGGCGCGCACAGCCACGTCGGCGGGGTGCGCTGGTGGAACGTCAAGCACCCGGGCGCCTACGCGGCGGCGCTCGCCGAGGGCCGGTCGCCCGGCGCCGGCCGGGAGGTCCTGGCGGCGGAGGACCGGCGGGTGGAGCGCGTCCTGCTGGAACTGCGTCTGCGTGACGGCTGCCCGCTGGACCTGCTGAGGCCGCAGGGGCTGGCGGCGGCCCGTCGCGCCCTCGCCGACGGACTCCTCGAAGCCGACCCCTTCGACCGGGGCCTGGCCGTGCTGACCCTGCGCGGCCGGCTGCTCGCGGACGGGGTGGTCCGGGACCTGGTGGACTGAGCGCTCCACCCCGCCCGGCTCAGGGCTCGCCCAGTTCCCGTACGAGCCGGGCGGCCGAGGTCGTCGCCCGGACCAGGTGGAGTGCCGGCGGTCGGCCGGCGGCCGTGCGCAGTTCGGCCTCGGCCCAGGTGGTGGTGGCGTTCGTGTCGGTGGTGCGGGTCCGTTCCCCGCTCGGCACCCGGGTGTCCCCGTCCGCGGAGGTGGTGCGCAGCGCCGGGACCTCGTCGAGGTCCGCGGTCAGCGTCCCGTCGGAGCCCGGGTTCCACCGTGCGCGGGCGATCCGGTCGGCCGTGGGCGTGGGGCCCGTCGCCCCTGGGGCCGCGAAGGACGGCAGGCCCGTGGGCCGGGGCGGTGCGGACGGGACGGAGCGGCTGGGACAGGGCGAGGGGGGCCGCCGGGCCCGGCCGAGGGGGTGGCCGTGACGTCCGGCGGGCGCGACGCGGTCCCCCGCTCCCCGGGGGCGGCCAGCAGACCGACGAGCAGCGCCGCCGTGGCGTGCGCGCCGAGCGGGCGGACCCCGTGCTCCGGTCCGCGCCACTCCCACAGTCGCGGCCACCGGCGGGCGAGCAGGGGCCATCCGACGAGGGCGGCCAGCACCGCCCACCACAGGGTGCCGCCGAGCAGGTCGAGCAGGGCCTCGGCGAGCAGCGCGATCGGCCACAGCAGGAGCAACAGCAACTGGCCGCTTCGCCGTTCGGCCCGCGCGGCGGCCCCGTCGGTTCGCTCGGCGTCGATGGGGTGCGCAGGGGGCTCCGGTGCAGTCGGGCGGTCAGCTGAAGCCGACGGTCACATGGTCGATGAGGTGTTCGACCGGCCCGAGCAGCTCCGGCTCCAGGTCCTTGTAGCTGTGCACCCGGGACAGGATGTGCTGCCAGGCGGCGCCCGTATTGGCGGGCCAGCCCAAGGCGGTGCACACCCCCGTCTTCCAGTCCTGCCCCCGCGGCACCCGCGGCCAGGCGGCGATGCCGAGCGCGGCGGGCCGCACCGCCTGCCAGACGTCGACGAAGGGGTGGCCGACGACCAGGGTGTGCGGGTCCGTGATCGAGGCCGCGATCCGGGACTCCTTGCTGCCGGGCACCAGGTGGTCCACCAGGACGCCGAGCCGGGCGTCGGGGCCCGGGGCGAACTCCGCGACGATCGCCGGCAGGTCGTCCACGCCCTCCAGGTACTCCACGACCACGCCCTCCACGCGCAGGTCGTCACCCCACACCTTCTCGACGAGTTCGGCGTCGTGACGGCCCTCGACGTAGATGCGCCCGGCGCGTGCGACCCGTGCCCGCGCCCCCGGTACGGCCACCGAACCGGAGGCGGTGCGCGTGGGGCGGTCGGGGGCCGGGCGCCCGGGACGGACCAGGGTGACCGGCTTGCCGTCGATCAGGAACCCGCGCGGTTCCATCGGGAAGACCCGGTGCTTGCCGAACCGGTCCTCCAGGGTGACGGTGCCCGCCTCCACTTGGACCACTGCACCGCAGAACCCCGTCGCGACCTCCTCCACCACGAGGTCCGCCTCCGCGGGGACCTCGGGTGCGGCGCTCTGCTTCTTCCAGGGCGGAGTCAGATCCGCTGAGTACTGACGCATCCCGCGACGATAGAACGCCCAGCGCCGGCCCCAGCCCCAGACCTCGCCCCAGCCCCAGGCCCCGCCCCAGCCCGGCGCCCCGCCCGCCCGTGCCTCAGCCCGCCGCCGTGCGCAGCACGTCCCGCTGGGCCGTGACGAACGCCGACCCCACCACGGACCCGTGCCCCGGCACGTACCGTGCGCTCGGCCCGCCGAGCGCGAGCACCCGGTCCAACGCGCCCGGCCACGCCGCCGGGTGCGCATCGGGCCCCGCCTGCGGCTCCCCGGACTCCTCGACGAGATCGCCGCAGAACACCACCAGGGGTTCCCCGGCGACGACCACGACCAGGTCCTGCCCGGTGTGCCCGGGTCCCACGTCCGCGAGGACGACCGACACGCCCCCCAGGTCCAGGGCCAGCGTCCCCGTCACCTCCACCCCGGGCGCGCGCAGCGCCCCGGCCGCCGCCGCGGCCTCACCGGGGTCGACCCCGTACCGCACCGCGTCGTCCCGCAGTTCCTCCCGCCCCGCGACCAGCAGCGCACCGATTCCGGCCGCCCCGTACACCGTCGCCCCGGGGAACGCCGGCGCGCCGAGGACGTGGTCGAAGTGCGGATGGGTCAGTGCGAGGTGCGTGACGTGCCCGCCGTCGAGCAGCCGCTCGGTCTGCTCCCGCAGCTCGGCGCCCTCCCGCAGGGTGGAGCCCGCGTCCACCAGCAGGGCCGCCCGTTCGCCCGCGACCAGCCCGACCGTGCAGTCCCAGCCGGGCAGCCGTTGCCGTCCCGTCCGGGGCCCGATCCGCTCCCAGCCCTCCGTCGCCCAGGGGATGTCCCGTGTCGTCCGCATACCGTGACGCTAGGTCATTCCCGGCGGGCACGCGGCTTTGCCCCGGACCCGGCGGGCGCACGGTCGGCCGGCCGGCCGGGACGCGTGGCCGGACGGCGCGGCGCAGTGGCTCGTGACACGGCCTTGCTACGTGCGTACCCACCGGCCGTACACTTGGCTGGGAACGCTGGCACTCGACTGTCATGAGTGCCAGGCACCGTTCCGCGGGGCCGGTTCGGGCCCGCGTCGACGCAGAGGGAACCAGAGGAACGGGAGGTGCGCGATGCTCAGTGAACGCAGGCTGGAAGTGTTGCGCGCCATCGTCCAGGACTACGTCGGCACGGAGGAGCCGGTCGGCTCCAAGGCGCTGACCGAACGGCACCGCCTGGGCGTCTCCCCGGCTACGGTCCGTAACGACATGGCGGCACTGGAGGAGGAGGGGTTCATCGCCCAGCCGCACACCAGTGCGGGGCGCATCCCCACCGACAAGGGGTACCGCCTGTTCGTGGACAAGCTGGCCGGGGTCAAGCCGATGACGGCCCCCGAACGGCGCGCCATCCACCACTTCCTCGACGGGGCGGTGGACCTCGACGACGTCGTGGGCCGCACGGTCCGGCTGCTGGCGCAGCTGACCCGGCAGGTCGCCGTGGTGCAGTACCCGTCCCTGACCCGTTCGACGGTGCGGCACGTGGAACTGCTGTCGCTGGCCCCGGCCCGGGTGATGCTCGTCCTGATCACCGACACCGGTCGGGTGGAACAGCGGATGGTCGACTGCCCGGCTCCGTTCGGCGAGACCTCGCTCGCCGATCTGCGGGCGCGGCTCAACAGCCGGGTCGCGGCTCGTCGGTTCGCCGACGTGCCGCAACTGGTGCAGGACCTGCCCGAGGTGTTCGACACCGAGGACCGGGGCAGTGTCTCGACCATCCTCTCCACTCTGCTGGAGACGCTGGTCGAGGAGACGGAGGAGCGGCTGATGATCGGCGGTACCGCCAACCTCACCCGCTTCGGACATGATTTTCCCCTCGTGATCCGGCCCGTCCTGGAGGCGTTGGAGGAGCAGGTCGTCCTCCTCAAGCTCCTCGGCGAGGCGGAGAATTCGGGCATGACCGTAAGGATCGGTCACGAGAACGCCCATGAGGGGCTCAACTCCACGTCCGTCGTGTCGGTGGGCTACGGTTCGGGCGGCGAGGCAGTCGCCAAGCTCGGCGTGGTCGGCCCGACCCGCATGGACTACCCGGGAACGATGGGAGCAGTACGCGCAGTGGCACGTTACGTCGGACAGATCCTGGCGGAGTCGTAAGTGGCCACGGACTACTACGCCGTACTAGGCGTACGCCGCGACGCGTCCCAGGACGAGATCAAGAAGGCGTTCCGCAGGCTCGCGCGCGAGCTGCATCCGGACGTCAACCCCGATCCGAAGACCCAGGAGCGGTTCAAGGAGATCAACGCCGCCTACGAGGTGTTGTCGGACCCGCAGAAGAAGCAGGTCTACGACCTCGGCGGCGATCCGCTGTCCCAGGCGGGCGGTGGACCCGGCGGCTTCGGCGCCGGTGGCTTCGGCAACTTCTCCGACATCATGGACGCCTTCTTCGGAACGGCGTCCCAGCGCGGTCCCCGCTCCCGCACCCGGCGCGGTCAGGACGCGATGATCCGGCTGGAGGTGGAGCTGGACGAGGCGGCCTTCGGGACCACCAAGGACATCCAGGTCGACACCGCCGTCGTCTGCAACACCTGCAACGGCGAGGGCGCGGCGCCCGGCACCAGTGCCCAGACCTGTGACATGTGTCGCGGTCGGGGCGAGGTGTCGCAGATGACCCGGTCGTTCCTCGGCCAGGTCATGACCTCGCGTCCCTGCCCCCAGTGCCAGGGTTTCGGCACGGTCGTGCCCACCCCGTGCCCGGAGTGCGCGGGCGACGGCCGGGTCCGTTCCCGTCGCACCCTGACGGTGAAGATCCCGGCCGGTGTCGACAACGGCACCCGCATCCAGCTCGCGGGCGAGGGCGAGGTCGGCCCGGGCGGCGGCCCCGCCGGTGACCTGTACGTCGAGATCCACGAGCTGCCGCACGCGGTCTTCCAGCGGCGCGGTGACGATCTGCACTGCACGGTGACGCTGCCGATGACGGCGGCCTCGCTGGGCACCAAGGTGCCGTTGGAGACCCTGGACGGCATGGAGGAGATCGACATCCGGCCCGGTACCCAGTCCGGCCAGTCGATCCCCTTGCACGGTCGGGGCGTGACGCATTTGCGGGGCGGCGGTCGGGGTGACCTGATCGTGCACGTAGAGGTGCAGACCCCGTCCAAGCTCGATGCCGAGCAGGAGCGGTTGTTGCGGGAGCTGGCGAAGCTGCGCGGTGAGGAGCGCCCCATCGGTCAGTTCCAGCCAGGTCAGCAGGGGCTTTTCTCCCGGTTGAAGGACGCGTTCAACGGTCGCTGACGCAGTGCGTCGCGGCGGCCGGATCGCCACCCTCCGTAGTGGGGCACCCCCGTCCCGGTTCTCGTCCGGGCGGGGGTCGCCCATGCATCGGTGCGAAAACGCTAGAGCTGTCGGGGAATTGGCGAACAATCGCCGCTCCCGAGCTGGTGCAAACCTCAAGCACCGCGCTGACCAGCGCAGCTGTGCTCCCGTCGAAGATCCACCCGTATCCACGCACGGCCGGAATATGCCAGATGTACGGCTGGATTCGGACTTGTGTGGAGGACGTGACAACATGCCGTCATGTCCTCCGCACTGACCGATCTCCTTCCGTGCCCGATCGTGCAGGCCCCGATGGCGGGCGGGGTGTCCCGGCCGCAGCTGGCCGCAGCCGTGTCCGAAGCGGGCGGACTGGGGTTCCTCGCCGCCGGCTACAAGACGGCCGACGGCATGTACCAGGAGATCAAGCAGGTGCGGAGCCTGACGTCCCTCCCCTTCGGCGTGAACGTCTTCATGCCCCAACCCGAGTACGCGGACCCGGCGGTCGTGGACGTCTACGGCCACCAGCTCGCCGGTGAGGCCGGCTGGTACGACACCGAGCTCGGGGACCCCGACAGCGGTCGGGACGACGGCTACGACGCCAAGCTCGCGATCCTCCTCGACGACCCCGTACCCGTGGTCTCCTTCCACTTCGGCTGTCCGACCCGCGAGGTCATCGCCGCCCTCCGCAAGGCGGGCACCCTCACCCTCGTCACCGCGACCACCCCCGAGGAGGCACGGACCGTCGCCTGGTCCGGCGCCGACGGGGTGATCGCCCAGGGCATCGAGGCGGGCGGACACCAGGGCACCCACCGGGACAGCCTCGACAACGACGGCACCGGACTCGGGCTGCTCGCCCTCGTCACCCAGGTCCGGGAGAACGTGGAGATCCCCGTCATCGCCGCCGGGGGGCTGATGCGCGGCGCCCAGATCGCCGCCGTGCTCGCCGCCGGGGCCGATGCCGCGCAACTCGGCACGGCCTTCCTGCCCACCCCCGAGTCCGGCGCCCACCTGATGCACAAACAGGCGCTCACCAACCCCCTGTTCACCCGCACCGAGATCACCCGCGCGTTCACCGGGCGCCCCGCGCGCGGCCTGGTCAACCGTTTCCTGCGCGAGCACGGCCGCTACGCCCCCGCCGCGTACCCCCAGGTCCACCACCTCACCGGCCCGCTGCGCAAGGCCGCCGCCAAGGCCGCGGACCCGCAGGGCATGGCCCTGTGGGCGGGCCAGGGCCACCGGCTCGCCCGGGAGATGCCCGCCGGGGACCTGGTCGAGGTGCTGTGGGCGGAAACCGCGGACGCCGTCGACACCCTGGCCGTGGGGAGGGCCTCGTGACCGCACCCGTTTTCGTCGTCCCCCGCCTCGACGGCCTCGACGCTCCCGGCGGGCGTTTCGTCCTCGACGGCCCCGAAGGACGGCACGCCGTGTCCGTGAAACGGCTGCGGGCCGGTGAGGAGATCGTCCTCACCGACGGGCAGGGCCGCTGGGCGGACTGCGTCGTCACCGGCTCCGAGGGCAAGGACCGACTGCTCGTGCACGTCACCTCGTCCCAGGAGGAACCGCCCCCGGCGCCGCGGCTCACCGTCGTCCAGGCCCTGCCCAAGGGCGACCGGGGCGAACTCGCCGTGGAGACCATGACGGAGACCGGCGTCGACGCGATCGTCCCGTGGGCCGCCGCCCGCTGCGTCACCCAGTGGCGCGGCGACCGGGGCGGCCGGGCCCTCGCCAAGTGGCGGGCCACCGCTCGGGAGTCGGGCAAGCAGTCGCGACGGGTGCGCTTCCCCGAGGTGGCGGACGTCATGACCACCAAGCAGGTCGCCGCGCTCCTGGCCACCGCCGACTTCGCGGGCGTCCTGCACGAGGACCAGCACCACGGCAGTGCGCCCTTCGCCACTGCCGATCTCCCCGGTGCCGGGGAGATCGTCCTCGTCGTCGGTCCCGAAGGGGGTGTCTCTCCCGAGGAGTTGGCGGCTTTCGCCGAGGCGGGTGCGGGTGCTTATCGGCTCGGGGCGAGCGTGTTGCGGACCTCCACTGCTGGTACGGTGGCCGCCGGGCTGGTGCTGGCTCGCACCGGACGCTGGTCCTGAGGGTCGGCCCCCCGACCCGTACGTTCCGGTGCGCGTGCGTTGTTCTGCGCGGTGCGCTGGGGGGTTTGCGCAGTTCCTCGCGCCCCTGATTTCTGTGCGTTCCGGTGCGCGTGCGCTGTTCCGTTGGGGGTTGCGTAGTTCCTCGCGCCCCTGAGTTCTGGGCGTCTCGGTGCGGCGGCCTGGAGGGCGACGGGACGGCCGTGCCTTTGAATGTGATCGAAACCGGTGACCTGGGAACCCACCGCTGCCTAGGGTGATCGGGTGACTCAGTCTGCGTACTTCCGGTACCCGCATGTCCACGGCGAGTTGGTCGCCTTCACGGCAGAGGACGACGTCTGGATCGCGCCACTCGACGGTGGGCGTGCCTGGCGGGTAAGCGCCGACAACGTGCCCGTGAACCATCCGCGGATCTCCCCGGACGGCACCACCGTCGCCTGGACCTCCACCCGCGACGGCGCCCCCGAGGTCCATCTGGCGCCCGTCGACGGCGGCCCGTCCCGCCGGCTCACCCACTGGGGCGGCTCCCGCACCACCGTCCGCGGCTGGACCGACGACGGTCGGGTCCTCGTCCTCGGCTCCCACGACCAGGCGAGCATCCGCCGCAGTTGGGCCCGCGCCGTCCCGCTCGACGGCGGCCCCGCCGAAACCCTGCCGCACGGCCCCGTCGGCGACGTCGTGACCGGACCCGGCGACCGGACGGTGCTCCTCTCCGCGGGGATGAACCGCGAAGCGGCCTGGTGGAAGCGGTACCGGGGCGGCACCGCGGGCAAGTTGTGGATCGACCGCACCGGCGACGGCACGTTCGTCCGCCTCCACGCCGACCTCGACGGCAACATCGAGTACCCCGTCCGGGTGGGGGAGCGGATCGCGTTCCTCTCCGACCACGAGGGCGTCGGCGCCGTGTACTCCTCCCTCGCCGACGGCACCGAACTGCGCCGCCACACCCCGCTCGACGGCTTCTACGCCCGGCACGCCGCCGGCGACGGCACCCGCCTCGTCTACGCCAGCGCCGGTGAACTCCTGCTCCTGGACGACCTGTCGGGCGCCGTGCCCCGCCGTCTCGACATCCGCCTCGGTGGCCAGCGCACCGACCTCCAGCCGCACCCCGTCAGCGCCGAACGCTGGTTCGGCGCCGCCTCCCCCGACCACACCGGACGCGGCAGTGCGGTGTCGGTGCGCGGCTCGGTCCACTGGGTGACCCACCGCGAAGGGCCGGCCCGCGCCCTCGCCGCCGAGCCGGGCGTCCGGGCCAGGATGCCGCGCACCTTCCGGGCGGACGGCGAGGAACACGTCGTCTGGGTCACCGACGCGACGGGCGAGGACGCACTGGAATTCGCCCCCGCCACCGGCGCCCCGCTGCCCGGCGGCCCGGCCCCCATCGACCCGGCGGAGCCCGCCCCCGCCGACGCCGCCACGGGCGCCACCGGCACGGGCACCGCCGCCACCGACACCACCGCGCCCGCCACCACGGCGCACCCGCCCCGCCGCATCGGCGCCGGGGAACTCGGCCGGGTCGTGGCCCTCGCCGTGGCCCCCGACGGCTCCCGCGCCGCGGTCGCCGCGCACGACGGCCGCGTCCTGCTGGTGGAGCGGACCAGCGGCGAGGTCCGGGAGATCGACCGCGGCGAGCACGGCGACGCCTCCGGCCTCGCCTTCTCCCCGGACTCGGCCTGGCTGGTCTGGTCACACGCCGGCCCCGGCCCACTGCGGCAGCTGAAACTCGCCCACACCGCCGACGGGACCGTCACCGAGGCCACCCCGCTGCGGTTCCGCGACTACGCGCCGGCGTTCACCGCCGACGGCAAGCACCTCGCCTTCCTCTCCGCCCGGGCCTTCGACCCCGTCTACGACGAGCACGTCTTCGACCTCGTCTTCGTCGACGGCTCCCGCCCGCACCTGATCACCCTCGCCGCCACCACCCCGTCCCCGTTCGGACCGCAGCGCCACGGCCGCCCCTTCGAGACGCCCGACAAGGACGAGACCCCGGACAGCGAAGGCGCCCCCACCACCCGCATCGACCTCGAAGGGCTCGCCGACCGCATCGTCCCCTTCCCCGTGGAGTCCGGCCGCTACTCCACCCTCCGCGCGGCGAAGGACGGCGTCCTGTGGCTGCGCCACCCCGTGGTGGGCGTCCTCGGCACGGCCCGCGCCACCCCGGACGACCCGCACCCCAAGGCCGACCTGGAGCGCTACGACCTGGTCCAACGCCGGATGGAACACCTCGCGTCCGACGCCGACCACTTCGCCGTCACCGGCGACGGCAAACGCGTCCTGCTGTGGACGGACGGCAAGCTGAAGGTCGTCCCCAGCGACCGGCGCGCCCCCTCCGACGAGGACGGCGACGCCCACCTCACCGTGGACCTCTCCCGAGTGCGCCACCAGATCGACCCGGCCGCCGAGTGGCGCCAGATGTACGCGGAGACCGGCCGGTTGATGCGCGACCACTTCTGGCGGGCCGACCTCGGCGGCGTCGACTGGGACGCCGTCCTCGACCGCTACCGGCCCGTCCTCGACCGGGTCGCCACCCACGACGACCTGGTCGACCTGCTGTGGGAGGTGCACGGCGAACTCGGCACCTCCCACGCCTACGTCATGCCGGGCGGCGGCTGGGGCCACGGCGACGGCGCCCAGGGCCTGCTCGGCGCCGACCTCTCCCGGCACCCCGACGGACGGTGGCGCATCGACCGGGTGCTGCCCTCCGAGACCTCCGACCCGCGGGCCCGCTCCCCGCTCGCCGCACCCGGGGTGGCCGTCCGCAGCGGGGACGCCGTCCTCGCCGTCGGCGGGCACCCGGTGGACCCGGTCACCGGCCCCGCTCCGCTGCTCGCCGGCACCGCGGGCAAACCCGTGGAACTCACCGTGCTCCCCGCCGCGGGCGGCGCCCCGCGGCACGTCGTGGTCCTCCCGCTGGACGACGAGGGGCCGCTGCGCTACCACGCCTGGGTCGCCGACCGCCGCGCCCACGTCCTGGAACGGTCCGGCGGGCGCCTCGGCTACCTCCACGTCCCGGACATGATGGCCCCGGGCTGGGCCCAGATCCACCGGGACCTGCGGCTGGAGGTCATCCGCGAGGGCCTGATCGTGGACGTCCGCGAGAACCGGGGCGGCCACACCTCGCAACTCGTCGTGGAGAAGCTGGCCCGCCGGATCGTCGGCTGGGACCTGCCCCGCGGTCAGAGCCCGGTGAGCTACCCGCAGGACGCCCCGCGCGGCCCGGTGGTGGCCGTCGCCGACGAGTTCTCCGGCTCCGACGGCGACATCGTGAACGCCGCGATCAAGGCCCTCGACATCGGCCCGGTCGTCGGCACCCGCACCTGGGGCGGTGTCGTCGGCATCGACAGCCGCTACCGGCTCGTCGACGGCACCCTCGTCACCCAACCCAAGTACGCCTTCTGGCTGGAGGGGTACGGCTGGGACGTCGAGAACCACGGCGTCGAACCGGACGTGGAGGTCGTCCAGGCCCCGCAGGACCACGCGGCGGGCCGCGACCGGCAGTTGGACGAGGCCGTCCGGATCGCCCTCGACGCCCTTGCCCGGCACCCCGCGAAGACGCCCCCGCAGCTGCCCTAGCGATCCGACGCCCCGGCGGCGGGCCGGCCACCGATAGCATGCCCCCGTACCCGGCACCGCCGGGGCGCACGCCCGAACCCGACCCGTGAGGAGACGTGAGCGACGTGACCGACGTGGCTGGACAGCCGCAGGACGACTGCCTGTTCTGCAAGATCGTGGCCGGCGAGGTGCCCGCGACGATCGTCCGGGAGACCGAGACCACGGTCGCCTTCCAGGACATCAACCCCCAGGCACCGACCCACGTCCTGGTCATCCCGCGGGTCCACTATCCGGACGCTGCCTCGCTCGCCGCCGCCGCGCCCGAGGTCGCCGCGGACGTGCTGCGGGAGGCCGGACGGGTCGCCGCCGCGCACGACACGCAGAGCTACCGCATCGTCTTCAACACCGGCTCCGGCGCCGGGCAGACCGTGTTCCACGCCCATGCGCACGTCCTGGCGGGCCGCGGCCTCCAGTGGCCCCCCGGCTGACCCGTGTCCGCCCGTGAGCTCGTCGTCCTCGGCACGGCCAGCCAAGTACCCACGCGACACCGCAACCACAACGGCTACCTGCTGCGCTGGGACGGCGAGGGCATCCTGTTCGACCCGGGGGAGGGCACCCAGCGGCAGATGCTGCGGGCCGGGGTCGCCGCGCACGACATCAACCGGATCTGCGTCACGCACTTCCACGGCGACCACTCGCTCGGCCTCGCCGGGGTGATCCAGCGCATCAACCTCGACCGGGTCCCGCACCCCGTCACCTGCCACTACCCCGCCTCGGGGCAACGCTTCTTCGACCGGCTGCGCTACGCCACCGCCTACCGCGAGACGGTGGAACTGACCGAGGCGCCCGCCGCGGCCGACGGCGTCCTCGCGGACCCGGGACCGTACCGTCTGGAGACCGCCAGGCTCTCCCACCCGGTCGAGTCCTTCGGCTACCGCCTCGTCGAACCGGACGGCCGCCGGATGCTGCCCGCGCTCCTCGCCGAGCACGGGATCGGCGGCCCGGACGTGGGCCGACTGCAACGGGACGGCGAACTGCGGGGCGTCCACCTGGACGAGGTCAGCAAGGTGCGGCGCGGCCAACGGTTCGCGTTCGTCATGGACACCCGGCTGTGTGACGGGGTGCACGCCCTGGCCGAGGGGTGCGATCTGCTCGTCATCGAGTCGACGTTCCTCACGAGCGAGGAGTCCCTGGCGGTGGAGCACGGCCATCTGACCGCGGCGCAGGCCGCCCGGGTCGCCGCCGCGGCAGGGGTACGGCACCTGGTCCTCACCCACTTCAGCCAGCGTTACGCCGATCCCGCCGCCTTCGAGGCGGAGGCCCGCGCCGCCGGGTTCACCGGGGAGCTGACCGTCGCCGCGGACCTGACCAGGGTGGCGCTGCCGAAGCGGTAGGCAACGCCCGACCCCCCGGGCCCGTCTCACATGCTGAGCCGCCCGACCCCCGGGTACTGGTCAAGACGTTTACCTGCACGTCACACTTACCTTGCCCCGAGCACGGCAACGGCGCCGAGCGCTCATGGACGCACCGGACCCGGGCGAGCCGCAGTTCCCGCCGATCCGGTGACAGCCGCGCAAGGAAGGCCCCTCTGTGACGACGCGATCCGACATGCAGAACGTACTCGGCGACATCCTCACCGAGATCGAGCAGCGCAACCCCGCCCAGCCCGAGTTCCACCAGGCCGCCCACGAGGTCCTGGAGACCCTGGCACCGGTCCTCGCGGTGCGCCCCGAGTACGCCGAGGCGGGCATCGTGGAGCGGCTGTGCGAGCCGGAGCGGCAGATCATGTTCCGGGTGCCGTGGCAGGACGACCGCGGTCGGGTACGGGTCAACCGCGGTTTCCGCGTCGAGTTCAACAGCGCGCTGGGCCCCTACAAGGGCGGGCTGCGCTTCCATTCCTCGGTCAACCTGGGAGTCGTCAAGTTCCTGGGCTTCGAGCAGATCTTCAAGAACGCGCTGACCGGCCTCGGCATCGGCGGCGGCAAGGGCGGCAGCGACTTCGACCCGCACGGGCGCAGCGACGCCGAGGTCATGCGGTTCTGCCAGTCCTTCATGACGGAGCTGTACCGGCACATCGGCGAGCACACCGACGTGCCGGCGGGCGACATCGGCGTCGGCGGCCGGGAGATCGGGTACCTCTTCGGCCAGTACCGCCGCATCACCAACCGCTGGGAGGCCGGCGTCCTCACCGGCAAGGGCCGCGGTTGGGGCGGCTCGTTGATCCGCCCGGAGGCCACCGGGTACGGCAACGTGCTGTTCGCCGGGGCGATGCTGCGCGAACGCGGCGAGGACCTGGAGGGGCAGACCGCGGTGGTCTCGGGCTCCGGCAACGTCGCGATCTACACCATCGAGAAGCTGCACGCCCTCGGGGCGAACCCGGTGACCTGCTCGGACTCCTCCGGGTACGTCGTGGACGACAAGGGCATCGACCTGGAGCTGCTGAAGCAGATCAAGGAGGTCGAGCGGGGCCGTGTCGACGCGTACGCCGCGCGCCGGGGCGCCTCGGCCCGCTTCGTGCCCGGTGGACGCGTCTGGGACGTGCCCGCCGACGTCGCGCTGCCCTCGGCCACCCAGAACGAGTTGGACGACGCCGCCGCGGCCGTACTGGTCCGCAACGGCGTGAAGGCGGTCTCCGAGGGCGCGAACATGCCGACGACGCCCGCGGCGGTCCACCTGTTCCAGCAGGCGGGCGTCGCCTTCGGCCCCGGCAAGGCGGCCAACGCGGGCGGCGTCGCGGTCAGTGCCCTGGAGATGGCGCAGAACCACGCCCGTACGTCCTGGTCGGCGCAGCGGGTCGAGGACGAGTTGACGCACATCATGAACGACATCCACGCCACCTGCCACGAGACCGCCGAGCGGTACGGCGCCCCCGGCGACTACGTGACGGGCGCGAACATCGCGGGCTTCGAGCGGGTCGCCGACGCGATGCTGGCGCAGGGCGTCATCTGACGTCGGCCCGGCTGAACCGGCCCCGGCTGACGGGTCCCGGCTGACCGGTTCCGGCTCGGGTCCCGTCGGGGTCGGTCAGCCGAGGGCGTCCGTTCCCGTCGGTCCCCGGTCCGGCTTGCGGGTCGCGCCCCGCACCATGCGGGCGTGGCCGTAGCCGGCCGGCGCGGGGGCGGGCCCGGCGGCCGGCGGAGCGGGCAGGGCGGGGGAGCGGTAGAGGTAGCCCGTGCCGCGGACCGAGACGAGGGAATCGCCCCCCACCGGTGTCGCGTCGAGCTTGCCGCGCAACCGGGAGACGGTGAACTTGACCCGGTCGCGGGCGCCCGGGTCCGCGGTGCCCCAGCCCGCTTCGAGCAGCGTCGCGAAGCGCTGCACGGTCCCCGCGTGGCGCACCAGCCGGTCGAGCACCCGGAACTCGGTCGCGGAGAGGGCCAGTGGGGAGCCCGCGGTCCACGCCCGGAGCCCCGGGGAGTCCAGCCGGAGCAGCCCGTCGTCGAACACGTCCCCCTGCCGGCGCTCCGCCGCCCGGTGGCGGTACAGCACCCGTCTGATGCGGGCGCCGATCTCCCGGGGCTGGCACGGCTTGACGATGTAGTCGTCCGCGCCGTTCTCCAGACCGACCACCACGTCGACGGGATCGCTGCGGGCCGTCAGGTGGATGACCGGGACGTCACTGACCGCACGTAACCTGCGGAGCACTTCGTATCCGTCGAGGTCCGGCAGCATGATGTCGAGCAGGACCAGGTCGGGGCTTTGCAGATAGGCGCTGCGCAGCCCGGCGCGGCCGGTGCCCTCGGTCAGGACGTCGTACCCCTGGCGCTTCAGCGAGAGGCCCAGCGCCTCGCGGATCGCGTCGTCGTCCTCGATCAGCAGCACGCGGGACGGGCGGGACGGCCCCGCCCCGGACCGGGCGGGCGGCTCGGCGCGCGGACGGGGCGGCTCGGCGGAGACGGGCCGGGGAGTCGTCACGAGTTCGGAGGCCGGCACCTGTTGGTCCATGAGGTACTGGGCGGTCACGGTGTGGCACGCGGCGCAGAAGCGGAACGGCGTCCCGCTGACGATCAGCGTGTGCTCGGCCGGCCGCGGGCAGCGTCGGCCGGCCAACTCCGCCGTGCAGGGCCCGCCGTCCTGGAGTCGGAGGGCGGCCTCGCGGGCGCGGGCCCGGCGTCCCGCCGAGCGGCAGGTGCTGGAGCAGTACTGGCGGGGACGCCCCGAGGTGCGCGCAGGGGGCAGGACGCCACCACAGGTGCGGCACGAACCCACTGGTGCGGACACGGCTGATGACCCCTCTCACCCGGCACGAAACACGTTTCGTGCTCCCGGTCGGAAACGGTGTACGGACACTCCTTGGCCTTTGCCGCCGGATGCGGTTACCTGGAAGGGCCGTACGGAGAACAGGTACAGGGTCCGACCGCCGATCGACGGCCGGACCCCGGTGCCGCGGTCGTTCGAGCTTGCCGGCGTTGACGACCGCGTCATCCACCGCGGTGAGTGCCCTCGCCGCAACGGCGAGGGCCTGCCCGTCGGTGAGGGTTCGCGACCGCATCCACCGACACAGCACGGTACGCGCCCCCTTCCGCCGTGCAGGCCGTGGAGCACCCACGAACGGTCACCACCTCCGGGACGACGAGGACCGGATCGAGCCGAGACCGTCGTCCGGCGCGGTCCCCTCCGTGTCGTCCCCGCACCGACCGTGCGCATCGAGGTCCTCCTTTCGACGGCGCTCGCGGACCTTCACGGGCCGTCGCGACACGCATGCGGCGGTCGGGCCGTGAAAGCAGGTCTCGGACGCGTCGTGATCGGCGTGACGGGGTGGTGTGCCTTCCACGGTCCCGTGGGGGACGACGGGCCGGCAAGCACACGCAATCAAGGTAGTGACGGGAGCGGGTGACCCGTCTCGGCGAAGTTCGGTCATTCTCGAAGTTGGGGTCCCCGTAGCACTCGGGAAAGACCGGGCGGATATGGCTGACGGATGGTCTTCCTCGCCGCCTCGGTCGCCAATTCCTCATGTGACATGGAGATGCGCGCCAAGACTGGCTGACCACCGACCCCGGCCGGCGGCTGGAGCGCCGCAAGGTGACTCGCGACCGAGACAAGGCCGTCCCCCGCGCCCGGCTGGAAACGGCTGTTCACCGACGACCGCTCTGCCCTGCGGGAACGCGCGTTCTAGCGCCTCGCGTACGAGACGTGCGCGCGGGCGGACGAACTGCTCGGGCTCGACGTGCCCGGCCTCGACCTGGAGTTCCACCGCGGCCGGGTGGCGGAGAAGGGCGGCGGCACCGCGTACGTGCACGGGGAGACTCCCACCGCGCGCCTGCTGCCCCGCCTGCTCCAAGGCCGCGTCATCGGACCGGTGTTCCTCGCCGACCGCCGGGCCCCCGCCTCCGGCAGGCGCGCCCCCGCCCTGGCGGACATCGACCCGGCGACCGGCCGAGGCCGCCTGTCGTACCCGCGGGCCGAGCGCCTGTTCAAGACCGCGTCCGCGCTGCACGACCCGCACGGCAGCGGCTACACGCTCCACCAACTGCGACGCTCCGGACTCAAGCACCTCGCGGAGAAGGGTCGCTCCGCCCCCGACCTCCGCCCGCGTCACCGCCGAGAACGACGAACACAACCGCCGACATCGACGTTGAGGAACACCGGGATCGGGAGCGGTCAGCGGATGGGGGTGGCGAGTTCGGGGACGATGTCGAGGTAGGACGAGGCGATGGGGCTCAGGCCGGTGCGGGGCCACAGGAAGCCGTAGTCGATCGGTGGGGCGTCGTGCAGCGGGACGAAGGTCAGGCCCGGGCGGGAGTGGAAGTCCCGGGCGCGCATCGCCACCGTGCTGACGCCGACGCCCATGCTGACGTGGACCAGGACCTCGGGCCAGAAGCGGGTGGCCGGCCCCTGCGGGATCGGCCGGCCGGACGGGGTTCTTCGGGGGAAGTGGTGGTCCATCCAGTATTCGGGGATGTGTTCCGAGACGATCGTGACCAGCGTCGTGTCGGCGAGGTCTTCCATCGAGACGGAGTCCTTGCCTGCGAAGGGGTGGCCTGCGGGCACCAGCAGTCCGCGCGGCTCGGCGAACATCAGCGGACCCTGCACGATGTCGGGCTCGTCGATGGGGAAATCGGTGAGTTGCAGGTCCACTTCGCCGGCCCGCATGCGGCCGAGCGGGTCGAGGAGCTGGATCTCCTCGATCTCCACCACGCTGTCCGGATGGCGCACGCGGAACCGGTCGGCGGCCTTGACGAGCAGGTTGCCGCACCACGGCGCGGAGAAGCCGACGCGTACCACACCCTCGATGCGCCCGCCGCGGGTCGTGGTGACCGCCTGTGCGAGCCCGGCGGCGATCTGGTCGTACGCGGGGCGCAGGTCGTCGCGCAGCTGCTCACCAAGCGCGGTCAGCGTCACCTTGCGGCTGTTGCGTTCGAACAGCAGGCCGCCGACGCGGCGTTCGAGCTTGCGGATGGTCTGGCTGATCCGGCCGGTCGTGACGTGCAGGCGTTCCGCGGTGCGCCCGAAGTGCAGCTCCTCGGTGAGTGTGAGAAACGCTTCGAGCTCCATCCGTTCCAGCATGCTCACCCCTTGATCGTTTAATCGTGCTCAACCTTGCGTGGCTCGGTCGGGTCTTGTTGCGCCGCGCGCTGATCTTGCACGCTGAAGGGGTCGCGTCCGAAGGGCCCCCGGGGCCTCGGAGCGCACTCCCTCATCCTGCGAAACGGAGACTTCCGCATGAGCAAGGTCGTTGCGGTCATGTACATCACGATGGACGGCGTGGTCGAGGACCCCGCCTGGACCGGCCCGTTCTGGAACGACGAGCACGCCAAGTACCAGAACGGCCAACTGCGCGCGAGCCGCGCCCTGCTGCTGGGGCGCGCGACGTACGAGATCTTCGCGAAGACGTGGCCCCCGCGCGACGAGTCGGACGAGTTCACCGCGCGGATGAACCACATCCCCAAGTACGTCGCCACCACCACGCTGCAGACGGCGACCTGGAACGCGGCGATCCTCGACGGCGACGTCGTCGAACAGGTCGCCAAGCTCAAGGCCGAGCCGGGCGGCGACCTCCTGATCTACGGCAGCGCCACGCTCGTCAACACGCTGATCGAGCACGACCTGGTCGACGAACTCAAGTTGTTCCTCTACCCGGTGACCGTCGGCACCGGCAAGCGCCTGTTCGTGGACGGCCTCGCCCCGAAGACCTGGACGCTCGCGGGCACCCAGTCCTTCAGCTCGGGCGCGATCGTCCTCGACTACCGCCCGGCACCGGCGGCCTGACGCACCCGCATCGGCCCGCGCCGGGTGACCACTGGTGCGGGGCGGGGCGGGGCGGTCAGGTTGGCGCCGTAGGCGGTGGTCGCACGGATGTGCAGGTCGGCGACGCCTTCGGTGTCCTTGAGCGCGTTGTGGATCCGGCCGTGGGTGGTGCCGGCGTCCAGGGAGGCTGAGACTCCGCGGGCGGCGTCGATCGACACGTCACCGGCGAGGAGGGTGAGGCGGGCGCTCGCGGCCTCGTCGAGTTTGACGCACGCTTCTTCGCCGGTGCGGCCTCGATCCGCAGGACCCCGTCGCCGTATTCGACCGTGGTCTGCGCCGCCGCTGTCACGTCGCGGGCCTTCGAGGCGTCCACGGGCACAGGGCCTCGGCCGTGGTGTCGGCGCGGTCGGCGGAGATCGGGGCCGGGGTGTCGAACTTCTGCATCGTGCGTTCCTTCGATTCGTTGTTTCTGATAATGAGAACGCTACGTTGCATTTATCATCACGGCAACAAGGATATTGCGAAGGATCTGTATCTATGCAGGTCGTAGGGCGGATATTGTTGCAATGGTTTTGGCTTTAACGCAACGACATCCCTCTCGGCGTTGCAATGAAGTGAAGGTGAACGCTACGCTGGCGGGTCGGCAGTGGTCCCGTCAGCGGGAACGCAGGTTCCGCCTCGGGTTTGGACGCGGCGCGGTAGAGGGTGATCGGCAACCGCTGGCCGGGGTCGGAGTACAGGAACTCCAGTTTCGCGATCTCCGCTTTTCACCGCTGCCGGCGACGCCTCCACCGGCCCCGTGCCCAACCATCGCAGCCGGGTCATCCCGAGCCCGGCATCCATCTCAAGTACCGCGCCGCCAGCCGCAAGTGCTCCGTGCGGGTCTTCGCCCGCCCGCCCGTACGCGCGGATGGCGTCCGGATCGACCTGGAGCTGCTCAGCCATATCCGCCCGATCTTTCCCGAGTGCTACGGGGACCCCAAGTTCGGTCATTCTCATCGAAGTCCGACCGGCTTGGTGAGGCCGTGCATCCGGCTTGCTCACACCCCGAACATCCCTGCCCGCCGCATCCGCAACTCGGAGCGCACGAGTTCGAGAAGACGCCCCGACCAGTTGCGGCCCTCGCCGGCATTGTCGCCCCAGAAGGGCGAGTTCATGTCGTCGTAGATCACAGTGGCGTCGTCCGTCGCCAGCAGGATCTCGGCCAGCTCGGGGTGTTGGTCGTACTTGGCGCGCAGCAGGTGCGTCATGACGGCGGTCCGGACGTGCTCCCAGTCCTCGCGGCGGGGTGCCCCGGCCGCGAGCGTCCGCGCTGCGGAGGCGGTCTCCGCCGTCGCGATCGTGTGCCGCGTCTCGGGCTCGGCGACCGACAAGGCCCAGTAGGCATGGACGACGGAGGGGTAGCCGGTGTCGGCGACCGTGATCGGGGCCGGGTAATCGTGCCGCAGGCCGAGCCTTCCGGGATCGGCCACCGGCTCGCTCGGATACGAGTGGTACAGCTTGACAGCCGGTGCGTGCGGTGCCGCCGGTCCGTCCGCAGGGACGCGGGTGGCCCTCTGGGCCCTCCACCGGGCCCGCTCCTCGAAGTACGCGAGGGCGCTGTCGTAGGTCTCCTGCGTGACCGTCCCGTCGAACGAGAGGTAGGTCCGGCCACCAGGCCCTGCCACCAGTACGCGCAGCGCCCAGTCCTTGCTGTCCATGTCGCCCAGCGCGAAGCGGCGCTGCGGCTCCGGGACGGCAAGGAACGCGGCACGGGCCGCGGCCCGGTTCTCCTCGGTCCGGTCGGCGAGGAACGCGTCGACAGCGAGCAGGCAGCGGTCCGTCGAGTCGGGCCGCCCGTTCAGCTGGTCGATGGCGTCGCGGACTTCGGCGGCCAGCAGCTCGGGCGTGAGTCGGCTCTCCGGCTCGCTGAACGTCCAGTCCGCCAGCTCGTGGGCGGACGCCTCGCCACCCTCCGGAAAGCTGGTGGCCACCCAGCCGGCGCGCAGCTTTTCGTCGAACTCCTCGACGGTGACCAGGCCCCAGCAGTCGATGAGCCCGTCCGCGTAGATGAAGAGGTCAGTGAGGAAGTAGCGGTCGCCGTTGCGGATGAAGGCGTGCCGCCAGGTCCCGGGTATGCGGACGCCGTCCGCTGTGCGATGAGTGATCCGATTGCCGATCATCCCGGGATTGTGCCGCAGCCATCGCCGCCCGGACCGTGAACATCCTCTGGGCGGCTCCCCACACCTCAAGGTCCGACACGTCGTCCGGCGCTGAACCTGGTGGTCGAACGCGGAGCTTTCGCGAGGTAATGCTCTACTGAGCCCATGGGGAGCTCCTACATGGACCACCGCGGATGCGGGTTCTGGGCGCGTGACTTTCAGGCCGAGGTGTACCTCTACCTCCTGTCCGAAGAGGCAGACGATGTCGCCGATCGTCCGGCGTGGCTCGATGCTGCCCGGGCCGATTGGCGATCACAGGCGACCACGGGCTTCATGGGGTGTGTTTCGTCGTGCCTCGATGAGCACGTGGGAGTTGATCCGGAGCGCATCGCCATGGTGCTCGCCCTGGCGGAGCGGGTGCGGCAGCGGCTGATGCGGTGGGCCCCCGCGATTCCGAAGGACGTCGTGAACGCGTTCGGAACCGGCGGCGGGGCAGAGTCGTTCAACCGCGACCTGGATACGGCCCTCCTGGTGAAGTTCGCTGATGCCTTTGTCCGTCTGCTCCGCGGTGAGATCCCTGCGGAGCCGGGTACGACCACGGCGTACTAACCCAAAGGGCACCATCTAGGCCCCTCGCATGCCGGTCCTGGCTGACCGCCCGGGCGTGGTATCGGTTCGAAATGCCGGCACCGGACCAGATCAGCTGAGACGGGGCGACGCTCCCCGAGGGTATTAATTAAGTGACCGGTCAATGTAAGATTCGATCCATGCGAACCGTGAACCCGGCCCAGCGCGCCGCCAAGCGCAAGGCGCTGCTCGACGCCGCTGCCGTCTGCTTCGCCGAACGCGGATACGAGGCGACCCGCACCGCCGACATCTGCGCGGCCGTCGGCATGAGCTCCGGCAACCTCTTCCACTACTTCCGGTCCAAACACGAGGTCCTGCTCGCCCTGGTGGAGCGCGACGGCGCGGAAACCGCCGCCTCCGTGGCCGAACTGGCCCTGGCGGACGACCCGTTCGCCGCACTGCTCGCCTTCCTGGAGGAGGTGTGCGCCCTGGCCGCCGATCCCGTCTTCGCGGGCCTGGCCCTGGAGATCGCCGCCCAGGCCCACCGGGACGAGGACGTGGCCACCCGCTTCAAGGCCAACGACCGCTCCTTCCGCGACGGCCTCGCCGCCCTGGTGCGCGCCGCCGACGAAGCCGGACAGCTCCGCACCCCCCTGACCGCGGACGCGGCGGCCACCTGGCTCGCCGCCCTGGTCGACGGGGTGTTCGCCCGGGTCGCCGCCGACCCCCAGTTCCAGCCGCGCGAACAGGCACCGGTCCTGCGCCGCATGGTCACCGCACTGCTCCGCGAGGAGCACCCGGAGGGGGAGGCGCCGTGACGGACACCCACCACGGCACGAGCGCCACCGGAGCGCGACACCCGCGCCCGCACGCGAGCCCCGAATCAGGAGCGGGCGCCGGCGAGGGAGCGGCAGCCGTGCGCCTCCTCAACGTGGACGCCCTGCGGGGCTTCGCCCTCTTCGGCATCCTCATCGTCAACGTCTGGGCGTTCGCCGACCCCTACTACGCCGGCACCACCAGCAATCCGACCTACGACTCGGGACTCGACCACGCCGTCAGGTTCACGATGTCCCTGCTCTTCGAGACCAAGTTCTACCTGCTGTTCTCGTTCCTCTTCGGCTACAGCTTCACGCTCCAGATGGGCGCCGCCGAACGGGCGGGCGCCTCGTTCCGCCCCCGCATGCTGCGCCGCCAGGCCGGCCTGCTCGTGCTCGGTCTGCTGCACGGCGCCCTGCTCTACTACGCCGAGATCCTGGCCCTGTACTCGCTGCTCGGACTGATCCTGCTGGCCTGCCGCTCCACCGCGCCGGCCCGGGCGGTCAAGGTGGCGGTCGCCCTGCTCGTCACGATCAGCGTCGGCTGGCTGCTCCTCGGCCTCGCCGCTCTCACGGACGGCGGCTCGGACGCCCCGGCCGACTCCGAAGCCGCCGACAAGCTCGCCGCGTTCGGCGGGGACGCCGCGGCGACCGCGGGCTTCCACTCGGGCCACCTCGCGGAGACCTTCGCGATCCTCGTCCTGGTCCAGGGCGCCAACGCGCTCGCCATGTTCTTCCTGGGTTACGCGGCGGGCCGCCGCCAGCTCTTCGCCCGGCCCGAGCAGTACCGCACGCTGCTCCGCCGCACCCTGCTGATCGGCGGCCCCATCGGCCTCGCCGGCGCCGTCTTCTACGCGACCAGCGCCGCCTACGCCCAGGGTTCCGCCCGGGAAACCCTCGCCTTCGGAGTGGGCCAACTGACCGCCCCGCTGCTCACCGCCTCGTACGTGGTCCTCGGGCTCGCCCTGTTCCGCACCCGGCCGGGCGGTGCGGTTCAGCGGGCGCTCGCCCCGCTCGGCAAGACCGCCCTGACGAACTACCTCCTCCAATCCGCCACCCTGGGAGTCCTGTTCACCGGCTACGGATTCGGACTGGTCGACCGGCTCAGCCCGTTGACGGTCGTCGCCGTCGTCCCGCTGATCTACGTCGCCCAACTCCTCATGAGCCACTGGTGGTTGCGCACCCACCGCTACGGTCCCGCCGAATGGGCCCTGAGGGCGGTCACGGTGTGGCGGATACCGACGTGGACCGCGAAGCGGTGAGCGACGTCCCTGCGCTGCACCAAGGGGCCGGCCGGACGAAACGACTGCTCCACCCGACTGCGTCACGCCGCGTCCCGGCGCGGCGATGGGCCCGTGGGCGCCCACGGGGCTATCTCTTGACGGAGAACGCACCGACGCACCGGGAGTAGCCCATGGGCCTCATCCACATCGAGCTGTTCACGACCCTGGACCTCGTCGGGCAGGCGCCCGGCGGCCCCGACGAGGACCCGGCGGGGTTCCCGTTCGGCGGCTGGCAGGCGCCCCTGATCGACGAGGTCGCCGGGGCACAGATCAGCGCCGCGTACGAAGGCACCGACGCACTGCTGCTCGGCCGGCGGACGTACGACATCTTCGCCGCCTACTGGCCGCACCAGGACGGCGACGAGTTCGCCGCCCTGTTCAACGCCGTCCCGAAGTACGTGGCCTCCCGCGGCAGGCCCGACCTCCCGTGGGCCGGGTCCGAACTGCTCGGCCCGGACCTGGCCCGCGCGGTGCGCGAGGTCCGCGACCGCCACGAGAACGTGAAGGTCGTCGGAAGCCTGGACCTCGTACAGACCCTCCTGCGCGAAAAGCTCTTCGACCGTCTCGACCTGTGGCTGCACCCGATCGTGCTCGGAGTCGGCAAGAAGGTGTTCGCCGACGGCGCGGTGCCCACCAACGTCACTCTGCTCGCCCCTCCGGCCGCCACCCCGAAGGGCACCGTGCACCTGCGCTACGGGCTCGCCGACGGCACGCCCGCCACGGGGGACATGAGCGCACCGGACCGGGGTGCCGGAGGCGACCGCTGAAGCCGCCCCCGGCACCCGCCCGGGTCAGCGGATCATGAACTCCCGGACGGCCTCCGCGCCGGCCCTGGTGTCGTAGTAGTCCGCGGCCCGCACCGACAGCATGCAGGGACCGTCCCAGGTCGGTTGCCAGGTGATCGTCCCGGTCTGGCCGTAGATCCGCTGCCACGAGGAGTATCCGCAGGCCCCGGAGAACTCCCAGATGTATCCGCCCAGTTTGCGGTCCTTGTCGGCAGCGGCGGGCTTGACCTTGACGACGAAGCTGCCGGTGTGGGGGCTGCCCTCACGGTCCACGGTCAGCTGCGGGCGGCTCGGTTCCGTCCCGTACACGGGGGTCACCCGGTTGACGGTGACGGTCCGGGAGGGCGCACCTTCCCGGCCCTGACCGTCCAGCGCCACCACGTAGTACTGGGTCCGTCCCGCCTTCGCGGCGGTGTGCCGCCCGCGCTGCTCGTACGTCTCGATGTCCGCGGCGGCCGTCCAACCGTCCGTGGTGCCCTGCCGCTGGTAGAGGCGGTAGCCGCCGACGCCCGTCCCGTCGGTGTCCACCATGAGTTCGAACGCGACGACGCTGGCCTCGTCCTCGGGCTTGCCGGTCAGCTCCTCGGGGACCGGCACGTCGGCCGGGGCGACCCGCACGGCCGTCGTGCTCGCCGCCGCTGACACGTTCCCCGCCGCGTCCACGGCGAGCACCCGGTACTGGGTCGGCTGCCCGACCACCGCGCCGCCGTCGTGGAACGAGGTGCCGGTGACGAGCGTCGGGCCGTCCGGGTCCGGTGACCCGATCGGCGAGGCGTGGACCTGGTAGCGCACGGTGTCGCGGGACGCGGACGCCTTCCAGGACACCCGGTTGCCCGCCGTGCTCCCGGTGGCCGCCAGCCCGGTGACGGGGGCCGGTGCGACCTCGTCCACGGCGACGACCTTCAGGTCGGCGGTGCCGGCCGACTGGTTGCCCGCCTTGTCGTGGGCGCGGACCTCGTAGTGGTACGTGGTGCCGGCCTTGGGCAGCGTGTCGGTGTACGAGGTGGCGCTGGTGGTGGTGAGCGGCCGGGAGGAGAACGCGTCGCCGCTGGCCCGCCGGAACACCCGGTAGCCGGCGAGGTCCAGCTCCTTGTTCTTCGCCCAGCTGATGCGCGCCTTGCTGCGGGTGCGGTCGTAGCTCACCGCGGGACCCGCGGGCACCAGCGGCTTGACCCGGTCCACGCTCGCCGAAGTGCGGGGCGTGTAGCCGAACTTGACGTTCGCGGGCCCCGTCCAGTTGACGAAGTCCACCCGCAGGGTGTGCCGGCCCTTCGGCACGGTGACGTTCACCGTCTTCTTCACGGTCCGGGACACGTCCCGCCAGAGGTCGACCTTGCGGGCCCCGTCCACGTACACGCGGATGCCGTCGCGCGCCTCGACGGGCAGCGAGAAGGGGCCGCCGGACCCGAAGTCACGTGTCACCGTCCAACGGACCCCGAACTTGTCCTTGGGCAGACCGCGCGCCGGAGAACCGCTCCAGCTCTCGTTGACCGAGCCGTCGCAGTCCGTCTTCTTCGGCGCACCCGAGAACGTGGTGTTGGCGAAGAACTGCCGGGTGAACACGGGGGACGCGCAGTTCGGCGCGGCGGCGGCAGGAGCCGCCGGAACGACGGCGGTGAGCAGTCCACCCGCCACCGCGAACACCACGGCGCTGGCCGTCGTGGTGCGTCTTGCTGGGTTCATTCAGTGCCTCGGTCCCTCTTGTAGCGCCCGCCGAGCGGTGGGCCCGGCAGCGCAGCAGTGCTGGTATCGAGATCCAGACCTACGAGGGGGCCCCTTGGTTGTACCGCCATGACCAGGCACGTTCCCGCTCCCCGCCCTCCGGGGGACACGGGCCGCCACATGGCTGCGGACCGGTGCCGTGACAGGGTGAAGAAGTAGCTGAACGGGGCACGCAACCGACCGATGGAGTGGTGATGGAACGCATGAAGGCCGTGACGCACGACGGACCCGGCGGGCTCGCCGGTGTGGCCGTGAACGAGACCGCGGTGCAGCACGTGGGCCCCGGGGACGTCCTCATCGAACTGAAGGCGGCCGGACTCAACCACCGGGACCTCTTCGTCGCCGGTGCCCGGACGCCGGCCGACGCCCCGCTGGTCCTGGGGGCCGACGGCGCGGGCCTCGTCGCCGCGACCGGAGACGGGGTCACCGGCACCGGCCTCGCCGTGGGCGACGAGGTGATCATCAACCCCACACTGGACTGGGACCGCGCCTCGGAGGTGCCGGAGGTGCCCGGCATCCTGGGCGGCCCGACCCAGGGCACGTTCGCGCAGTACGTGGTCGTACCGGCGCGCAATGTCCTCCCGAAGCCCGGGCACCTGGACTGGGCGGAGGCCGCCGCCCTCCCGCTCTCCGCCGTCACCGCGTACCGGGCGCTCTTCACCCGCGGCGCCCTCGCTCCGGGCGAACACGTGCTGCTGCCCGGCATCGGCGGCGGGGTGGCGACGATCGCCCTCGCCATGGCCAAGGCGGCGGGCGCGACCGTCAGCGTCACCTCCCGCAGCGAGGAAAAGCTCCGCCGGGCACGGGAGTTGGGCGCGGACCACACCCTGCGCAGCGACGCGGACTGGGCCGCCGAACTGGTCCGGCCGGCCGATCTGGTGGTCGACAGCATCGGATCGGCGACGTTCGCACCCGCGCTCGCCGCGCTGCGCCCCGGCGGCAGGTTCGTGACGCTGGGCGCGACGACCGGCGCGGACGTCACGCTGTCGCTGCGCGAACTGTTCTTCCGGCAGATCAGCCTGTTGGGGACCTCGATGGGCAGCGCGGAGGAGTTCCACGCGATGCTGGCGTTCGTCGCCGAACACCGTCTCCGTCCGGTCGTGCACCGGGCGTTCCCGCTGGCCGAGGGGGCGGAGGCGTTGGCCGAACTGGCCGGCGGCAGCCAGTTCGGCAAGCTGGTCCTCACCCTGGGGTGAGACGCGGGGCGATCCCCGAGACCCCGGGGGATCGCGCGCGTCGCGACGGGTCCCGTGACGGCTCCCGGTCGTAGGGTCGGACCCCGTGACCGAGGAGGACTTCCGATGCGCAACGTGACCTACTCGATGAGCGTCTCCCTGGACGGCTACATCGTCGGGCCGGACGGCACCTTCGACTGGACGGCCCCCGACCCGGACGTCTTCCGCTTCTGGATCGACGAGATCCGCGGGGTCGACGTCCATCTGCTGGGGCGGCGGCTGTACGAGACGATGCTGTACTGGGAGACCGCCGACCAGGACGCCTCGCTCGACGACGCGCAGCGCGAATGGATCGCGCTCTGGAACCCGCTCCCCAAGGTGGTGTTCTCCCACACGCTGTCGACGGTGCAGGGCAACGCCCGCTTGGCTGCCGGCGGCCTGGTGGAGGAGATCGAGCGGTTGCGCGCCGAGCCGGGGGAGGGCGAGATCGCGATCGGCGGCGCGAGGCTGGCGGCGGAAGCCGCCGAGGCGGGCCTGATCGACGAGTACCGGGCCGTGGTCTACCCGGTGTTGGTCGGCGGCGGCATCCCGTTCTTCCCCCGGCACGAACGCCGAGTGGACCTCGAACTGGTCGAGACCCGCACGTTCAGCTCACGGTTCGTCTACCTCCGGTACCGGGTGGCCCGCTGACACGTCCGGTCGTCGAAGGAGGCAGCCCCACTTACCGGGCAAGGCCATGCCGGGTACTCAGCCCAACGCCTTCTGGATGGCTTCGAAAATGTCCGCGTCGGTCTCCTGTTGCCACACGGGAAGATCGGGCCAGTCGGCCACGTACCCCGGCTTCGGGTCCTCGAACTGTTTGAACATCTGGGCGGTCCAGCAGGTGGCGACGAAGCGGCTCTTCTGCTCCCGGGACAGTCGGGTCGCATGCCCGCCGCTGATCTCGATGAAGTGGCGGACCTGCTCGTATACGGAGCCGGCGGCCTGGCGTTCCCACTCCGGAGTGTCCTCCCAGGGGGTGACGTATCCGGCCTTCGGCTCGCCGGGGAAGTGTTGGCGCACCCCCGCGATCCACGCCTCCCGGAACAGTCGTGCGCCTTCGGTCTGCGACATGCCAACCCCTCTCGTCACGGCGTCCTCAGCGCGGCGATCTCCGCTCCCAGCTCCGCCACGCGGTGGTCGCGGCTCAAGGGCCCGAACTCGTCGCACAGATCGTGGAGTCTACGGGCGACGTAGCCGGACGATGATGCTCGGGCGAGCTGGACAGCTTCCCGCCCGTACACGCTGACCTGCTCGGGGTCGTTCCGCTGCGCACCGATGGAGGCCAGATCGGTCAGCACAGTGCCCCGTCGTCGGTACGACTGCCCGGAGGCGAGCTCACTCTGTTCCAGCGCCCGGCTCAGGGTCTCCTCGGCCAGGTCGAGTCGGCCAAGCCGGACGTACCGCGCTCCGCGCTCCTCCGCGAGCCTCGTGCCGTCGAAGCGGAGCCATCCGCGATTGGTGCTCCCCGCAGGTAGCTCCTTGACCTGCTCGGCCTGCTCCAGGGCACGCTCGCACGCGGAGAGATCACCGAGACCCGCGTACGCCTCGGCTTGGACCGACGCGATCCAGTGCCGGGTGGCCAGAGCGCCGTTGCCCCGGGAGGCCAGCCGCTCGGCGACCTCGAGCATCTGCACGGCGTGGTGGTATCGGCGGCCGGACATGTCCACGTAGGCATGCCGGACGAGGGCGCACGCCCACAGGTCGTACGCGCCGGCGTCCTTGCTGACGGAGGCCGCGAGCGCGTAGGAGGCGGCGGCATCGGTGTACCGGTTCGCGTCGAAGGCCACCTCGCCCGCGAGCTGGAAGAGGTCGGCCGCTGCGTGTAGCAGAGGGCGGGAAGTGCCTCGGCTCGTGCTCAGGGCTTCGCTGAGGGTCATCAGCTGCTCCCTGACGACGGGATAGACCGCCCCCTTGGAACGGGCGAGTTGGTAGACCTGCCAGAGGTGGCTGTTCATGCGGGCGAAGTCGGCGGGTGCCCCCCGGCGAACTCCGTCCGTGAGGGCGGCGGCCTCGTCGGCGGGCAAGGCGGTCAGCGCCCCGCTCACGCTCAGAAGGCGGAGGAATTCACGGCGGATCATCTCGTCAGGGTCTCCCGCTCTCGGGTACGGATGGCCGCTGGAAGGCTGCCCGCCGGCCACTGCTCGGTCCGCGGATCGCGGTTGGTTCAGCAGCACGTCCAGCTCATCGAGGCCGACGTCGAGAGCTGCCGCCAAACCCGGCCGCTGGAGCGGCTGCGGTACCCCCCTGCTGCTCTCCCAACGTCCGACCGTTGTACGGTCCACGCCGAGTAACTGGGCTAACTTTTCCTGACTGTAGCCCAGGGCCCTGCGCCGTTCCGCCAATCCCATACCGGCTCCCTCCCATGAACTCGTCCCGTGACGATCATGTGCCCGGATGTGCATCAAGGCTGCCGCATCGATGCCGTGGAGTCCTCGTGCTCCCCACGCTTTCCTTGGTGTTGTCGCGAGCGGGCGTTGTCCGTCTGGATCGGCACCGGAGCACCAGGGGCTCGCTCCGCCCCTCCCACCCGACGCCGTGCGCGACAGCAGAGCACACCCGTACAGGAGCGGTGTCGCGTTCTTTCGTTCCGCTCATCCAGGCCATTACCCACACGTGGCTGTCCGAAGACTGGAGGCTTTTACGTCCCGCAGGGCCGGGGAGCACCGTGCCCCGCCGCACCCGATCGACCACGAAGGGAGGTGAACATCATGACGGACACCACTCAGCCGGGGATCGACCCGGACGAGGAGGTCGTGCCCCTGGAGAACGCGGCTCTGCTGACCCAGGGCGGCAACAGCAACAGCGTAGAGAACAAGCGCTCCCCGTACGACTGCTGATCTTCAACGGCGGCATCTCGATGTGAGATGTCGCCGTTCCATTCCGGCCCGAACCCTTTGGAGGTGATCACATGGGACGGTTCGGTGGGGCACTTGCCTCATCCCATCCGGGTCCTGCCCCGATCGGTGCCCAGATCGTGTGGAACGAGCCTCGTGTCTGGTCGATGCGTGCGACCGTACGGTTGGCCGCGGGGAGAAATGGCGGACGGCTCGCGGTCTTCGGCCCCTGCGGAGCGGTGGATGCCGAGTTGGAACGCCTTGCAGACCACGCCAGTACCGACGAACTGGATACGGCGGTGACCGCCTGGACGGGTGCCTACGCCCTCGCCCTGGACAACGGGAAGGGTACGTTCACCCTGTGGGCGGACCCGGCTGGCGCCTGCCCCCTCTACCTCGCGCGAACGCCTGACACCCTCCTGTGGTCGTCCAGTTCACTGGCGCTCGCCTCGCTGCTCGGAAGCGGGCCGGACCGTCGGTGGCTTGCCGCGCATCTGACCGACCCGACCGCATGGACCCCTGGACGCTCGGCGTGGACTGACGTGGAACAGGTGCCGCCCGGACATCGGTGGACCGTCTCGCCGAAGGGGGCATCGGCCTGTGTCCCGTACTGGGAACCCTTCTCGGGCACCCGGGCCGAATCCGTCCGGCGGCTGCGGGACGACTTGGCGGACAGCGTCCTGATCCGCGCGGCTGGCCGGGTGACCTCCTCGGACCTGTCCGGTGGACTGGACTCCAGCACGCTGGCCGCCCATGCTGCCCGATGCGGCCCGGTCATAGGGATCACCCACCACCCGAAGGGAAGGGAGAGGGGCGGCGACACCGACCACGCCCGCGAGGTGGCACGGGCCTTCCCCACTATCCGGCACCGTCTGATGCCACTGGGTCGGGAACACCTCCCTTTCACGGATCTCGACGCGCTGGTCCTCACCGATGAGCCGGCACCATCCGCCATCACCATCGCTCAGCTCTTCTCACAGTTCGTGCTGGTGGCATCCGAGGAAGTCGAGGTCCACCTCACGGGTGACGGCGGTGATTCCCTCTTCATGCCGCCGCCGACGCACCTGGCCGACCTCGTCCGCTCGGGGCGTCTGCTTCGCCTCGCCTGGGACGCCCAGTCGTGGGCGCGTCTCCATCGGGCGAGCCCCTGGCCTGTCCTGTCCACGGCCTGGAAGCACCCTGATCGACTGGGTGGTACCTCGGGCCCGAAACCCTGGCTGACCAGCGATGCCTTCGACCTGGCGGATGCTGTCGTCTCGCCCTGTCCGCACGGCAGTTCTCTGAGGTACGCCGACCGTCATCTCCTCGCCGAGTGTCGCTATGTCGGCCGCACGGCTGCTACGGAGAACCAGCTGGCCGCCGCGTTCGGGATCGAGATGCACAACCCGTTCACCGACGCGCGAATCCTGGATTCCGTCCTCGCCGTCCCCGCCGACGAACGTTGGTCGGCCCACCACTACAAGCCGCTCTTGGTCGACGCCGTCCGGAACCTGCTGCCCGACTCAGTGGTGCGACGCGGGTCGAAGGGGCGGTTCGCCATGGACCACCATCATGGTCTCCGCGCCAACCTGGGCCGTGCCCTGGACCTGGCGGACGGGCACCTCGCCGGTCTCGGACTGGTTCGGCCGGCCATCCTGCGATCGCTGCTCCGCCGGGGCGCACTGGGGGTCGATATCCCCTGGGGACTGATCGAACCGGTCCTCGGTACGGAGTTGTGGCTCCGCGCCTCCGGAACGGCGCCACAGCTCGTGCGTTGGGAGAAGCGGCGATGATCGTACCCGTCCCGACCAGGCACACCCGTACGGCGATCATCGGCCGCACCGGGGTGATCATCGACTACCGGACCGGCTCCACCACGGTCCTCACCGGGACCACACTGGCCGGCTGGCTCGACGCCCTGCAGCACAGCGCGGCTCCGGCTCCCGTGACCGTTCAGGCATCCGCGATCTCCTGGGGGACCAGTGAATCGGCCGCCTGTCTCCCGCTCCTTACCCGCCCCCCATGGCGATGGGCACTGGCCGCGGCGGTGCTGCTTCTGTACATGCTCGCCGTACGACAGTTCGGTAACCGCGGAACACGCTTTGGTCGTCTGGTCCGCCTTGCCGAGTCCGGCCGGAACTTCCCGCCTCCACCCCGGCGACAAGCGGCGCTCGCGGTCCGCTCCGTCCGCTGGGTGGCCCGGGTCCTGCCCGCCCGGGTCGCCTGTCTGGAGGAATCCACGGCGGTCTCGCTGTTGCTCGCGTGCTGCGGCTGGGGCGGTGTCTGGCGGCACGGTATCGCCACCGACCCGATCAGGTTTCACGCCTGGATCTGCGATGTTCACGCCTGCCCGGTCGAGGAACCCGACCAGACTGACGACTACACACCCCTCAACACCCCAGCAACCAAAGCGAAGAGGTACCGATGACTACCCCGCAGATCCTGCTCACCGGCGAATGTGTCGCGCTGGTCCTTCCTGAGCGTGATCACCTGCCCGACTACCACCGCTGGGAGAACGACCCCGGCACCATCCTCGGCTTCGGGACCCAGGTCCCCCAGTCCTGGGAAGCTCGTTCGGGGGGCTGGGAGCGTCAGCGGGCCAACCGCGACTACCCCCAGTTCGAGGTGGTCACCGCTGACGATCACACGCCGGTTGGACTCACCACGCTCCAGATCGACGGGGCGGTACGGACAGCGGAGTTCGTGATCCTGATGGCCCCGGAAGCACGGGGCAGGGGCCTCGCCACCGAGGCCACTTCCCTGACCCTGCGCTGGGCGTTCGAGTACACCGCCCTCCGCATGGTCTGGCTCAAGGTCCTGGAGCCAAACGCGGCGGGCGTGGCGGCCTATCAGAAGGCCGGCTTCCAGCCCGCAGGTCGCCTCCGCCAGTCCGGCTACTGGCAGGGACAGCCCTGCGACGAACTCCTGATGGACGCCGTCGCCGACGACCACCTGGTGGTCACCGACCCCGCCTGATCACTCGGTGCCCACGCTGAGGCTGGCGCGGCGTTTGGCCGGTGTCCTGCCCGCTCTGGGGTTTGGCCGGGCCCGGCGTCGGATCCCGGCCCCTGAGGCCCCGCCGTCGTGACATCGGTCGGCGCGGTGCCACGCAGCGCACCTGAGCCGTCAACCGAGGGGGCGCCGTTCCGGGGCGCCCCCTGCTCACCACGAGAGGTGCACCATGCCCGAACGCTTCCACTGGGACCAACTGCCCGTCGACCTAAGGGCGGTGGTGGAGGGGCGAACCGGTGAGGTGACCGGGATCGCACCCGTGGACGAAGGGCTGAACTGTTCGCTCGCGGTGGTGATCCGCACCCGCGTAGACGGCCCCCTGTTCCTGAAGGGTGTCTGCACCTCCGACCCCGCCGGGTTGGACGGGCTGCGCTACGAGGAGCGGGTCAACGAACTCGTGCGCGGGGTCGGCCCGGCCATCCGGCACCGCTTCGAACTCGACGGATGGCGGTGCCTGGCGTTCACGCACGTCGAGGGGCGGCACGTCGACTACGAGCCCGGCACGGGAGACCTGGACGCGCTCACCCGAACCGCGCGCCGGATGGGCGAGCTGCCGGCGCCGCGCGTGGCGCTTCCGCGGTTGGCGGACCGGTTCGCCGCGCACCTGCGCCCCGGCGAGGCGGACGCGCTCCAGGGCGCGCACCTGCTCCACACGGACACCAACCCGCACAACGTCCTGATGGGTGCGTCCGGGGACGCGTACGTCGTGGATTGGGCCATGCCCGCACTCGGGCCCGGATGGGTCGACGCCGCGTACCTGGCCACGTGGTTGATGACCTACGGGCACGCGCCCGAGGACGCGCTGACGTGGCTGTCCGGCCTCCCGCACTGGCGCGAGGCGGAGCGCACGGCGGTCGAAGCGTTCGTGAACGTGACCTGTCGCAGCTGGACGGCGCAGGTGGGGGAGAAGGACGCGTTGCTCGGCAACGCCTACTTCCGGCATCTGCTCGACGCGACGCAGCAGTAGGGGGCCACTCGTCCGCGCGGCCGGGCGCCACATGTGGCGCAATCGGTACCGTCGCGATGGGTTCCCGAGGTGGTACAGACCAAGTAGCTTCGAAGTGTCATGTACACGCGCTAGCGTCGGTGCGACCCCCACGGCACCCCGGCCCGTACAGCGCCACCCCACAGCGATACGACACAGCGCCACCCCACAGCGCCACCCCACAGCGGTACCCCACAGCGTCAATCACAGGGGCACGGCACCGCCGCCAGGCATCGCACCCGTCCCAGTCGAACGTTCAGCTGCTCCCGATTCCTCCCACATCGACAAGGGAGAGCCACATGTTCCGCAGACGAACCCCCACCGGAGACACCCCACACACCAGACGCACCAGCGCGACGAGAGCCACCGGGAACAGACGCGTACTCGGCCGCCTCCGTGCCACCGCGCACGCGGCCGTCCGTACCTGTACCCCCGCCCGGACGGGACCCCGCCCGGCGCACCGCACGAGCACCCGTCGGCCCCCGCGCAGACTCCTCACGGTCCTCGCCGTACTGGTCCTCCCGCTCGCCTCGATGACCGCACTCGCCAGCCCCGCGCAGGCGGCCGGGACCCTCACCGCCAGCTTCACCACGCAGAACAACGGTTCCTGGTGGAAGGGCACGTACGTCATCCGCAACACCGGCACCGCGCCGGTCACCGGCTGGACCCTCGCCTTCGACCTGCCGGCCGGGGTGTCCGTCAGCGGTCACTACCACGGTGACGCGACGGTCAACGGCAACAAGGTCACCGTCAAGAACGCGTACTACAACGCCACCATCCCGGCCGGCGGCACCAGCGAACCGTGGAGCTACTGGTTCGTGGCCAACGGCCCCGTCGGCACGCCCACCGGGTGCACCGTCAACGGGGACAAGTGCGACGGCACGCCGGACGTACCGCCCACGGCGCCAGGAACCCCGTCGTCCACCGCCATCACCGCCCGCACCGCCGCGCTGACCTGGCCGGCCGCGAGCGCGGGTGACTACCCGGTGGCCTCGTACGAGGTGGTGAGCGGCGGTACCGTGCTCGCCACCTCCGACAGCGTCAGCGCGACCCTCACCGGACTGACCCCGGCGGCGAGCTACACCGTCACCGTCCGGGCGAAGGACAGCCGGGGCAACACCGGGCCGCCCAGCCCGGCGTTCACCTTCCGCACCGTCGATCCGGCGTCCGATCCGACGCCACCGACCGCCCCGGGCAACCTCCGGCTGACCAGCAAGACCGCGTCCACCGCGCTCCTCGCGTGGAACGCCTCCACCGACAACGTGGCCGTCGCCGCGTACGACGTCTACCGGGGCGCCACCCTGGTCAAGACGGTGGCCGGCACGACCGCGACGGTGGAGGGGCTGTCGCCGGCCACCACCTACACCTTCACGGTCAAGGCCCGGGACACCGCGGACAATGCGTCGCCGGCGTCCAATGCGCTGAGCGTCACCACCGATGACGTCGCGGGTCCGGGGAACTACTACAAGGTCGGCTACTTCAGCCAATGGGGCATCTACGGACGCCAGTTCTTCATCAAGAACCTCGACACCTCCGGGGCGGCGGCCAAGCTGGACGTCGTCAACTACGCCTTCCAGAACATCGATCCGGTCAACTTCACCTGTCAGGCGGGCGTGACCAAGGGCGTCTCCGGCAACCCGCAGGACCCCAACGAGGGAACCGGCGCGGGTGACGCGGACGCCGACTACGCACGGCCCATGTCCGCGGCCCAGTCCGTGGACGGAGTGGCGGACGACGGCTGGGGCAAGCTGCGCGGCAACTTCAACCAGATCAAGAAGCTGAAGGCCAAGTACCCCCACCTGAAGTTCGTCGTGTCGCTCGGCGGCTGGACGTTCTCCAAGTACTTCGCGGACGCGGCGGCCACCCCGGCGTCACGGGAGAAGTTCGTACGGTCCTGCGTCGACGTCTGGATCAAGGGCAACCTGCCCGTCTACAACGGCGCGGGCGGCCCCGGCACCGGCGCCGGGATCTTCGACGGCATCGACCTCGACTGGGAGTGGCCGGGCGCCGAAGGGCACCCCGGCAACCACTGGAGCGCCGCCGACAAGGCCAACAACACCGCGCTGATCGCCGAGTTCCGCAAGCAGCTCGACGCGCTCGGCGGCGAACACCGGCTGCTGACCGCGTTCACGCCCGCCGACCCGGCCAAGATCCAGGCGGGTTGGGACCTGTCGAAGATATTCGAGCACCTCGACTTCGCCAACGTCCAGGGCTACGACTTCCACGGCGCGGGCAGCGACAACTCCTGGGAGCCGGGCCGCACCGGCCACCAGTCCAACCTGCGCAAGGACGCCCAGGACCCGTACGCCTTCGACTTCAGCATCGAGAAGGCGATCCAGACCTATCTCGACGCGGGGGTCAGTCCACGCAAGCTCACCGTCGGGTTCCCGTTCTACGGCCGCGGCTGGAAGGACGTCGCCAGCGGGCCGGCCGGGACCAACGGCGAGTGGCAGACGGCGAACGGCGCGGCGACCGGGCAGTTCCCGGAGGAGGCGGGAATCCGCGGGTACCACAACCTGATCAGCAACTATCCGAACATGACCGTGTACCACGACGAACAGTCGGTCTCGACGTACGGGTACACCGGGCCGAACGGTCAGTGGTGGTCGTTCGACGACGCCTGGTCGATCGGGAAGAAGGCCGAGTGGATCAGAGCCAAGGGCCTGCTCGGGGCGATGGTCTGGGAGATGTCGGGTGACACCCCGAACGGCACCCTGATGAGCGCCCTGCACACCGGGCTGCCGTAGGACCCGTCCGGCGCGACACGGCTCCGCCGGCGGTGTCCGGTGCACGCGATCGCGGGTGAGGGTCGCGCAGCACCGGGCGCCGTCCGGCGGGGGCAGCGAACGGCTCCCGCACCGGGGCGGTTCGTGCGGGGAGTCGCGCCCCCGACGCGACCTCACCTGGTCACCGACACGTTCGCGTCCGGCGCCTCGGGTGTGTCCGGTCCATGGGGTGTGGGCGCTGTGGGCGCTGCGTGCGGTGCGCCCGGGAGGTCGGCCGCCCGGACCCGTAGCGCCATGCCGAACTCCGCCCGGCCGCCCACCCGCAGTGCCACCGCCATCAGCGGCACGACGAGCAGCAACAGCAGCGCCCCGAGCACCAGCCCCATCGTCGGGAACCCGGCCCGCTCCACCAGCAGCCCCCCGGTCAGCGGCCCGCACGCGATGCCCAGCGAACTCGCCGCCCCCACCAGCACGGCCCACCGGCCCCGGTCGTCCAGGGCCGCGGCGAGCCCGGTGAGGTAGGCGAGGACGAACGGGTAGCAGGCGTTCCAGCCGATCTCCCCGACCGCGAAGGCCACCGGTCCCTCGGCCCGGGCGGCCAGGGCGATGCAGCAGGCGATCAGCGCCGTGCCCACCCCGATGGGCAGCGCCCGTCCCGGGCGTGCGCCCAGTGCGCCCGCGGCGGCGACGCCGAGCAGCCCCGCCCCCAGCGCCACCGCGAACACCACGCCGATCGCGACCTCGTCCAGCCCCGCCTGTTCGGCGCCGATCCGGGCGCTGACCCCCCACAACGCGTTCTGCGCCATCGCCCAGAACACCATCGCGCCCGCCAGCACCGGCCCCGAGTGGCGGTAGGGCAAGGGGTCCGGGTCCGTCGCGCCCGGCGCGGAGTCGGGGCCGGGCGCATCGGTGAGGCGGGCCGTCGCGGGCAGCACCAGGGCGGCGGTCAGCGCGAGCACCGCGAACACCGGGGTGTGGCCGGGCCCGAGCCGCGGGACCGTCAGATACGCGGCGGCGGCCAGCGCGGACAGGCTCAGCAGACCGAGCGTGCAGGTCCGGTGGGGGTCGCGCTGGCCGGCGATCCCGGCCGAGGCGATCGCGGCGGCGGTGCCCGAGCCGAGACCACCGGCCAGCGCGCCGAGCCCCGCGTACTCCACGGTGTCCGCGAGGGCGGCGGTGCCGTACCCCGCCAGGGCCAGCAGGAGTCCCGCCCGGGCGGTCCGGCGCGGCCCGTACCGGCCGGCCCGGGAGGCGAGGAGCACCCCCGCGCCCGCCGAGCACAGCAGGAGTCCGCTGCCGAGGGCTCCCGCCCGGGCGGGGGAGAGGGCGAAGGCGTCGCCGAGGCGGGCGACGACGGTGGGGAGGAGGTACGAGGTCAGCTGTCCGGCGGTGTACAGGGCGACGAACGGTGGTGCGGTGGGGGCGGTGCGGCGCAGGTGCACGGGCGCTCCGGTGGGCGTGCGGGCGAGCCCGGAAGGGGGCGCGCGGGGGGTCGGCCGGGGCGTGCGGGGCCGGTGCGCGCGGACATGTGTATCAATTCGTGCGGGGCCGGTGGGGGAGGCGGGGAAACCTGGCCGATGTGATCTAGGTCACATCATGGTGTTTGGGTGTTTGAGTGGAGGACTCGCGGGTATTTACCGCGGTTTCACTGAGGTGCCTGGACCCTGCCGCCCCTTCGGGCACACTGGCCTGGACCCGCACCATTCAGGGGAGCGCATCGTGATCACGCACGCCGGACAGCCGCCGCAGGGACCCCGTACGAACGCCGCACCGCGGCCCGCCACCGCCGAAGACGTCCGCACCACCGGAGCCCTCCCGGCCGTGGTCGGCAGCCCGGGCCCGACCCCCGAGCCCGACTCCGCCGAGGCCGCACTGGAACACCGGGACAACGCGACCCGCCCCCGCCCCCGGCCCCGGCACGACCCCCTCGCCGCGCTGCGCGCCCCCGACGACCCGCCCTGGGACGTCTACCTCACCGGACCCGTTTTCCTCGACATCATCTTCACCGGACTCGGCTCCGCCCCCGTGCGCGGCACCGAGTCCTGGGCCCGGGGCATGGGCTCCAGCCCCGGCGGCGTCGCCAACATGGCCACCGCCCTGGCCCGACTGGGGCTGCGCACCTCGCTGTCCGCCGCGTTCGGCGACGACCACTACGGCGACTACTGCTGGGACGCCCTCGCCCAGGGCGAGGGGATCGACCTCACCCCCTCCCGCCGGGTCCCCGGCTGGCACTCCCCGGTCACCGTGTCCATGGCCTACGAGGGCGAACGCACCATGGTGTCGCACGCCCACGAGCCGCCCCCGGCCGCCGACGCCGCTGACCCCACCGGTGCCGCTGACCCCACGGGCACCATCGGCCCCGCCTGCCGCGCCCGGGCCGCCGTCGCCTCCCTCGCCCCCGGCACCCGGGACCCCTGGATCAGCGCCGCCGCCCGCACCGGCACCCGGCTCTTCGGTGACGTCGGCTGGGACGACACGGGCCGCTGGGACCTCGACGCGCTGCCCGACCTCGCGCACTGCGAGGCGTTCCTGCCCAACGCCGAGGAGGCCATGCGCTACACCCGCACCGACTGCCCCCGCGCCGCTGCCCACGCCCTGACCGAACGGGTGCCCGTAGCGGTCGTCACCCTCGGTGCCGAAGGCGCCTACGCCGTCGACGGGCGCACCGGGGAGACCGCCGAGGTGCCCGCCATCGAGGTCGAGGCGCTGGACCCGACCGGCGCCGGGGACGTGTTCGTCGCCGGCTTCGTCACCGGCACCCTCGCCGGCTGGCCGCTCGCCGACCGGGTCGCCTTCGCGGGGCTCACCGCCGCGCTCTCCGTCCAGGACTTCGGCGGCTCGCTCTCCGCGCCCGGCTGGACGGAGGTCGCCGCCTGGTGGCGCCAGGTGCGCGGCTACGGCCCGCAGAACCCGGCCGCCCTCGCCCGGTACGCCTTCCTCGACGCCCTGGAACCCCCACTGCCCGCCACCGCACGGCCCTGGCCGCTGCGCCGGGCGGTCCCCACCATCGGGTTCCGCAGCACGGTCTGACGGTCCGGTGCGGGTGCCGGGAAAAGGGCTCGGTCCCCGCACGGGGTGCGTCGTACCCTGGGCACCAGAGGCGCCTCGCCCCGAGGCGTCCCGCCCGAGGAGGACGAGCAGGCCACAGAGCCGGCCCATGACGCAGACACCCACAGCCCACGCAGCGACGGAGGGTCGGGCCCGCGCCCGGTTCGCCGTTCCGGCCAAGCACCCGATGGTCACCGTGCTCGGTTCCGGGGACTCGCTGCTGCGCGTGATCGAGAAGGCATTCCCGGACGTCGACATCCACGCCCGGGGCAACGAGATCAGCGCTGTCGGCGACGCCAGTGAAGTCGCCCTGATCCAGCGCCTGTTCGACGAGATGATGCTGGTGCTCCGCACCGGGCAGCCGATGACGGAGGACGCGGTGGAACGCTCGATCGCCATGCTCAGGGCGAGTGAGAACGGCGAGGGCGACGGCGAGGAGACCCCCGCCGAGGTCCTGACGCAGAACATCCTCTCGTCCCGGGGCCGCACCATCCGCCCCAAGACCCTCAACCAGAAGCGCTACGTCGACGCCATCGACAAGCACACCATCGTCTTCGGCATCGGCCCCGCGGGCACCGGCAAGACCTACCTGGCCATGGCCAAGGCCGTGCAGGCCCTCCAGTCCAAGCAGGTCAACCGGATCATCCTGACCCGCCCCGCGGTGGAGGCCGGCGAACGCCTCGGCTTCCTGCCCGGCACCCTGTACGAGAAGATCGACCCGTATCTGCGGCCCCTGTACGACGCGCTGCACGACATGCTCGACCCCGACTCGATCCCCCGGCTGATGGCCGCCGGAACCATCGAGGTCGCACCCCTTGCCTATATGCGCGGTAGGTCCCTTAATGATGCCTTCATCATCCTGGACGAGGCGCAGAACACGAGCCCCGAGCAGATGAAGATGTTCCTGACCCGGCTCGGGTTCGAGTCGAAGATCGTCATCACCGGTGACGTGACCCAGGTCGACCTGCCGAACGGCACCAAGTCCGGGCTGCGTCAGGTGCAGGACATCCTCGAAGGGGTCGATGACGTCCACTTCTCCCGGCTCACCTCGCAGGATGTCGTCCGGCACAAGCTGGTCGGCCGTATCGTCGACGCGTACGAGAAGTACGACCAAGCGAACGGCACCGAGAACGGTTCCGACCGCGGCTCCCGCCCGAGCCGGGGCGGCCGAGGGAAGTAGACCAGCACAGCCATGGCGATCGACGTCAACAACGAATCCGGCACCGAAGTGGACGAGCACGCGGTCCTCGACATCGCGCGCTACGCGCTGGCCAGGATGCGGATCCATCCGCTCTCCGAACTGTCCGTGATCGTCGTCGACGCCGACGCCATGGAGCAACTGCACATCCAGTGGATGGACCTGCCGGGGCCCACGGACGTCATGTCCTTCCCGATGGACGAACTGCGGCCCCCGTCCAAGGACGACGAGGAGCCCCCGCAGGGCCTGCTCGGGGACATCGTGCTGTGCCCCGAGGTCGCCGAGCGACAGGGCCGCGAGGCCCCCACCGGGCACACCATGGACGAGGAACTGCAACTCCTCACCGTCCACGGAGTGCTGCACCTGCTGGGCTACGACCACGAGGAGCCCGACGAGAAGGCCGAGATGTTCGGACTCCAGGCCGCGATCGTCGACGGCTGGCGCCAGGAGAAGGGCCTGACCGGCCCCTCCCCGGCGCCCACGGTCGCCTGAACCGATGAGCGTTCCCCTCATCGTCGGCGCGGTCCTGCTGGTGGTCGTGGCCTGGCTCGCCGCCTGCGCCGAGGCGGGCCTCGCCCGGATGTCCAGCTTCCGCGCCGAGGAGGCGACCCGCAGCGGACGGCGCGGCGCGGCGAAGCTCGCCCAGGTCACCGCGGACCCCACCCGGTACCTGAACGTCGCCCTGCTGGTGCGGGTGGCCTGCGAGATGGCCGCGGCGGCGCTCGTCACCTACGCCTGCCTCAACGAGTTCCACCAGACCTGGGAGGCGCTGCTCCTCGCGATCGGCGTGATGGTCCTGGTCTCGTACGTCGCCGTGGGCGTCTCCCCGCGCACCATCGGACGTCAGCACCCGCTGAACACGGCCACCGTCGCCGCGTACGTCCTGGTGCCGCTCGCCCGGATCATGGGGCCGATCCCCTCGCTGCTGATCCTCCTCGGCAACGCCCTCACCCCCGGCAAGGGCTTCCGGCGCGGGCCGTTCGCCTCCGAGGCGGAACTGCGGGCACTGGTGGACCTCGCCGAGCAGGAGTCCCTGATCGAGGACGACGAGCGCCGGATGGTGCACTCCGTCTTCGAACTCGGCGACACCCTCGTCCGCGAGGTCATGGTGCCGCGGACCGACCTCGTCGCCATCGAACGGTGGAAGACCATTCGCCAGGCCCTCACGCTCGCCCTGCGCTCCGGGTTCTCCCGCATCCCGGTCACCGGGGAGAACGAGGACGACGTCGTCGGGATCGTCTACCTCAAGGACCTGGCCCGCAAGACCCACATCAGCCGCGAGGCCGAGTCGGAGCTGGTCTCCACCTCGATGCGGCCGGCGGCGTTCGTCCCCGACACCAAGAACGCCGGCGACCTGCTGCGCGAGATGCAGCAGGACCGCAACCACGTCGCCGTCGTCATCGACGAGTACGGGGGCACCGCCGGGATCGTCACCATCGAGGACATCCTGGAGGAGATCGTCGGGGAGATCACCGACGAGTACGACCGCGAACTGCCCCCGGTGGAACCGCTCGGCGACGGCCGCTTCCGGGTCACCTCCCGGCTCGACATCGGTGACCTCGGCGAGCTGTACGGGCTGGAGGCGTACGACGACGAGGACGTCGAGACGGTCGGCGGGCTCCTCGCCAAGGCGCTCGGCCGGGTCCCGATCGCCGGGGCCGAAGCCTCGGTCGTCCTCCCGGACGGGCGCCGCCTGCGGTTGACGGCGGAGTCGGCGGCCGGCCGCCGGAACAAGATCATGACGGTGTTGGTGGAGCCGCTGGGCCCCGGGGACACCGTCGGCCCGGCCGGGGCGTCCCGCCGGTGAGCCCCGACGAGCTGCGCGCCTTCTGCCTCTCCTTCAACGCCGTCGTCGAGGAGTTCCCGTTCGGGCCCGAGACCTCCGTCTTCAAGGTGCGGGGCAAACTCTTCGCCCTGTCCCGGCTCGACGGGCTCCCGCTGACCGTGAACCTGAAGTGCGACCCCGAGGACGCGGTGCGGCTGCGCGAGCAGCACCCCGAAGCCGTGCGGCCGGGCTACCACATGAACAAGCGGCACTGGAACACGGTGACCGTCGGCCTGCTGCCCGTGCGGACGGTGCGGGAGCTGGTCGAAGACTCCTACGACCTGGTGGTCGCGGGTCTGCCGCGCGCCGAACGGCTCCGGCTCGACCGGCCCTGAGACGCCCGGGACGGCCCCTTGATCCGCCCCTTAAGCTGGGGCCCATGAGCGAGAGTGAACTGGGCGCCGAGGACCGCAAGATCGTGACCCTCGCCCGCTCCGCGCGGGCGCGCGGCGGGGTGGCCGAAGGGGCCGCCGTACGGGACGAGACCGGCCGGACCTACGTCGCCGGGCCGGTGGACCTCCCCTCGCTGCGGCTCAGCGCCCTGCGCACCGCCGTCGCCATGGCCGTCGCCTCCGGGGCCACCTCGCTGGAGGCCGCCGCCGTGGTCACCGGCGAGCTGACCGCCCCCGACGAGGACCTGGCCGCGGTGCGCGACCTCGGCGGCGCCGGCACCCCCGTGCACCTCGCCGCACCGGACGGGACGCCGCGCAGCACGGTCACCGTCTGACGCCCACGGGCCCGGAGCGCCGGGCGCCGTCGACCTGCGCCGGACGGGTGCGGTGCGGCGGCGCCCCGCCGATCGGGGACAATGGGCGTCATGAGTGCCCGTACCCCGTCATCCGAGCCCGCCGAGGCCACCCACCGGTCTGGCTTCGCCTGCTTCGTGGGGCGGCCCAACGCGGGCAAGTCCACCCTCACGAACGCGCTCGTCGGCCAGAAGATCGCGATCACCTCCAACCGGCCGCAGACCACCCGGCACACCGTCCGGGGCATCGTGCACCGCCCCGACGCGCAGCTGGTGCTCGTGGACACCCCGGGACTGCACAAGCCCCGGACGCTCCTCGGACAGCGGCTCAACGACGTGGTCCGCGCCACCTGGGCCGAGGTCGACGTGATCGGGTTCTGCCTGCCCGCCGACCAGAAGCTCGGCCCCGGCGACCGTTTCATCGTCAAGGAGCTCGCGGCGATCAAGCGGACCCCCAAGGTCGCGATCATCACCAAGACCGACCTGGTCGACTCCAAGGCCCTCGCCGAGCAGCTGATCGCCGTGGACCAGCTGGGCAAGGAGCTGGGCTTCGAGTGGGCCGAGATCGTGCCCGTCTCGGCGGTCGGAGACCAGCAGGTCGGTCTGCTCGCCGACCTCCTGGTCCCGCTGCTGCCCGAGGGGCCCCTGCTGTACCCGGAGGGTGACCTCACCGACGAGCCCGAGCAGGTCATGGTGGCCGAGCTGATCCGGGAGGCCGCGCTCGAAGGGGTCCGCGACGAGCTGCCGCACTCCATCGCCGTGGTCGTCGAGGAGATGCTGCCCCGCGAGGACCGCCCCGCCGACAAGCCGCTGCTGGACATCCACGCCTTCCTCTACATCGAGCGGCCCAGCCAGAAGGGCATCGTCATCGGCCCCCAGGGCAAGCGGCTCAAGGAGGTCGGGATCAAGTCCCGCAAGCAGATCGAGGCGCTGCTCGGCACGCCCGTCTTCCTCGACCTGCACGTCAAGGTCGCCAAGGACTGGCAGCGCGACCCCCGCCAGCTGCGCAAGCTCGGATTCTGATCGGTCCGGCGCCGTCGGTGGGCGGCGCCGGTGGGGCCGGCGGGTCGGTCAGGGTGGACAGCCGCCCGGCGAGCACCCGCGCCCAGGCCCGGTAGCCCTGCGCCGAGGGGTGGAAGCGATCGGACGACATCCAGGGCCCGGGGAACTCGGGCATCCCGCCGGAGTGCAGGTGGTGGACGCGCCGGCCCCGCCGCGCGACCACGCGCAGCTGCCGGTCCAGCAGGGTGACGTACAGCCGCAGCGGCCCGCGGACCGACCGGGGCAGCACGTCGACGTCCCGCAGGTCGGGGAGCCCCGCGAAGACCACCGGCACGTCCGGCCCGAGCCGCAGCCGGATGTCCCGGACCAGCCGCTGCGCCTCCCGTCGCAGGGCCCAGGGGCTCCGTAGCCGCATCGCGTCGTTGGTGCCCGCCATGACCACCACCAGATCCGGTGTCCACCGGGTCATCGGGTCGGTGAGTCCGGACAGCAGGTGCTTGCGCAGTGAGCAGAGCGTGGCGCCCGAGCGGGCGGACACCCGCCAGGAAACGGCCCGTCCGGTGATCGCCGTCAGCGCGGCGGCCAGTTCGCCGGGCAGCGCCTCGCGCAGGACGGGGGCGCCCACGCCGGCGGCGACGGAGTCGCCGACCACCGCCATCCGCAGCGCGGGTTCCGGGGACCCGGCACCCGGTGCCTCGGTGACCCCGCTGGTCTCCCCACCGGCCTCGGGCAGCCGGGTCAGGTGCTTGCGGAAGGCCCGCGTACTCCGCGTCAGCATGACAAACCCCTCGTGTGGCGTCGGTCGTCCAGGACGTGCCGGTGTTCCGGACACCGGCAGGGCCGATGTCCGGTCCCGGGTGATCGCCTCCACCCATAACACCGTTATGCACATAACAGCGTTATAGTGCGGCTGTGTCAACTGACGATCGCCTGACCCCCCTCGACGTACGCCGCCGCCTCCTCGACCAGGCCGCGCGGGTGCTCGCCGAAGAAGGCGCGGCGGCGCTCAGCGTGCGCCGCCTGGTCAAGGCCGTCAGCACCTCGACGATGGCCGTCTACACCCACTTCGGGTCGATGCCCGGCCTGGTCCGCGCACTGATGACGGAGGGCTTCGACCGCTTCCACGAACGGGTCGCCCGCGCCGCGGCCGCCCACCCCGACGACCCGGTCGCCGAACTGGCCGCCCTGTGCCGCGCCTACCAGGACTTCGCACACGACGAACCCGACGTCTACGCGGTGATGTTCGGCGGTTCGGCGTTCGCCGGGTTCGCCCTCACCGAGGAGGACCGCAGGCTCGGCATCCACGTACTGCGCCCGCCCCGGGACGCCATCCGCCGCTGCCTCACCGCGGGCCGCTTCCGCGCGGGCGGTGAACCCGACCTGCTGGTCCGCCAACTCTTCTGCCAGATGCACGGACTGGCCCAACTCGGCCGCGCCGGGTACATCGCCGGCAGTTTCGGCCCCCGCGAGGTCCTGCACGGCATGGTCCTCGACTTCGTCCGGGCCGCCGGCGACCACCCGGACGCGGCGGAGACCTCCGTCGCGTCCGGGCTGGGCACCGGCGCAGCGGCAACGGACTGAGCGCGGGGCGAGCGCTGCCGGACCGGTCCCCGGGGGAACGGTGCCCGACCGAGTGCCGGGGGCAGCGGTGCCGGACCGGGCCCGCCGCGCGGCGGTCAGTTCGGCCAACCACCCGCGGCGGCCGTGGCGTCGGCGAATGCGGCGAAGGTCCGCGGCGGGCGCCCGAGGGCACGCTGCACCCCGTCCGACAGATACGCGTCCGTGCCCCTCCTGATCGGTCCGACGATCTCCGCGAAGCCCGCGGCGTCCGCCGGTGACCACCCCTCCCGGACGAGTTCCGCCACGTGCTCCTCGACGGAGAGCGGCACGTAACGGATCTCCCGGCCGGTCGCCCCGGAGATCGTGGCGGCCACCTCGGTGAGCGTCAACGCCCGTGGCCCGGACAGCTCGTAGACCTGCCCCGCGTGCCCGTCCCCGGTCAGCGCGGCCACCGCCACCGCGGCGATGTCCTCGGCGTCGACGAAGCTGGCGGCCCCGTCACCGGCGGGCAACCGCAGCTCACCGGTGCGCACGGCATCGGCGAAGAACCCCTCGCTGAAGTTCTGCGCGAACCAACCGGGCCTGCTGATCGTCCACTCCAGACCGCTCTCCTGGACGGCCCTCTCGCCGTCCAGCATGCCCTCCAGGATGCCGCTGTCGTCCTTCGCGTAGTGCGGATCGTCGATCCCGCGGCCGGAGGCCAGGACCACCCGCCGCACCCCGTGGCGCACCGCCGCCTCGACGAACGGGCGCACGAGCGTGGTGCCGTCCAGCGGTACGAGGTAGACGGACCGCACGCCCTCCAAGGCGCGGTCCCAGGTGGTGCGGTCGGTCCAATCGAAGGGGTGTTCCCCGTGCCGGGCGGCCGCCCGCACCGGCACTCCCGCGGCCCGCAGTTGATTGACGACACGGCGACCGGACTTGCCGGTCGCCCCGGTGACCAGAGTTGTTTGTTCAGACATGACCCCCAGTCAACCGGCCGGCAGCGGGACGATCCATGGCCTGGAAGCTCCCACTGATGTCTGTGCGTCTACAGTGAAGTGATGGACGCCGTGTCGGAGGTGTTGGCGGGGGTACGGGCGCGCGGCGCCGTCTTCCGGCGGACGATCGTGCGACCGCCCTGGGCGCTGCGGATCACCAGCGGCGCCCCGCTGACGCTCGCCGCGATGCTGCGCGGCCGGGCCTGGATCGTGCCCGACCGCCAGGATCCGGTCCCCGTCGGCGTCGGCGACATCGCCGTCGTCCGCGGCGACGTGCCCTACACGGTGGCCGACGACCCCCGGACCGCGCCGGCGCTGACGGTGACCCGCGCCGACTACTGCCCGGGCGCCGAGGGCGTGGAACGCGCCCCCGGGCCCGACCGGACCTGCGGAACACCGGCCGCGGAGGCCGCCGTACTGATCAGCGGGGCGTTCGAACGCAGGGGGGAGCTCAGCGAACGACTGCTCCGGGCCCTGCCCCCCGTGCTGGTGGTACCGGCCGGCGCCGGCCCCTACCCGTCGGCGGCGGCCCTGGCCGAGGAGGTCATCCGGGACCGTCCGGGTCAACAACTGCTGCTGGACCGACTGTTGGACCTGATGCTGGTCGCCGCGCTGCGCAGCTGGTTCGACGACCCGGACGCCCGCCCCCCGGCCTGGTGCCGCGCCCTGGACGACCCGACCGTGGGCACCGCACTACGGTTGCTGCACGAGGCGCCCGCCCGCCCGTGGACGGTGGCGGACCTGGCGGCCGAGGCGGGAGTGTCGCGGGCACTGCTCGCCCGGCGGTTCACCGCGCTGGTCGGCGAACCGCCGATGTCCTACCTCGCGAGCTGGCGGGTCGCCCTGGCCGCGGACCTGCTGCGGGAGACCGACCACACGGTGGACGTCGTCGCGAGGAAGGTCGGCTACTCAGGCGCCTTCGCGCTGAGCGTGGCCTTCAAACGGCTGCGCGGCACCCGGCCCAGCGATCACCGCAACCCGGAACCCGAGTGGCGCGCCGGCTGAGTCCCGGCCCCCGTCAGGGGTCCCGTGTCCCCGGCACCCGCTCAGGTCCAGACCGTGCACCCCTGCCGCTCCAGTCGGGACAGCAGCGGCAGCGTGGGATCGACCTCGTTCCACCGCAGGTCCAGCCGTTCCAGCGAGGGCAGTTGGGCGAGCCAGTCCGGCAGCGGGCCGAGCCGGTTGCTCCGTAGGTCCAGCTGCCGCAACAGCGGAAGCCCGGCCAGACACGCGGGTACGTCGACGAGGGCGTTCTCCCGGAGGTCCAGCTGACGCAGGGAGCGGAGTGCGGCGACCGACGGCGGCAGGTGGGTGACGGCGTTTCCACGGAGCCGGAGTTCACGCAGGTCGCGCAGTCGGCCGAGCGCCTCGGGCACCGTGCTGAGCCGGTTGTGGTCGGCCCGCAGCTCGACGAGCCCGGTCATCGAACCGAGGGCTTCGGGCAGGGCGTCCAACCGGTTCTCGCCGACGTTGAGGTAACGCAGTCGGGTCAACCGGCCCAACGACTGCGGGAGTCGGGACAGCCGGTTGTCGTGCAGGTAGAGGCAGTCGGTGAGTCCCGACAGCTCACCCAGTTCCTCGGGTACCGAGGCGAGTGCGTTGTGGCCCAGGTCCAGGGTCCGCAGCCGGTCCAGCCTGCCGACCTCCGGCGAGAGGGAGGTGAGTCCGTTCTCCGCGAGGATCAGCACCCGCAGTTCGGTGCGCCGCCAGATCGACTCGGGCACCTCCGCGAGCCCGTGGCGCCACAGGTTCAGCGTGTGGCCGCGGTCGTCGCTTGCCTGCGGTGACGACACAGCGGTCACTCCTGTTCCTCGGGACGGGCGATCGGGCGGGCGATCGGGCGGGCGTCCGGCCGAGCATACGGCCCGCCCGGCCCGCCCCCGAACCCGTCCGCGCGGCTCCACGGCCGTGACGCGTTCAGACACCGTCCGGGACGAGGACCACCTTGCCCGTCGTCGCCCGCGCGGCGATCGCTGCGTGCGCCGCGCCGGCCTGCGACAGGGGGAAGGCGTGCAGGGAGGGCGTCACCGTCCCGTCGGCGGCGGCGGCCAGCGCACGGGCCTCGTCGATGCGCGCGTCCTGACCGCCCTCCAACATCAGCGCCAGGGCATCGGTGAAACTCACTCCCCGCTCGCGCAGTTCCGCTTCGTCCGGGCGGAACTCCTCACGCGACGAAGCCCCGATGCTGAGGTACCGCCCGCCCTTCACCAGGAGCCCGAAGGCGGCCCGGCCCTTCTCGCCCTCGACCCCGTCCAGCACCACGGTGACGCGATCGCCCAGGGCTGCGCGGACGACGTCCGGCCAGTCGGGACGGTCGTAGTCGACGGCCAGGTCGACGCCCGACTCCCGTACCGTCGCCGTCTTCGCCGGTCCGCCGGCCGCGCCGATGACGGTGGCGCCGATCCGGCGGGCGAACTGGAGGGCCAGATAACCGACGCCGCCGGCGGCCGAGGTGACCACCAGCACGTCCTCGCTGGTGAGGGCGGCGGCATCGAGGAGGCCCACGGTGGTGGCGCCGGTGACGACCATGGCGACGGCGGCCTCGTGGCCCAGCCCGTCCGGGATGCGGTGCAGGGCCGGGACGTCGGCGACGGTCAGTTCGGCGTAACCCCCCGGCGAGCTGCGCGCGGTGACCACCCGGGCCCCCACCCACGACGGGTCCACCCCGGACCCGACCGACTCCACCACGCCGGCCACCTCGCCGCCGAGGACCGCCGGGAGCTCGGGGAGCGGCGGACCGATCGGCAGCCCCTCCCGCATCGCCGTCTCGATCTGGTGCACCCCCGCGGCGCGCACGGCGATGCGGACCTGACCGGGGCCCGGCACGGGGTCGGGCACGGTCTCCAGCCGGAGGTTCTCGGGGGGACCGAACTGGTGGAGAACGACGGCACGCATGGATGTTCCTTCCGGAGGGCTCGACGGGAGGACTCCATCGTCCGACCTCAACTCAACTTCAGGTCAAGCCCGGTGAGGCCGGAGGCGGGCGCTTCGTGCTGGAGGAACCCGGGGGCGTCGTACCGTCGCCCAGCGGCGCCATGTTCCAGTGGTCCTCGTCCCAGACGAGGACTTCGCGGACGTCGACGGGCTGCCTGTCCTTGCGGGCCGAGCCCTTGATCCGGACCTGGTAGACCCCCTCCAGCTCACTGCGGTGGCTCCAGGTCACCCGCCAGCCCCGCCCGCCGTACTCCGTGAGCCTGGCCCGGGCGTCCTTCTCGCCGTGCGGCGGTCCGAGCAGCTTCGCGAGCCCTTCGGTGTCTAGGCGCCCTCCTTCAGGACCCGTCGCACGAGTTCCCGCTGGGCGTCGGTGAGCCGGGGGTCCGCGCAGTACGCCGTGCGGCCGTCGACCGTGATGCGGTAGCTGAAACCGTCCGGGACGCCGGTGCCGGGCGCCGAGCGGGCACCGGTCAGTGCCCGCTCGGCCAGGGCGTGCCACACCTCGGCGTCGGGGCGGGCGGTGGTGTCCACCTCGGCCCGCCGCTCGATTCCCGCGAACCCTCCGGTACGCCGCACGACGATACGCATGCCCCTTCGCCTACCCCGTGGTCAGCCCGTCGGAACACCCACCGACGACCAGGCCTTCGTCACGGCTTCCAGCTCGGTGCCCGCGCCGTAGCGTGACCGGGCCGCCGCCAGGGTCAGTCGGGCGAACTCCGAGAAGTCCGCGTCCGGGGCCAGCTCGCCGCCGGTCAGCGTGTCGTACCAGATCTGGCCGGCGCGCTCCCAGGCGTTCCCGCCCAGCTCCGTGGCGAGCAGGTAGAAGGCGTGGTTCGGGATGCCCGAGTTGATGTGGACACCGCCGTTGTCCCGGTTGGTGCGGACGTAGTCGTCCATCGTCGCGGGCTGCGGGTCCTTGCCGAGGACGTCGTCGTCGTAGGCGGTGCCTGGCGCCTTCATCGAGCGCAGCGCCACGCCCTCGACGTTCGGGCCGAGCAGCCCCGCGCCGATCAGCCAGTCCGCGTCCTTGGCGAGCTGCCCGAGCCCGTACTGCTTGATCAGGGCGCCGAACACGTCGGAGACCGATTCGTTGAGGGCGCCCGACTGGCCGTAGTACTCCAGGTTCGCGGTGTACTGGACCACGCCGTGGGTCAGCTCGTGGCCGATCACGTCGACGGGGAGCGTGAAGTCGAGGAACAGCTCCCCGTCCCCGTCGCCGAACACCATCTGCTCGCCGTTCCAGAAGGCGTTCGCGTAGTCCTGGCCGTAGTGCACGGTCGCCACCAGCGGCAGGCCGGAGTCGTCGATCGAGCGGCGCCCGTACGCCTTCAGGTACAGCTCGAAGGTGGCGCCGAGGCCGGCGTGGGCGCGGTTGACGGTGGCGTCGCCGGTCGGCGGGTCGTCCTCGTCCCGCACCTTGCGGCCCGGTAGGACCTCCCTGTTCTGCGCGTCGTGGACCCGTCGGTCCGGCTTGTCGGAGGGCACTGCCGTGGTGGGGGCGAGGCCGCGCACCGTGGCGATCCGGCGGCGGGTGCGCTGGGCGGCGTCGAGTTCCAGGGTGCGGGTCGCGGCGCGTGACACGGCCGCGTCGTCGGCCTGGGCGAGCTTGTCCAGGATGTGCGGCGGGACGACGGTGCAGAAGACGGGCCGACGGCCCGGTCGCTGTGGTGTCATGAGGGCAATGTGGCAGTCGGTCACTCTGTTGTCACCACAGGTGACGTGGAATTGGCGAAAAGGAGTGAAGCGCGTGCGAAGCGGCCCGGGAACCATTCGCCTCGTACCCCTCATGCGTCCCGCATACTGGGACAGGCCACCACCCTCGGGAGGGCTCGGTTAGGCTGCGTGCACCATGCGTTTCGGGCTGCTTCTCCTTAGCTGCCGCGGCGAGGGCCTGTAGTCGTAGGCCGACCCCCTCCCCGCGGAGTTCGGTGTTGCGCTCAGCCGTCGGCCGTCCCCCGTGGACCAAGAGGAGCCCTACGCATCATGTCCAGCCCTTCCCGCCCTGCTGCTGATCCGTCCTCCGTCGGCCGTCCCACGCCGATCACCAATGCGACGCACCTCCAGCGGGCCACCGCGATGCCGATCCACAAGTACCGCCCGTACGAGCAGGTCGACATCGCCGACCGGACGTGGCCGGACCAGCGGATCACCCAGGCGCCCCGCTGGCTCTCCACCGATCTGCGCGACGGCAACCAGGCGCTGATCGACCCCATGTCGCCCGCCCGCAAGCGCGAGATGTTCGACCTGCTGGTCGCGATGGGCTTCAAGGAGATCGAGGTCGGTTTCCCCGCCTCCGGACAGACCGACTTCGACTTCGTGCGGTCGATCATCGAGGAGGAGGGCGCGATCCCCGACGACGTGACGATCTCCGTCCTCACCCAGGCCCGCGAGGACCTGATCGAGCGGACCGTCGAGGCGCTGGTCGGCGCCAAGCGCGCCACCGTCCACCTGTACAACGCGACCGCGCCGGTCTTCCGCCGGGTCGTCTTCCGCGGCTCCAAGGAACAGATCAAGCAGATCGCCGTCGACGGCACCCGGCTGGTCATGGAGTACGCGGAGAAGCTGCTGGACGACCGCACCACCTTCGGCTACCAGTACAGCCCGGAGATCTTCACCGACACCGAGCTGGACTTCGCGCTGGAGGTCTGCGAAGCGGTCATGGACGTGTGGCAGCCCGAGGCCGGCCGCGAGATCATCCTCAACCTGCCCGCCACCGTGGAGCGCTCCACCCCCTCCACCCACGCGGACCGCTTCGAGTGGATGAGCCGCAAGCTGTCCCGCCGCGCGCACGTGTGCCTGTCCGTGCACCCGCACAACGACCGCGGCACCGCCGTCGCCGCCGCCGAGCTGGCGCTGATGGCCGGGGCCGACCGCATCGAGGGCTGTCTGTTCGGCCAGGGCGAGCGCACCGGCAACGTCGACCTGGTCACCCTGGGCATGAACCTGTTCTCACAGGGCGTCGACCCGCAGATCGACTTCTCCCGCATCGACGAGGTCCGCCGCACCGCCGAGTATTGCAACCAGATGGAGGTCCACCCCCGTCACCCGTACGTGGGCGACCTCGTCTACACCTCCTTCTCCGGCTCCCACCAGGACGCCATCAAGAAGGGCTTCGACGCGATGGAGGCGACGGCCGCCGCCGCCGGCCAGACCGTCGACGAGATCGAGTGGGCCGTGCCCTACCTGCCCATCGACCCCAAGGACGTGGGCCGCTCCTACGAGGCCGTGATCCGCGTCAACTCGCAGTCCGGCAAGGGCGGCATCGCGTACGTCCTGAAGAACGAGCACAAGCTGGACCTGCCGCGGCGGATGCAGATCGAGTTCTCGAAGATCATCCAGGCGAAGACCGACGCCGAGGGCGGCGAGGTCACCCCGACGGACATCTGGAACGTCTTCCGCGACGAGTACCTGCCCAACCCGGACGACGCCTGGGGCCGCGTCCAGCTGCGCACCGGCCAGTCCACCACCGACACCGACGGCATCGACACGCTCACCGTCGAGGCCACCGTCGACGGCGCCGACACCGTCCTGGGCGGCAGCGGCAACGGTCCGATCTCCGCCTTCTTCGACGCCCTCCAGTCCATCGGCATCGACGTACGCCTGCTGGACTACCAGGAGCACACCATGAGCGAGGGCGCCTCCGCGCAGGCCGCCTCGTACATCGAGTGCGCGATCGGCGACAAGATCCTCTGGGGCATCGGCATCGACGCGAATACGACACGTGCCTCGCTGAAGGCCGTCGTCTCCGCCGTCAACCGCGCGACCCGCTGACCCCCGCCACCTGCGCGTCCCCGGCGCCCGCCACCCCACGGGGCGGCGGGCGCCGGGGCGTCTCCCAGCCACCTTCACATCCTGGGTACTGACGGCACCCGTCCGATGTGGCTAACATCACGCCAACACGGCGAGGTTGCCACGATGTTGCGGAGGTGTGACGTGCTGCCGAGCAGAGGACGGAACAGCCGTGGCGGCCGTGGTGGCCGCCGAGGCCTTCTGCCGGGGGTGCGCACCGCCTGGACGACCGTCGCCGACGGGGAGTTCTTCTGCCCCGGCTGCGGTTGCGACCGCAACTACGAGCGCCGCACCGGCCGCCGTCGGTTCGCCGTCCTCGGCCTGCCGCTGCTGCCCCGCGGGGCGACCGCGCCCGTCGTCGAGTGCGTGACCTGTCAGGAACACTTCGGCACCGAAGTCCTCGACCACCCGACCACCCAGCGGTTCTCCGCCATGCTGCGCGACGCGATCCACACCGTCGCGCTCGCCGTCCTCGCCGCGGGCGGCACCGGCGCGCGCTGCGCGGTCGGCGTCGCGCTCGCCGCGCTCCGGGACGCCGGGTACCGGGACTGCGACGAGGAACAGCTCGTCACCCTCGTCGAGGCCGTCAGCGCCGACACGGGGCGCCTGCCGGGCCTCTACGGCGACCCGGGCCTCACCGGTTTCGCCATCGAACTGCACGAGGCGCTGGAACCGCTCGCCCCGCACCTGGCGCCCATCGGCCGCGAGTCGCTGCTGCTCCAGGGCGCCCGCATCGCCCTCGCCGACGGCCCGTACACCCCCGCCGAACGCGACATCCTCGCCACCGTGGGCCGCGCCCTCACCCTCGACCCGGACGACGTCACCCGACTCCTCAGCGCCGCCCGCCCCACCCCCTCCTGACCCGCGCCCCCGGAGCCGGAGCCCGTCGGAGTCCCGCGGGAGTACTCCGGGGGGAGTAACGCGCCGCGCACCGCACCCGGAGCGGTAACCGGGACTTCGGCCCACGGTCCGAGGAATCCCGGCCGTACGGGCGGAAGCCTTGAAGGCGTGACGACACCGACCTCCACACCCCAGCCTCCACCGCGCACCCGGTCCCGCAGAGCCCTGCCCTGGGCCGTCCTCGGCCTCTGGATCGCGGTCCTCGCCCTCGTGCTGCCCTTCGCCGGGAAGCTCTCCGACGTCCAGCGCGACCGGGCCGTCGACTACCTCCCGGCCAGCGCCGACTCCACCCAGGTCGCCAAGATCCAGGACCGTCTGCCGGGCGGCGAGAGCACCGAACTGGTCCTCGTGTACCACCGTGACGAGGGCCTCACCGCAGCCGACCGCGCCACCGCCGACCGTCAGCTCGACGAGATCGCGCGGACCCACGACCTCAGCGCCGCGCCCGAGGGCGTCCCCTCCCGGGACGGCACCACCCTCATGTACCCGGTGACGACCAACGGTCCCGGCCAGGACGAGGAGGCCCGGGCGAAGTTCGTCGGCGAGGTCCGCGCCACCGCCTCCGGCGGCGACGGGCTGAGCGTCGAGGTCGGCGGGCCCAGCGCCCTCGACGTCGACGCCGAGGAGGTCTACGGGTCGCTCGGCGGCCCGCTGCTCTACACCACCGTCGCCGTCGTCGCGATCCTCCTCATCGTCATCTACCGCAGCCCCTTCCTGCTGCTGGTCCCGCTCCTCAGCGCGGGCACCGCCGAACTCCTCGCCCGCTCCGGCGCCTACGGGCTGAACCAGGTCTTCGACACCCCGATCAGCGGCCAGAGCGCCGGCATCATGACGATCCTCGTCTTCGGCGCGGGCACCGACTACGCCCTGCTGCTCGTCGCCCGCTACCGCGAGGAACTCCGCCGCCACCGGCTGCCGTACGACGCGATGCGCGCGGCCCTGCGCGGCTGCGGACCCGCCGTCCTCGCCTCCTCCGGCACGGTCGCCGCCGGACTGCTGTGCCTGCTCGCCGCCGACCTCAACAGCAGCCGGGGCATGGGCCCGCTCGGCACCCTCGGCGTCCTGTCCGCCCTGGTCGCGATGCTGACCCTGCTGCCCGCCCTCCTCGTCCTCTTCGGCCGCCGGGTGTTCTGGCCGCTGATCCCCGCGTTCGGCAGCCGACCGAAGGACCGGACCTCGGTGTTCGCCAAGATGGGCGGCTCCGCCGGCCGTCGCCCGTACACCGTGCTCATCGGGGGCGCCGTCCTGCTCGGGGCGCTCGCACTGGGCGTGTTCAACCTGCCGGGCAACCTCAAGCAGGAGGACACCTTCACCAACCGCCCCGAGTCGATCGCCGCGATGGAGACCCTGGGCGGGGCGTTCCCCGAGAGCGGCACCCAGCCGCTCGCCGTCATCACCCCCACCGACCGCGCGGACGACACCCTCGCCGCCGCCCGGAAGGTCCCCGGCGTCGAGCGCGTCGACCGCGGACGCGCCGGGGACGGCTGGACCGAGATATCCGTACTCGCCTCGGCCAAGCCGGAGTCGGCCGCCGAGACCCGCACCATCGAGGGCCTGCGCACCGCGCTCCCCGGTTCCTACGTCGGAGGCCCCAGCGCGGAACAGCTCGACCTCAAGGAGACCCACGCCCGGGACCGCAAGGTCGTCGTCCCGCTCGTCCTCGCCTCCGTCCTGATCGTGCTGATCGCCCTGCTGCGCAGCCTCGTCGCGCCGCTGCTGCTGGTGGCCGCGGTCGTCGCCGTGTGGGGGGCCTCGCTCGGCATCGGGGGCCTCGTCTTCGGGCCGCTGTTCGGCTTCGACGGCGCCGATCCGGGGCTCGGCCTGCTGTCGTTCGTGTTCCTGGTCGCCCTCGGCGTGGACTACGGGATCTTCCTCATGCACCGGATGCGGGAGGAGTGCCTCGACGGCGTCGAACCCGCCGCCGCCGCGCTCAGCGCCCTGCGCAGCACCGGTGCGGTGATCGCCTCGGCGGGGCTCGTCCTCGCGGCGACCTTCGGCGTGCTCATCAACCTGCCGATGGTCCAACTCGTGCAACTCGGCTTCGTCATCGCGGTCGGCGTCCTCCTGGACACCTTCCTGGTGCGCACCTACCTGGTCACCAGTGCCAGTGTCGCGCTCGGCCGGCGGGTGTGGTGGCCCGGCCCGCTGGCGAAGCCCTCGCCCGGTGCGCGGTCCGAGGCTGCGGCGCCGCCCCGGCCGCGGGAGGAGGAACGCGTCCCCACCCCGTAGCGGCCCCGTTCCCGTAGCGGCTCGGTCCGCGTACCGGCCCGTCTCGTAGGGGCGCCCCGGCGAGGCCCGTCCCGCCGACCACCGTACGCGTCCCACCGGCCGCCGCACCGGCCCCACCGGCCCCGCCGGTGAACTCCCCGCACCCGTCCGGCGCGCCCCTCCCTCCCGGAGGGGCGCCCTCATGCCGCAGGATGGCCCCGTGGAACCCAACTCCCGCCAGACGCGGGCCCGCAATGCCGTTGTCGTGCCCGAGCCCTCATCGCCCGCTGCCACCCTGCTCGGGACGGCTCCCACCGGGGGCGCGGTCGCGGCGGCCGGGACCCCCACCGGGCGGGCCTCCCGGGCCAGGGCCCGCCTCGCCCGCGGCTGGCACCTGCTGTGCGACGACCGCGTCCTGGCCGCCCTCACCGCCGTGACTGCCGTGGTCATCGCGTTCTTCTGCGACCGGGGCACCCTCGACGCCCTCGGTTGGAGCCTGCTCCTGGCCGCCCACGTCCCCCTCGTGTTCCGCACCCGGGCACCCCTGGGGACGCTGCTCGCCGTGATCGCGCTGGTCGCCCCCTACCACTCGCTCGACTACGACCACACGGCCCCCGGACCCGTCACCTACCTGGCCCTCTACACGGTCGCCGTCACCGGCACCTTCTGCCGCACGGTGTGCGTGGGCCTCGGCACCCTGGGCCTGTCCATGTCCGTCATGCTGGCCGTCAGCCCGCACGAGGCCATGGAACTCCTGCGCATCTCCGGCTGGGTGGTCGCCATCCTCGTCGTCGGCGCCTACGTACGGGTCCACCGCGGCAACGTGCGGGCCGCCCACGAGCGGGCGGAGCGCGCCGAACGGACCCGCGAGGAGGAGGCCCGCCGCCGGGTCGCCGAGGAACGCCTGCGGATCGCCCGGGACCTGCACGACCTGCTCGCCCACACGATCACCCTCATCGGGGTGCAGACGTCCGTCGCCGCCCATGTGCTGGCCGCCGACCCGGACCGGCTCGACCGGACGGCGGTGGCCCGCGCCCTCGACGACATCGCCGACACCTGCCGGGCCGCACGCGGGGAACTGCGCACCACCCTGGAGGTGCTGCGCGCCGACGCCCCCGGCGATCCGCGCGGCCCGCTGCCCGGTCTCGGCGGGCTGCCCGACCTCGTGGAGGCCGCCCGGAGCGCCGGCGCCGAAGTCACCCTCACCCTGCGGGGCGTCGACGTCCAGCCGCCCCCGGCGGTCGGCGCTGCGGCCTACCGGATCGTCCAGGAGGCGCTCACCAACGCGGTGCGGCACGCGGGCCCCGGCGTGGCGGTCACGGTGGCCGTCCGGGTCGCGACGGTGGCCCTGGAGGTCACCGTCACCGACGACGGGGCCGGCGCCCCGGACCCCGGGCCCGCGCACCCGGCCGCAGAGCCCACCACGGCCTCCGGCTTCGGGCTGATCGGGATGCGGGAGCGGGCCCGCAGCGTCGGCGGCACCCTGGAGGCGGGGCCGCGGCCCACCGGCGGCTTCACCGTGACGGCGCTCCTTCCGCTGGTCCCCGTGGCCCAGGAGGGCACGCTCGCCCCGGTCCTCGACGCGGCACCCGCCCGGGTCGCCGTGGACGGACCGGGACGCCCGTGGCAGGGTCTCGACCCGGGGGAGTCCCCCGCATGACCCGCCGTCCGACGCCGATCGACTTCCCCTGGGGGACCGCGTGACCATCCGTGTACTGCTCGCCGACGACCAGACGCTGGTGCGGGCCGCGTTCGCCATGCTCATCGAGTCGGCACCGGACATGGAGGTCGTCGGCCAGGCCGGCACGGGACGCGAAGCCGTCGAACTCGCCCGCACCGCACGGGCGGACCTCGTCGTCATGGACGTCCGGATGCCGGACCTGGACGGGATCGCCGCGACCCGGCTCATCGCCGCGGACGAGGACCTGGTGGGCGTGCGGGTGCTGGTCCTCACCACCTACGACACGGACGAGCACATCATCGACGCGCTGCGGGCGGGGGCGTCCGGGTTCCTCGTCAAGGACACCAAGCCCGCCGAACTCCTCGACGCGATACGCCTGGTGGCCCAGGGCGAGGCGCTGCTGTCGCCCGGACCGACGGCCCGGCTGATCGCCCGTGCGCTGCGCGCCCCCGACCCGGGCCCCCGTTCCGCGCTGAGCCCCGACGGCCTCACCGACCGCGAACGCCAGGTGCTCACCCTCGTCGCCCGGGGCCTCACCAACCAGGAGATCGCCGACACCCTGAGCTTGAGTCCGCTCACGGCCAAGACCCATGTCAGCCGCATCATGGGCAAGTTGGGCGCGCGGGACCGTGCGCAGCTCGTCATCCTCGGGTACGAGTCGGGGCTCGTCACGCCGGGCGGCGGGTGAACGACGCGTACGCTCCCGTCCGGGCTGTTGCGGGAGAGGCTGCCCCAACGGGGGCCGTCCGTTGACGTCACGACGTCGACGAGGACGCCTCCGCTGGGGGTGGAGCGGGCACCACGGCAGCGGTCGCCATGCCGTTCGAGGCAAGGTCGACGTGGTCCAGCACCACGCTCCGCACCAGCACACCGGGGAAGTCCTCGAAGCGGCTCAGCGTGTCCACGACGGCCGCCGTGAGGGTTTCGGCCCGGACGACACAGAGGAATCCCGAGTACCCCGGCCCCTCTTCCAGCCCGATGCCGCCCGCTGCGAAGCGGTCGAGACCGTCCAGGACGTCCTTCTGCTCCTCGGTGAGCGGGGCGTCGAGGACGAGGTTGAAGTACCAGCTACGCACAGTTCCGGTGCTTCCCTGTGAATTGATCACTCTTGTTCGCCTCTTCTGAGCCGCTTCCACGTCCTTCTTTCTTCTGATGCCGGTCGCCCGGTGCCATGTCACCACGTTGTACGCGCAGATGACGGAACAGGCTGCCGAGCCCAAGGCGGACCACTCCAACGAGCCACCCCCGGAACCTTGTTCGTGGGACTGCAAACCTCACGGCCCCGACCAGGTGACGCTTGCTACCGCGCCCCGCCCACGTGCCGCACCAGGCAGAACGGATGCCCCGCGGGGTCGGCGTAGACCCGCCAACCGCCCGGTGGCGGACCCGCGTCCAGGAACCGGGCGCCCAGCGCGAGGACCGCGTCGTGGGCCCGGTCGAGGTCCGGCACCCCCAGGTCGAGGTGGAACTGCTGGGGGCGGTCCGGGTCCGGCCAGGTGGGCGGACGGTGGTCGGCCACCCGCTGGAAGGCCAGCACCTGCCCGGCGGGGGTGTGCAGGGTCGACCAGTCCGCGTCCAGGGACCAGCGGGCGTCGGGTCGGTCGACGTCGCCGCCCAGGAGCGCACCGTAGAAGCGGGCCAGCGCGGCCGGGTCGGCACAGTCCAGGACGGTGCACTGCAAGACGGCGATCATCCCCCGATCCTAGGAGCCCGACGGCACGCGAACCCGTCCGAAGCACGGCCCGCCCGCCGCACTTCCGTACTTTCGGCCGGTTCGCCGCATGCCCCCGCTCCCTAGCCTGATTCGCATGGACACAGTGCAACGGCGGACACGACGGGCTGGGGCCGGGGGCGACCTCGGACTCGGCGTGGTGTGCGCCCTGGGGATCGCCGCCACGACGTACCTGCTCATGGACAGTTGGGGCGGCGCCTCCTGGGTGTTCGGCTCCACGGTGTCGACGGTGGTGTCCGTACTCGCACTGCTGCGCGCGCGGTGGCCGGCGCTCACCGCGGCCCTGGGCACGGCCGTGACGGCGGCGGCCCTCGCGGTGTCCCTGGCCGTCGGCGACGACCTGCCGCAGGAGCCCGCGCCCACCACGACCCTGGCCCTCGCCGTGCTCATCGGCTCCGCCGTCCGGACCCTGCCGCCCGGAGCGGCGACCGGGATCGCCGCGGGCAGCCTCGGGGTGACCGCGCTGACCTGGGCCGAGGGCTGGAGCGCAGTGACGGCCCTGGTCACGGTGGCGACGGTCGCCGCCCTCGGCACGGGCACGGTGCTGCGCCGCCTGGACCACGACCGGCGCGCCGACTCCCCGGCGCCCGGGGCGCCCTGGCCCGACCCGCCGCGTCCGTAGGAGGTACGCGTGCTCGCTAGCCTTGACCACGTGACCAGCACGAACCGGTGGACCAAGGTCGCCGCCACCGCCGGAGCCGGCGGCGTGTTCCTCGCGGCGATCGCCGTCCAGTGGGCCGCCCTCGCACAGACCTGGGGCGCCGCCTACGGGGCTCCGGGGGCCGCCGTCGCGGTCGTGGTCTGCGTACTCGCCCTGGTGCGCCACCGCGAGCGGACCCGGACGGCGGTCGCTGGTCTCCTCACGGCGGCCGTGGCCGTGCTCGTCGGCCCGCTGTTTGACGTCGAACTGCCCGCCGAGCCCGGGCCCGCCACGACCCTCGGACTGGCCGTGCTCATCGGCTCCGCCGTCCGGGCCCTGCCTGCGGTGCGGGCCGGGGCCGTCGCGGGCGGCGGACTGCTGCTGATCGCCGGCCAGTTCGCCGCCCGCCCCGCCTCGGCGGTGGTCGTCCTCGCCGTGGTGGGCTGGTTGGTCGCCCTCGCGGTCGGCGGGGCGCTGCGCATGCAGGACGCCCGGGCCCGGGCCGCGGTCGAACGGGTGCGCCGGGGCGAGCGGTTGGAGCTCGCCCGGGAACTGCACGACGTCGTCGCCCATCACCTCACGGGGATGCTGATCCAGGCCCAGGCCGCACAGGTCGTCGCCCGGCGCTCCCCGGAACAGGTGGCGCAGTCGCTGGCCGAGATCGAAGCCGCCGGTTCGGAGGCGATGGTAGCGATGCGGCGGGTCGTCGGCCTGCTGCGCCACGCCGACCATGATTCCGACTCCGACTCCGACTCCGGCGCCGATACGGATACCGGTGCCGATATCGACATCGACCACACCGACGACGGCGCGCCCGCCTCGCCCGGGCCCGAACAACTGGGCACGCTGGTCGAGCGCTTCGGACGGCAGGGCCCGAGTACGCGCCTCACCGTGCCCGACGACGCCTCCCACTGGCCGCCGGAGGTGACCAGTACCGTGTACCGCATCGTCCAGGAGGCGTTGACGAACGTCCTGCGCCACGCCCGCCACGCCCGTTCGGTCGAGGTCACCGTCGTGCGGGCCGCGGGGGTCGTCACCGTCGAGGTCGTCGATGACGCGCCGCACCCCGGCCGTCCTCCGCACCGCGGCGGGTACGGTGTGATCGGCATGCGCGAACGCGTCGAGACCCTCGGCGGCTCCTTGCACGCCGGCCCCCGCCACGGCGCCGGCTGGTCCGTGCGGGCGGCCCTGCCCGTCCCCGCCAGGGGGCCCGGATGATCACCCTGGAGCCCGGATGACCCCGATCACGGTCCTGCTCGCCGAGGACCAGGCGATGATCCGCCGCGGGCTGCGGCTGATCCTGGAGGACCAGCCGGACATCCGGGTCGTCGCGGAGGCCGAAGACGGCGCCGCGGCGATCGAGGCGGCCCGGCGACTGCGCCCCGACGTGTGCCTGGTGGACATCAGGATGCCCAAGCTCGACGGCATCGAGGTCACCCGCGCGCTGGCCGGCCCCGGGGTGCCCGATCCGCTGCGGGTCATCGTCGTGACCACGTTCGACCTGGACGAGTACGTGTACGGGGCGCTGCGCGGCGGTGCGGTGGGGTTCGTCCTCAAGGACGCCGGGCCCACGCTGCTCGTGGAGGCCGTGCGCGCCGCGCACCGGGGCGAGGCGCTGGTCTCGCCGTCGGTCACGCTGCGGCTGCTGAAGCACCTGAACGGCGTGGGCAAGCTGCCCCGACCCGATCGCGCGCCGTCGCCTCCGCTGTCCGGGCGCGAGATCGAGGTGGTCCGGGCCGTCGTCCGAGGGCGCACCAATCGGGAGATCGCCGCCGAGCTGTTCATCTCGCTCAGCACGGTCAAGAGCCATGTGTCCGGCATCCAGACCAAGCTCGGGGTGCGCAACCGGGTCGAGGTCGCCGCCTGGGCCTGGGAGAACGGCATCGCCCAGGGCACCGCGTAGTCGTTCCGCGCGGCCGGGACGCAGTCGTTGCGCGCCGTCGGGACGCAGTCGTTCCGCGCCGGTGGGACGTACGGTCATCGGCCGGAAGTACGGTCGCCGGGCGGCGGAACCGGGCATGCGGCCGATGCCGGGGGCGGGCGGCGGATTCCACGATGAAGGCATGCCAACCACCTCCGCCCCCACGGCCCTGCACGCCGTGGGCTTGACGAAGAAGTACGGCCGTCGCCGTGCGCCCGCCCTCGATGACGTGAACCTCAGCATCCCCTCCGGCCGGGTCATCGGCCTGGTCGGTCCGAACGGGGCCGGCAAGTCGACCCTGCTCCATCTGGCCTGCGGGCTGATCCAGCCGACCTCCGGTTCGTTGACCGTGCTCGGCTCGCGTCCCGCGGCCGGTGGGTCGCACCTGGCCCGGGTGGGGTTCGTCGCCCAGAACACGCCGGTGTACGGCTCGTTCACGGTGGCCGAGCACCTGCGGCTCGGTGCGCAGCTGAACCCGGTCTGGGACGGGGAGCTGGCCGAGCGGCGCATCCGCCAGGTGGGGCTGGACCCCGCACAGCGGGCGGGACGGCTGTCGGGCGGCCAGCGGGCCCAACTGGCGCTGACCGTCGCCGCGGCCAAGCGGCCCGAACTGCTGATCTTCGACGAACCGGCGGCGGCCCTGGACCCGCTGGCCCGCCAGGGCTTCCTGCGCAACCTGATGGAGTTCGTGGGGGAGTTGGGCGCCAGCGCCGTGCTCTCCTCGCACCTGCTCGGTGACATCGAGCAGGTCTGCGACCACCTGATCGTGCTGTGCGACGCGCGGGTGCAGATCGCCGGCGACACCCGGGCCCTGTTGGCCTCGCACGCCCGGTTGCCCGCGTCCCGCGGGGAACCCGGCGCGCTGCCCGCCGGGGTCGAGGTGGTGTGGCGGGACCGGGGCGGCGCGGTCGTCCGCGTCGGGTCCCCGGCCGTGGCGTTGCCCCGGGCCGTCGAGCCGGTCTCGCTCGAAGAGTTGGTCCTCGGCTACATGACCCGGGCCGCAGCCGCCCGCAGTACCGCCCCCGGCCCGGCCCCGACCTCCGGCCCCGGCACCGGCAGCGGCACCGCATCGCAGGAGGGCACCCGATGACCTGGCTGCACTGGCGGCAGTTCCGCGGGCAGGCGCTGGCCGGCGCCCTCGCCCTGATCCTGGCCACCGGCTATCTGCTGTACGTGGGCGTGGACGTCCGCGACGGCTACGAGGCGTACCGGTCCCGGTGCGGGGACGGCGGCGGGGGTGACTGTGCCCGGGCGCGGAGCCAGTTCCGCAGCGCCCACGAGAACACCCTGCTGTTCCTCGCCGCCGGGCTGGCCCTGGTCCCCGCCGTCCTCGGGGCGTTCTGGGGCGCGCCGATGGTCGCCCGGGAGCTGGAGAACGGCACCCACCGGCTGGTGTGGAACCAGAGCGTCACCCGGACGCGCTGGCTGCTCACCAAGGTCGCGTTCGTCGGGGCGGCAGCGGTGCTCCTGACGGGTGCGCTGGCGACCCTGCTGACCTGGGCGGCGGCACCCTTCGACGAGGTCGTCCAGAACCGTTTCGGCGCCCTGGAGTTCGGGGCCCGTCACCTCGTGCCGTTCGGTCACGCCGCGCTGGCCGTCACCTTCGGCACCCTCGTCGGGCTGCTGCTGCGGCGCACCCTGCCGGCGATGGCGGTGACCCTCGTCGGCTTCGTCGCCTTCCAGTTCTTCTTCCCCAACGTGGTGCGGCCCGCGCTGATGGCACCGGAGACCACCACCCTGCGGGTGACGGCCGAGACGATCAACGGGGCGCGGAGCCTGGGCGGCATCGGCGGCGGTCCCGTCATCGGCGGGCTGCGGCTGCCGGACGCTCCCGATGCGTGGATCGCCGAGACGAGTCCACTGCGCACCGCGGACGGCGAGGCCCTCGACGGGGCGCGGTTCAACGACTGCCTGGACGATCCGCCCCGGACCGGGGCGGGCGGTACGTTCGGCGACACGGCTGTCTGCCTCGCCGGGCACGAGCTGCACATCGACGTCCGCTACCACCCCGGCAGCCGCTACGGGACGTTCCAGTTGTTGGAGACCGCGATCTACCTGGTGCTCAGCGTGGCCCTCACGGCGCTCGGCCTCGGCCGGATCGGACGCCGGGTGAGCTGACCCACCGCGGCGGACGTCCGTTCGACCCGATGGCTCCGGGGCGCACGGGGGTGCGGGAGAATGGGTCCATGAGTCTGTTCCGGGACGACGGCGTGGTGCTGCGGACCCAGAAGCTCGGTGAGGCCGACCGGATCATCACGCTTCTGACCCGTGGCCACGGCCGGGTGCGCGCCGTCGCCCGGGGGGTGCGGCGCACGAAGTCGAAGTTCGGCGCCCGCCTCGAACCGTTCTCCCACGTCGACGTGCAGTTCTTCGCCCGCGGGAGCGAGCTGATCGGCCGCAGCCTGCCGCTGTGCACCCAGAGTGAGACTATCGCGCCGTACGGTGGCGACATCGTCACCGACTACGCCCGATACACCGCCGGCACGGCCATGTTGGAGACCGCCGAACGGTTCACCGACCACGAGGGGGAGCCCGCCGTCCAGCAGTACCTGCTGCTGGTCGGCGGGTTGCGGACGCTCGCCCGCGGGGAGCACGAGCCGCACCTCGTCCTCGACGCGTTCCTGCTGCGCTCCCTCGCGGTGAACGGGTACGCCCCCAGCTTCGGCGACTGCGCCAAGTGTGGACTGCCCGGCCCGAACCGTTTCTTCTCGGTGGCCGCCGGGGGGAGCGTGTGCGGGGAGTGTCGGGTGCCCGGCAGCGTCGTACCCTCGCCGCAGGCCCTGGAACTCCTCGGGGCGCTGCTCACCGGCGACTGGCCCACCGCCGACGCCTGCGAGGCGCGTCACGTCCGTGAGGGCAGCGGGCTGGTGTCGGCATATCTGCACTGGCACCTGGAGCGCGGACTGCGTTCCCTGCGTTACGTAGAGAAGACCTAGGTAGGAGAGAGACAACCCCTCATGGCACGTCGTGGAATCCTCGGCCGGTCCCGCCGCGAGTACAAGACCCCGGAGCCGCACCCGTCCGGTGTCCGCCCCCCGAAGCTCCCCGGCGAGCTCGTGCCGAAGCACGTCGCCGTGGTCATGGACGGCAACGGCCGTTGGGCGAAGGACCGGGGGCTGCCGCGCACGGAAGGCCACAAGGTCGGCGAGGGCGTCGTCCTCGACGTGCTGAAGGGCTGTCTGGAGATCGGGGTCAAGAACCTCTCCCTGTACGCCTTCTCCACCGAGAACTGGAAGCGCTCGCCCGACGAGGTGCGCTTCCTGATGAACTTCAACCGGGACGTCATCCGTCGCCGCCGTGACGAGATGGACGAACTCGGCATCCGCATCCGCTGGGTGGGCCGGATGCCGAAGATGTGGAAGTCCGTCGTCCAGGAGCTCCAGGTCGCCCAGGAGCAGACCAAGGACAACGACGCGATGACGCTGTACTTCTGCGTCAACTACGGGGGCCGCGCCGAGGTCGCCGACGCCGCGCAGGCCATGGCCCGTGATGTCGCGGCGGGCAAGCTGGACCCGGGGAAGGTGAACGAGAAGACCTTCGCCAAGTACCTGTACTACCCGGACATGCCCGACGTGGACCTCTTCCTGCGTCCCAGCGGCGAGCAGCGCACCTCCAACTATCTCATCTGGCAGAGCAGTTATGCCGAGATGGTGTTCCAGGACGTACTGTGGCCCGACTTCGACCGCCGCGACCTCTGGCGCGCGTGCATGGAGTACGCCTCCCGGGACCGACGGTTCGGCGGGGCCATCCCGAACGAGGAGCAGATCCTCAGGGGCGGTCGCTAGCGCGGGGCGGATCAGGGACGGACCGGAACGGGGAGGGACGCGGGGCGTGGACGAGGCGACGCAGGCAACGCAGTCGACGGGGAGTGCGGCACCGGTGGCCGGGGAGCGCATCGAACTGCGCTACGAGTTGGTCGCCAAGGACTTCCAGGAGGCGCTGGCCGAACGGGCGAAGGCGATACCGTCGGCCCGTCGGGCGCAGAGGAGCGTGATGGCGGCCTGCTGGGCCGCCGGGGGTGCGCTGCCGGTGTCCCTGCTGGCCGGTGACGAACCCCTCTGGTGGCTGTTCGCGCTGGTGGTGGCCGTGTTCGTGGCCGTGCTGGCGCTGGGATTCCAGGGCTGGTCCTACGGGCGGATGTACCAGCGCGCGGCCGACTACGAGGGGCCGCTGCACGCCGTGTTGGACGAGGAGTCGCTGACGTTCACCGGCGACCACACGCAGATCCGGGCCCGGTGGTCCTCGTTCGGGCGCTATCGGGAGACGTCCCGTTCGTTCGTGCTGTTCCTGGGGGACCGCAACGGCGCCGGCTTCTCCGTGCTGCCCAAGGCGGGCGTGCAGCGGCCCGAGGACGTGGACCGGCTGCGGGAGCTGCTGGATCGGCGGCTGCACCGCGCCTGAGCCGTGCCGTTCGGTGCCGCCCTGCCGTCCCGTGCGGGGCTGCACCGAACGGCACGCCACGGCTGCACGGGGGCGGGGGTCAGCTCTTCTCCGACTCCGACTCCGCCTCCGCCTGCGCGCACTCCGCGCAGGTGCCGAAGATCTCCACGGTGTGCGCGACGTTCACGAACCCGTGTTCCGCCGCGATGGCCTCGGCCCACGTCTCGACGGCCGGCCCCTCCACCTCCACGGCCTTGCCGCAGGCGCGACAGACCAGGTGGTGGTGGTGCTCGCCACTGGAACAGCGGCGGTAGACGGCCTCGCCGTCGGAGGTGCGCAGGACGTCGACCTCGCCGGCGTCGGCGAGGGATTGCAGGGTGCGGTACACCGTGGTCAGGCCGACCGAGTCGCCCTTGTGTTTGAGCATGTCGTGGAGGTCCTGGGCACTGCGGAACTCGTCCACCTCTTCGAGCGCTGCCGCCACGGCCGCGCGCTGGCGGGTGGACCTGCCTCGAACCGGGGCTGTCACGATGGCCTCCTCCTGGTCTCCTGCCCGGCCATTGTGCCAGGCGCTGACCCCCCGGTGCGGTGCACCGGTCGGGCGGCGGATGCCGTCGCCCCGTCGGTGCGGGGTGATTCCTCCCAGTTCTGGTGGGGTGGCTCGTGTCGGTTCCCCGGGTGTGTGGGGGTTGTGTGGGTTCCCCCGCGGACTTCGCCGGGCCCTCCCCCGCGGGTGTGGCGCCCGGTTCAGTGCGAGCTCGGGACCGCGCACTCCAGGGGGGCGCCGTCGGTATCGGTGGGGGCCGCATTGCGGGCGCGCCGGCGGGCCAGCGGCGCGGCCAGCACGGTCAGTGCGATGAACACGCCGATCGTCAGCAGCACGATCGTGGCGCCCGGCGGGACGTCCTGGTAGTACGAGGTGACGGTGCCGCCGAGGGTCACCGAGACGCCGATCGCGACGGCCACGGCGAAGGTGGCGGCGAAGGACCGGGTGAGTTGCTGGGCCGCGGCGACGGGCACCACCATCAGCGCACTGACCAGCAGCAGCCCGACCACCCGCATCGCGACGGTCACGGTGACGGCGGCCGTCACGGCCGTCAGCAGGTTCAGGAACCGCACCGGCAGCCCGGTCACCCGGGCGAACTCCTCGTCCTGGCTGACCGCGAAGAGCTGTCGGCGCAGGCCGACCGTCACGAGCACGACGAACGCCGCCAGCAGGCAGATCGCGAGGACGTCCTCGGAGGACACCGTCGACAGCGAGCCGAACAGGTAGGAGTTCAGGTTGGCGTTGGAACCGCCCGGCGCCAGGTTGATGAACATCACGCCGCCGGCCATGCCGCCGTAGAAGAGCATGGCGAGCGCGATGTCACCGCGGGTCTTGCCGTACCAGCGGATCAGTTCCATGGTGACCGCGCCGAGCACGGCGACCGCCATCGCCATCCACACCGGCGAGGCGGACAGCAGGAAGCCGAGGCCAACCCCGGTCATCGCGACGTGGCCGATGCCGTCGCCCATCAGGGACTGGCGGCGCTGCACCAGGTAGATGCCGACTGCGGGGGCCGTGATGCCGACGAGTACGGCGGCGAGCAGGGCCCGCTGCATGAAGGCGTAGTCGAGGATCTCCATCAGCGTCGTCCTCAGCTCAACAGACCGGTGCGCAGCGGCTCCGGGCCGGGCGCGTGGGGGTGGACGTGGTCGTGGCCGGGCAGCGCGTGCTGACCCAGGGCCTTCGGGGGCGGTCCGTCGTGCAGGACGCAGCCGTCCCGCAGCACGACGGCCCGGTCGATCAGGGGTTCCAGCGGTCCCAGCTCGTGCAGCACCAGCAGGACCGAGGCGCCCGCCGTGACCTGTTCCCGCAGGGTCGCCGCCAGCACCTCCTGGCTGGTCAGGTCGACGCCCGCCATCGGCTCGTCCATGATCAGGAGCTCGGGTTCGGCGGCCAGCGCGCGGGCGATCAGCACCCGCTGGTGCTGGCCGCCGGAGAGCGCGTCGACGGGGTCCTTGGCCCGGTCCGCCATGCCGACCCGCTCCAGCGCGTCGCGGACGGCCGTCCGGTCGGCCCGGCGGAGCAGCCCGAAGCGGGAGCGGGCCAGCCGCCCCGAGGTGACGACCTCGGTGACGGTCGCCGGCACGCCACTGGCCGCGGTGGTGCGCTGCGGTACGTAGCCGATGCGGGCCCAGTCGCGGAAGCGGTGGCGGGGGACGCCGAACAGTTCCACGGTGCCGCCGGTCACCGGGACCTGGCCGATGACGGTGCGGACCGCCGTCGACTTGCCCGAGCCGTTGGCGCCGAGCAGCGCGACGACCTGGCCCCGGTCGACGGTGAGGTCGATGCCGCGCAGCACGGGGCGCGAGCCCAGCTCGGCGGTCACTGCGCGCAGGGCGATGACCGGGTCTCCGCTCGGGCGCGCGGGGTCGCCCGTGCCGTGCGTGTGGTCCGTGTGGTTCACGGGTCCGCGTCCTTCCCGGCCGTCACGGCCTCGTTCGGTGTCCGGCACGGTCAGCGTGCCGATGGCCCCGGGGCATTCCCGGGGCCGGGCGTCACTTGGCGCCCAGTGCGGTGCGCAGGGCGGTGAGGTTGGCCTCCATGACCTGGAAGTAGTCGTCGCCCCGGGACTTCTCGGTGATGCCCTCGATCGGGTCGAGCACGTCGGTGCGCATCCCGGTGTCGGCGGCGAGGGACTTCGCGGTCCGGTCGGAGACCAGCGTCTCGTAGAAGACCGTGTTCACGTCGTCGGCCTTCGCCACCTTCTGGAGTTCCTTGATCCGGGCGCCGCTCGGCTCGCTCTCGGGGTTGAGGCCGCTGATCGACTCCTCGATCAGTCCGTACCGGTCGGCGAGGTAGCCGAAGGCGGAGTGCGTGGTGATGAAGACCTCGCTGCGGGTGTCCTTCAGACCGCTCCGGAACCTGCTGTGCAGCGCGTCCAGCCGCTTGACCAGCGCGTCCGTACGGTTGCGGTAGTCGGCCGCGTGGTCGGGGTCGGCCTTCTCCAGCGCCTTGCCGACCCCCTCGGCGACCTCCGAGTAGCGCACCGGGTCCAGCCAGATGTGCGGGTCGGGGCCGTCGTGGCTGTGGTCGTGACCGTGGTCGTCGGCGTGCGCGTCCTCCCCGGCGCCCTCGTCCGCGTGGGTCTCGTCGGCGTGGGTCTCGTCGCCGTCCTGGTGCTCGTGACCGGGCTCGCCGTGCTCGGGGTGGTCAGTGTGCTCTGGGTGTTCGTCGGCCGGCTCCTCGGAGCGGGCGGCGCCGGTCTTCTCCAGGGAGGTGAGCGTCGTCGCGTCGACCTTCGTCCGGGCCTCGGACTGTCCGACCGCCTCGTCCACGGCGGGCTGGAGCCCCTTGAGGTAGACGATGAGGTCGGACTCCTCCATGGCGGCCCGCTGCCGGGCGCTGACCTCCAGGTCGTGCGGCTCCTGGCCGGGCTCGGTCAGGGTGGTGAGCCGCACGTGGTCACCGCCGATCTCGTCCACGAGGTAGCCGAGCGGATAGAACGAGGCCATGACGTCGAGCTTGCCGCCGTCGCCGGACGCGCCCGCGTCCCCGCAGCCGGTCAGGGCGGTCAGGGCGACCAAGGTGGCCGCGGTGGTCGCGACGGCGGTGCCGGGTATCAGGCGTCGTACGTTCATGACTGTCATTTTCAACAAAACTGGAAACGATTGTCAATAAACCGGCTAGTCGCCCACATCACTCGAACGAGATCATCCCGTCCGAACGGCGTACGCGACCCCGGTCCGGAGCCCTCCGACCGCGGCCCGTCACCCGACGCGCCCCGAGCCGGTGCGGACCCCGACGCCGACCCCGGTGCGGACGCCGTCGGGGGACCGGTGGACCGGCCAACGAGACTTGGCCGACCGGAGTTGGCCCGGCCCGTGCCTGCGCCGTAACCTTGGGCATTCGCTCGGAAGCATTCGCTTCGCGCCGTCGTCACCCCGTCGTCATCCGTCGTAATGAAGAGAGCACCGTGGCCGCCGACAAGATCGACACCATCGTCAGCCTGAGCAAGCGCCGTGGCTTCGTCTACCCGTGCAGCGAGATCTACGGAGGCCAGCGCGCCGCCTGGGATTACGGGCCGCTGGGCGTCGAGCTCAAGGAGAACATCAAGCGTCAGTGGTGGCGCTACATGGTCACGTCCCGTGAGGACGTCGTCGGCATCGACTCCTCGGTGATCCTCGCCACGGAGGTCTGGGAGGCTTCGGGTCACGTAGCCACCTTCTCCGACCCGCTCACCGAGTGCACCTCCTGCCACAAGCGCTACCGCGCCGACCACCTGGAGGAGGGCTACGAGGCCAAGCACGGCCGCCTCCCCGAGAACGGTCTGGCCGACATCAACTGCCCCAACTGCGGCAACAAGGGTCAGTTCACCGAGCCCAAGCAGTTCTCCGGCCTGCTCGCCACCCACCTCGGCCCCACCCAGGACAGCGGCTCCGTCGCCTACCTGCGGCCCGAGACGGCGCAGGGCATCTTCACCAACTTCTCCCAGGTCCAGCAGACCTCGCGGCGCAAGCCGCCGTTCGGCATCGCCCAGATGGGCAAGTCGTTCCGCAACGAGATCACGCCGGGCAACTTCATCTTCCGCACCCGCGAGTTCGAGCAGATGGAGATGGAGTTCTTCGTCAAGCCGGGCGAGGACGAGAAGTGGCAGGAGTACTGGATGGAGCAGCGCTGGAACTGGTACACCGGCCTGGGCCTGCGCGAGGAGAACATGCGCTGGTACGAGCACGCGCAGGAGAAGCTCTCCCACTACTCCAAGCGGACCGCGGACATCGAGTACCGCTTCCGCTTCGGCGGCAACGAGTGGGGTGAGCTGGAGGGCGTCGCCAACCGCACGGACTACGACCTGTCCGCGCACTCCAAGGCGTCCGGCCAGGACCTCTCGTACTTCGACCAGGAGGCCGGCGAGCGCTGGACCCCCTACGTCATCGAGCCCGCCGCCGGTGTCGGCCGCACGATGCTCGCCTTCCTCCTCGACGCCTACATCGAGGACGAGGCGCCCAACGCCAAGGGCAAGCTGGAGAAGCGCACCGTGCTGCGCCTCGACCCGCGCCTCGCGCCCGTCAAGGTCGCCGTGCTGCCGCTGTCCCGCAACCCGGAGCTCTCGCCGAAGGCCAAGGGCCTGGCGACCGCGCTGCGCCAGCACTGGAACATCGACTTCGACGACGCCGGCGCCATCGGCCGCCGCTACCGTCGCCAGGACGAGATCGGCACCCCGTTCTGCGTGACCGTCGACTTCGACACCCTCGACGACAACGCGGTCACCGTCCGTGAGCGCGACACGATGAAGCAGGAGCGGGTCTCCCTCGACCAGATCGAGGGCTACCTCGCCGCCCGCCTCATCGGCTGCTGAACCCTTCCGGGCGACGGGGCGAACCCGTCCGGTGCGGGGACCGTTCCCCGTACCGGGTGAGCCCCGTCGCCACCCCGGAACACCGTGGACCCCGGCCCCGCACCCGCGCGGCCGGGGTCCACGCGTTCCGGGCCCCTCACCCGGCCCTCCCGGTGGGGGTCACGGAGATCGTCGGCAGGCCCTAAGGTGTGCGCATGTCCGCGCCCGAGCTGATCCGCATCGTCACCCGCGACTCCCCGATGGCGCTCGCCCAGGTCGAACGGGTCCGTGCCCTCCTGGCCGCGCACCACCCGCACGTCACCACGACGGTCGTTCCCGTGAAGACCACCGGCGACAAGTGGCAGGGTGACCTCGCCGCCGTCGAGGGCAAGGGGGCGTTCACCAAGGAGGTCGACGCGGCCCTGCTGAACGACGAGGCGGACGTCGCCGTGCACTGCGTCAAGGACGTGCCCGCCGACCGCCCGCTGCCCGCCGGGACCGTCTTCGCCGCGATGCTCGCCCGCGACGACATCCGCGACGCCCTGGTCCACCCCGGCGGCCTCACCCTCGACGCCCTCCCGCCGGGCACCCGGGTCGGCACCTCCTCCGTCCGGCGCACCGCCCAACTCGCCCGCAGCCACCCGCACTTGCACTGCGTGCCGATCCGCGGCAACGCCAACCTCCGGTTGGAGAAACTCGCACACGGCGCCGCCGACGCGCTCCTGCTCGCCGTCTCCGGACTGGAACGGATCGAGCGCACCGACGTGATCAGCGAGGTGCTGTCCCCCGAAGCGATGATGCCGCCCATCGGCGCCGGCATCATCGCCCTCCAGTGCCGGGAGGACGACCAGGACACCATCGAGACGGTCAGCGCCCTCGGCGACCCGGGCACCCACCGCGAGGCCACCGCCGAGCGCATGTTCCTCCATGTGCTGCAAGGCCACTGCAACAGCCCGATCGCCGGCTACGCCTCCGCCCGCGCCGGTGAACTCTCCCTGCGCGCCTGTGTGTTCACCCCCGACGGCAAGACCATCCTGAACGCCCACGAATGGGCCGGACGGCTCGACCCGGCGACGCTCGGAACCTCCGTGGCCGTCGCACTGCTGCGCCAGGGCGCCCGGGACCTGATCGACGGCATCCCGCACTGACCGTACTGAGCGTACTGACCGCACCGGCGTGGGTGTTCGGCCAGGTCTTCGCGGGGCCCGTCGGGGGTCCAGCCAAGGTGAGCCCAAAAGGGGCAGTGGGATGATCTTGAGGTGAAGCAGCCCGCCCCCTGATCTCAGAACGTCCTCCTTCCCACTGCCGGGACCGCCAGAATCTTGGTCATGACGAATGACGACAGCCAAGAGCCAGTCGTGGTGAGCCGTATGGTCCCTGGGATCGACGGCCCGGTGACGTTCCATCACGGCCCGGTGGATCGGGAGAGCGCGACGCAGCCCTTCGAGGTCGTGCGGTTCACGGGCGCGGAGGAGAGCGACATCCTCCATGCAACTGGCTGGTGGCCAGACAAGGGGCCATTTCCCCGCGCTGGCGGACCGCGGCGAGCCATTGAGTGGTGTGCATCGTGAAGTGGCAGGTCACGATGCACACCACTCATAGGGACACCCCCCGAGGGCTCGTCGGTGTCGGGCGGTCAGGGGCAGAAGGACGCCTTCACCGCGGCGACGATGACGGCTCCCTGCTCGGGGACGCGCCCCTCGGAAAAGTCCAGCAGCGGCCCGGAGGGGCGGGCGTCCAGCCGGTGCGCCGCGGTCGACGGACTGCCCGGCACCGGCCCCTGGGTCACTCGGCCGGTGCGCGGGCCGAAGGGCCCGGTCGCTCAGGTTCCGCCGGGTTTGCCCGTCGAGACCAGCAGGAGGACGGACGAGCCCGGTGCCACCGGTTCTGCGCCGCCCCGGGGCTGACTGCTGATCACCTGCCCGGCGGGAGCGTTCCAGTCCGTGTGCCGCATGATCGTGCAGCTCAGTCCGAGTCCGCGCAGCAGGCTTCCGGCCTGTTCGACCGGCATGCCGGCCAGGTCCGGCAGCGCGATGCCCGCTCCCGTGGTCTGCTCCTGCTCCTGCTCCTGTGTCGGAGTCGCATCGGCGCTTCCGCTCTTGGGGGTGCCGGTGGCGAGCGGGGTGCACGCCCCGTTCGCCGATGGGGACAGGGACGGGGCGGCGCCGGGCGCGGGCGGCACGGGCTTCAGCGCGAAGAACCCCACCGTGGCGCACGCCAGCACGCAGCACGCCGCAGCGGTGCCGAGGAGCGCCCGGCGGGAGCGGCTGCGGCTGACGGCTCGCTCGATCGCGGCCGCGTCGACGACCGGCGCCGTCGGCCCGTCGGCGAAGGAGGCCACCGCGGCACGCAGCTCGGCTTCGAGGCCCGGCTCGAACGGGGCCGGTCCGGACGACGTGTTCCTCACTTCGTACCTCCGAAAGCGGCCGACGGCGTGTGCGGCGCCTGGGCGCCCGATACGGAATCGCGCAGCTTGGCCAGGCCGCGGGCGAGCTGGGACCTCACCGCACTCGAAGAGATGTCCAGGACGTCGGCGACCTGCCGGGCGTCCAGATCGTGCAGGTAGTACAGGACCACCACGCTGCGCATGCCCATCGGCAGCCCGAGCAGTGCCTCGATCAGTTCCGCGCGCAGATCCACCTGCCCGAACCGGTCCCGGGGGTCGGCCGTCTCGGGCACCCCCGACAGCCCGGGGCGCTCGCCCCGGCGCGACAGCCGCCGCCAGCGGTCGTTGGCCAGGTTGACCAGCACTTTGCGCACGTACGCCTCCGGCGAGTCCGCCACCGCGACCTTCCGCCACTGTCGGCACGCCCGCTCCAGCGTCTCCTGCACCAGATCCTCGGCCACGTGCACGTCACCGGTCAGCGCATACGCGGTGCGGAACAACGCTCCCGACCGCTGTGCGACGAACTCCGTGAATCCGATGCCCGGACCGCTCCTGCGAAACCTCACCCGCCGACCTCCTCTCCTCGTCCCGTCCCGATCACTGCCCCCATGACGGCGGAACGGGGCCGGGTGCTGCACCGAGCCGCCGACAGTGACGTGAATCACAGCCGGGACGGAAGGGTGTCCCAGGACCTCGCGCCGCTGCCGCCCGGGGTGCGGGCGGGGCCCGGCGAAGCGGAGGGCCGCCGGGCGGGCGGCCCACAGTCGGCCGAGAAGAACGGGGGCGCCTCTTGCCAGATACTACGTTCGCCGACGTCGGCGACGCGCTCGGCACCAGCCGACAGGCCGCCGAGCAGCGCTTCGGTCATGTCCGCCACGGCAAGAAGGTGGCCGCGGTGATCTCGCGGCGGGACCGGGTCGTCTCACTGCCCCTTTTGGGCTCACCTTGGCTGGACCCCCGTCGGGATGCCGTGTTGTCGAACGCCCGCCCTTTGTGCGGTCGGTCGGCAATCCGTGAACACCCGCTGCCCGCAGGGGTGTTCGGGCTGCCGGCTTCGACGGTTCGCGGCACGGTGGACTACGCTAAAGACCTCAAGTCGACTTGAGGTCAACTGGTCTCGTGGACGGAGCGTGGACGTGCCCGTGAACCCCGAACACCCCACCCCTCCGATCTGCTCGCCGTCGGCGAGGTCGCCCGGCGCGCCGGCGTCGCGGTCTCCGCGCTGCACTTCTACGAACAACAGGGACTCATCGCCGCCGAGCGCACCGCCGGGAACCAGCGCCGCTACCGCCGCCACGTGCTGCGCCGGATCTCCCTGATCCTCGTGGCCAAACGCATAGGCATCCCGCTGTCCGAGGTTGCGGAGGTCTTAGCGGGCCTCCCGGAGAACCGGATGCCCTCGAAACGCGACTGGGACCGCATCTCCCGCCGTTGGCACGCCCACCTCGCAGCGCGGCGCCGCGAGATCGAGCAGTTGGAGCGCGAGATCACCGGCTGCATCGGCTGCGGTTGCCTCTCCCTCCGACGGCGCCGGGTCCTCAACCCGGCAGACGTCCTCGCCCGGCAGGGCCCGGGCCCCAACCTGCTCCCCGCGGCCGGCCCCGACGACCCGCCCGCCGCCGCACCCGCCCCGGCCGACCGGACGGCGGGCGAGGGGCCCCGGGTAGCGCGGTGACGGAACGCCCCTGACGGACGCGGGCAGCGGGTCTACGAACGGGACGCCGTCCCGCACTCCGCGTCGCCGGCCGCCCGCAGGTGTTCGTCCATCGAGGTGCTGCGGTCGTAGGGGTCGACCTCGGGGCCGCCGCTCCTCCCCGTGGGCCGCGCGCTGCCGAACTCCGGGGTGAAGTAGCCGGTGGAGTCGCCGCAGCCGCCGTTGGTGCTGTCGAGCTTGTACGAGACGAGCGAGAAGGTCCCCGGCTCGGTGATCACCTTCGCAGGATCGTCCCAGCTCAGCACCAGCTCGCGCCGCACGATCGTCCGCACGACCTCGTCGCTGCCCGCCGCCGGGGCAACCGGGTACACGTACGTGACGTCCGCGGTGACCTGGAGCGCACCCTTCGCGCCCTCCCGGTACGTCATCCGCCCCCGGGTCTTGACGACGTCCCCGACCGGACGGGTGTGCGCCGGGTCGAACCGGCTGAACAGCATCAGCGGATCGTCCTCCTCGCTCGGCGCACGGAACGCGGTCTTCAGGAAGTCCTGCACGTCCTTCTGATCCGGGTTGATCAGCGCGGTGACCCGTGCCGGGTGCTCGCCCCGCAACACCTTCGCGTCCAGGTTGGACACGTTCAGGAACTCCCGGGACCGGTCGAGGGCCCGCGCCACTTCGGCCTTGCTCATCCAGCCGGTCGCCTTGGCCGCGGGCACGGTGACCCCGGCTGCGCCGTCCGCCCAGCGCGCCGCGGGCGAGCCCTTGAACGGCTCGTCCAGCGTGGGCCGTTGGGCATCTTCCAGCGGCGGCGGGTCGTTCGGCCGCTCCGACTCCACGGCGAGCGGCTGCACGGTCCCCTCGTCGCCGAACCATCCGCTGCTCAGCCCCGGCACCAGCGCCACGACCAGCACGGCGAGCGCGGCCAGCAGTCCGGCCACGTACCAGCCCGTGCGCCGCTTCGGCCGGGCCGGCGTGTACGTGCGCCACGGTTGCGGCGGTGCGGGTTCGTCCCGTAGCCGCCGTGTCACCTCACGGGCTCGTGCGGACGGCTCCTTGGGCGCGTCGTCCGGCGTACCGTTCACCGACTCCCGCAGGAACCGGTCCCACTCGTCGTCGGGCACGGACGAACCGCGCTCCTCCCCACCCGCGGCCACACCGAGCTCCCTACCCCGATCAGCGTCGCAGCCCCTCCCCAGGACCGTCACCGCATGATCGCACAGCGGTTCTCCCCGTCCGGGAGCCCCGTCGCCCGGGTGCGACCCCTGGGAGTTCAGAGTGTGGTGTCGATGCGGGGTGTGCACGCATCGGAGAGTTCACGCAGTTCGGCCCGTGCCTGAGCGGCGGAATCGGCTCCGAGCAGGGCATCCGCAAGAGCCATGTTCACGAGTCCCTGCAACCGGTGCCTGTTGGGGGTCGGGAGCAACGACGTGCTGTGGAGGGGAAGCCCGGTCTCGATGCGGTTGCCCAAGGTTTGGTTCAGTTGCATCCACTCGGCCCGGGCGCTGCTGACGCGGGATTCCCTCTGGTCGGCCGTTCCCGATGCCAGGGTGTCGAGGGTCAGGACGAGCGAGTCGGCTTGATGGCTGATCTGCGTGCACAGCTTCCTCGCGCGCGAGTGGACCTTCAGCGAAGCTCCGCCCGCGGTGATGAAGATGCCCGTCATGAAGGTGAAGTTGGCGTTCTGCTGATCGGGTGCCGTTCGCGTGCTCGTGCAGAAGAGGATCAGCGCGATCGATGCTGCCACGATGGCGATGATGCGGAAGGCCACCCGAGTGGTGATGCGTGCATGCAGGTGTTTCAGGGGGATGGGATGACTCCCGTTCCCGCCGGCAATGAAGTAGTTACCGAATGCAACAAGTGCGAACAGTGCCATGGCTGCCGCTCGGTCCACGAAGAGCACGAGGACGGCACATGCCGTGAGTCCCAGGTATCCGGAGATCGATCCGATGGTTCGGAGGGTGGACAGACGGCGTCTGGCGCGCGGCGAGAAGCGATTCGTCACTTCATTGGCCAGCAGGATGAAGGCGACCAAGGAGAGGAACCAGCAGGCGAGCAGGGCCCACTGCACGGTCGGTGAGTCGCCGTAGCGCGGGAACGCCATGCCGCTGATGAGGTAGGCGGTGCCGGCTGCGCCGATCGACCACACCCGAAGCGTGAGGGGGATGCGCTCCACCCGTGCCTGGAGTCGTTTTGCTGTACGCATGGCTTCATCGACGGTGCGAAGGCCGGGACCGGTTCCGGGACCTGGGCCCCCGTGGTTCGTGGTGCGAGGTCAGCTGCTCAGTGGGTCGCCCGTCCGTACGGCTCCGAGGAACGCGGTCCACGCGGCGTTCCTTACGAGGAGCACGGGGCCGTGGGGGCGCTTGCTGTCGCGTATGGGGACGCTCGCGTGGTTGCCTCGTCCGACCTCGAGGCAGTCTCCTCCTTCACCATTGCTCAGACTGGACTTTCGCCAGTTGAAGGCTTCTCCCCCCGGGGTGTGGCGAATCGCTTGCACTTGGCGTGGCCTCCAGCAAGTGTCTGAGGAACTGAGCGGACTCCCCGGGAGGTAGCGCGGCGTCTCGCAACAGGTCGTAGGTGAGGTCAAGCTGCTCCACCCGATCCGGTTCCTCGACGAGATCCATGGCGCGATTTCCCTCCATATAGGCGATGAGCTTGCCCGTCCGCAGCCGCAGCAGAGTGAGCGAATCGCCCAACAGTCCGTGTAGTCCGGCGGAGAAGGGCAACACTTGAATCCGGATGCTAGGCATCTTCGTGGCCTCTATCAGCACCCTCAACTGCTCCTGCCAGACCTGGTCGTCCTTGGTGGGCCTGCGCAGGACTGATTCGTCCAGGATTGCACGGTAGTGCTGGGGGTGGTTGCCGAGAACCATGGCCTGGCGACCCAGCCTGACCGCGATGAGGCGTGCCCGGTCCTCTTCGGAATGACTCAGGTGCGTCCCCATGAGTTCCTGCATGTAGCCCTCAGTCTGGAGAAGCCCGGGGATGGTGCTGAATGAGTACTGCTTGCGACTTGTGGCCTGCCGTTCGCGCTCCATGAACCGCTGGTACTTGTCAGGGTGCGCCTCGTTCTTGGCCAGCTCCCACAGCTCCTGCAAGTGCTGTCCGGTCCCGTAAACGGCGTCCAGTGCGGCCAGCACCTCGGGAGATCCGCTGCTCTTGCCAGTCTCCAGCTTGTGGAGATACGCGCGGTCGTACGTGGTCAGGTCCGACAGCGTCCCGAGGCTTTGCCCTGACGCCGCCCGCAGGCGTGCGAGTTCTGCGGCGAGGATTCTCTTTGCTGAGGCGCATCCGACCATCGCGGACCTGTGTGCAGGCATCGCAACCCCCTCGTTGCAGTGGAACATCCGGCTACGGCCGACCACTTCCGACCCTACCCGCCGCCTCGGACACTCGTAGCCGTACGACTACCAAGGGCTACGAAAGGGAACGGCGTTCCATGACCGCGCAATCCACCCCCATCGGCATCACCATCCTCCGGGCGCCCGGCGAGCCGATCCACCGGGTCATCAAGGGCGACGCCCCGGACATGGTCTTCCTCCCGTTGCTGGTGGTGCAGGGGGACACCCCCGTCCCCGCCGGAACGGGGCTGATGCTCACCGAGTGGGAGGCGTTGCGACTGGTGGACCAGTTGAAGGACGTGCTCCAGCGGGTCCGGGTGGGCCGCCTCACCACCGTCATCGGTCCGGTGAAGCGGCACGAGACGGAAGCCGCGGGCGAGCAGTGAGGCGGCACCGGCGGCGCGACACGTTCTGGCGGGGTGTCGCCCGCAACCTGGACGCCCTGGTGCCCCTGTCCCTCTTCGTGGTGGGCGCGGTCGTCATCCTGGGCGCCTACCTCGTACCCGGCCGGTGCCACCGGTGACGGAACCGCACGCGTGCCCCCACTGCCGGGGGTCCGGCACCGTACTGGCGGGCTCGAACTCCGGGCCCTGCCGCCCGTGCCCGTGCCGCCGCTGCCACGGCACGGGCGTCTACGTACGGGCCCGCGACCCCGCGGTGACGCGGGGCGGCCCATCCTCACCTTCAGGTGGGCAGGGTCCAGCTGGGCCCGGTCGGGATGTCGAGACGCACCGTCTGTTCGGCGGGCGTGGCGGCGACGGTGAAGGCGGTCTGGGGTGGTGAGCCGGCCGCTTCCCAGACGTCGATGGTGGCCTCGATGTCGTCCCAGAGCCGAGCCGGACCGCCCTGGCGAACGTGGTACCCGTCGCCGCCGTCATCGGGGGTGAGGGTGGCGAAGGAACCGCTGTCGACGTCGATGGCGTGCGCCAGCCAGGGCCCGCCGTCCACGCGGGTGGAGAGGTGCTGGGCTCCGGGGGCGGCGAGCTGGGCGAGGAACACCTGGCCCCAGTTCCTGAAGACGTCCCGGCCGTGGCGGGCGGGGCGTTCGTCTGCCGGTTGCCGCAACAGGGCGGAGAAGTCACCGAGGTCCGGGGCAGCGTGGGGGCGGGCGATCATGAAGGAGACGGTGCCGGGCAGGAAGTGGCCCTCGGCGGTGCCGTTCTCGCCGACGGCGAGGCGTACCAGGCCGGATCCGTGGAGCCAGCCGGACACGGTGGTGAGGATCGTGCCACCCGGCTTGACCTGCCGGAGCCAGGCGGGCGGGATGGTGCGTACCGAGCAGGTGGCGATCAGGTGGTCGTACGGCGCACCCTCGGGGTCCCCTTGGAGGCCGTCGCCCTGGATCAGCCGGGGCGTGTACCCGGCTGCGGTGATCGCGGTGCGGGCGCGGGCGGCGACGGCCGGGTCGTACTCGATGGAGGTGACCTGCTCGCTGCCGAGGCGGTGGCACATCAGCGCGGTGGAGTAGCCGGTGCCGGTGCCGATCTCCAGGACGCGGGCGTCGTTCTTGGGGTCCAGGTCCTCCAGCATTCGTACGACGAGGCCGGGCAAGGTGGAGGAGGAGGTGGGGTCGCCGTCGACGGGGCCGTCGACGTCGTCGGGGTGCACATGGCCGTCGAGCTGGGTGACCAGGGTCTCGTCCTTGTACACCTCCTTCAGCCAGGCGTCGGTGCCGGGGGATGCCGGAGTCCACACGGTCCCCTGGGGCCCGTTGCCGCGGTGGAAGAACCCGCCGGCGACGAAGGCCTCCCGGGGGACCGCGGTGAGCGCTGCTCGCCAGGGGGCGGAGCGTAGTACGCCGGTGTTCTCCAATCGGTCTGCGAGTTCCTCGCGTAGCCGCGCGGCGTGCTCGTCGTGAGCGAGGTCGGTCATGCGGGGAGTCCCTTCTCCAGTACGTCGGCGAGCGCGGCGGCGATGGCGGTGCGGGTCCCGTGGTCCACGAAGGCCCACTGCCCGTTGGGGTTGATCTCGTACATCCACCAGCGGCCATCCTGGCCGAGTCCGAAGTCGAAGGCCCCGAAGACCAAGCCGAACGCGGTCAGGAACTTCCCGATGCCCTCGCGGACGTCGGCGGGCACGTCGATGGGATCGAACGTGATCCGGTCGTAGTCCCAGCGCCAGTCGAGATGGTCGCCGTCCACGGTGATCCGGCTGGCGAACAAACGGTCGCCGACGACGGCGATCCGGATGTCCGCGACCTTGTCCACTGCTTGCTGGAAGAGGTGGGGACAGGCCGCGACCCCGTCGCCGATCTCGTCCGGATCGACCTGCCGGACCCAGATCGTGCGGTGCTCGCCGGCCTCGACGTAGGGGGTTGATCGCAGCGGCTTGTAGACGACGGGCCCGTACTCCTTGGCGAACGCGCGGCCCTCAGCGGGGTCGTTCGTGATCAGGGTCGGCGGGACGAACAGGCCGGCGCGGGCGGCTTCGGTGATCTGGCGCGGCTTGTACCCGGCGGCCAGGTTCTGGTGAGGATGGTTCACGTAGAGGCAGTCGAGCGCCCCCAGGATGCCGCCCAGTCCGTGCCGGGCGTGAGCGGTGATGAACGCCTGCTGCTGGGCGTCCAGATGTTCCGGCGCGCTGTACGGGGACGGCCTGCGGTAGTAGACGGAGCGCACGTTGCCGAGGTCGAGGAGACGGCCGTCAGCTGCGAGGGGACCCCTCCAGTCATGTCCGGGCAGTGCGAGCGCGGAGAAGGCCACCGGGTCCGTTCCGGGGTCGAGCCGAATGACGGGAACCCGACGTTCGTTCAGCTCGGTGATCACCCAGTCGGCTGTCGGGTCGGCCAGTTCCGTGAGCACCACGACGGGTCGGTGGGTGCTCATGATCAGCTTTCGGACTCGTCCTGCTCCGTCCGCTGGTCGTGATCTTCGTCGTAGGCACCTGGGCTGGCGCCGTCCCCCGGGTTGGTGGTGGTCGCGGTCTCCACGCCGTGGTGAGTCGAGTGTTTCCCCATGTCCACCCGGCGGCCCTCCGCGTCCTGGTAGATCGCGGTCTGGGTGTCCGGATCCAGCCCGACGAGCGTTGCTGTCTGCTTGCTCAGCGTCGGGTAGGGCTCCATGCGTGTCAGCCCCCACGGCGCGACGGTCTGTCGGGTCATTCGTCTCCTCAGGCCAGGGCTTCTCAGCGTGGGTGCATTGTCCGGGCGTGCCGAGCCGTTCGCTAGAACAGGGGGGCGTTCTCAGACACGACCGCCACCCCTTCGCACGGGGACGGCCCGCGCTCCGACGTGCGGTCGGGGCGCGGGCCGATCCTCAGCGTCAGGACGTGTGCCGGTGCACCAGTGCGCTGATCGTCGCCGCCGTGGCGAAGTCCGCGCCCAGCCGGTTCTTGGTGACGGCGAACGAGACCCCGGACACCGTGTCGCCGCAGGCGAAGCTGCCGCCCACGCCGCCGAGGCCGAAGGTGGTCATCCGGGGCTCGGGGTCGGTGTCGATCGAACCGAGGCCGTAACCGAGCGCCCAGGTGCTGGGCATCCCGAACACCTCGTCGGGACCGCTGACCGCCTGCTGCGTGGCCTCCCGCAACCGCGCCTCGGGGATCAGCCGCACGCCGTCGACCTCACCGAGCAGCGCCGCGTACATGCGGGCGATCGCCCGAGCGCTGGTCTTGGCGCCGGCCGGGATGTCGGCGGCGAGGACGTCGGTCCGGCTGCCGAACGCGGCGTCGGGGAAGGTGTGCAGCGGCCCGGCCTTGAGCATCGGGGTGTCCGGCGGGAGCTGGCTCATGTCGAACGTCGAGGGGACGTCCTCCAGCACCGCGAGGCGGTGGTGCTCGGCGGCGGGCATGCCGAAGTACAGCTCGTCGGCGATGCCCAGCGGCTCGGTGATCTCCGTGCGCAGCACCTCGGAGATCGTGCGGCCGGTGGTGCGGCGGGTGATCTCACCGAGCAGGTAGCCGAAGGTGTAGGCGTGGTAGCCCATCTTGGTTCCGGGCTCCCACCACAGTTCGGCGTCCGCGAGGGCCGCACACATGTGGTCCCAGTCGCAGAGCTGCTCCACCGTGGTGTCCAGGGGGATGCCGGGGACGCCCGCCGTGTGCGTCAGGACGTGGCGGACCGTCACCTTCTCCTTGCCGCGGGCGGCGAACTCGGGCCACAGCTCGGCGACGGGCGTGTCATAGCCGAACAGGCCCTTCTCCACCAGGAGATGGGCGATCGTGGCGGTGGCGCCCTTGCCGATGGAGAAGTTGTAGAAGGGGGTCCCGGGTGTGACCTCGCGTCCGGTGGCCGGATCGGCGACCCCCGCGACGGCCTCCGCGATCAGCTCGCCGCCCCGGTAGACGGCCACCTGGACGCCCCGCTCGACGTCCTTCGTCACCAACTGGTCCACGGTGTGCTGGAGTTCGCTCTGAAGGTCGGTCATCGTCCCGCTCCCTGTGATCGTGCTCGGTGGGCCCCGTCACGGAGCCCGGCCCCGTTTCTCTCACTAGTGACCCTAGGACTCCCCGGAACTCATCGGCGCGGCTGGATCTCCTCCCCCTCGGTCCTGGCGGGTTTACGCCGTCGGCCCGGCGGGCTCGTCGGGGGAGAGGGGGCCGGTCGGGGTGACCGTCCGGACGTGGAGGACGGCGTCGAACCAGTCGGTGAGCGCGCCGCCGGTGACGTGGTGGTCGGCGTCCTCGGTCGGGTCGTAGCCGGGGCCGATCATGCGGGTGCTGGTCGGAGCGGTGAGCCAGGTGCGCACGGCGGGGGGAGCGCCGGTGCGCAGATCGAGGAGGTAGGCGTCCGGTCCGGCGCTGCCGAGGACCGCTTCGGCGTATTCCGTCGGCGGGTGGGGGACGGCCACGGGGAGCGTGCCGTGGTGGAAGGTGAGGCCGAGGGAGGCGTACCCCGTTCCGAAGCGTTCGCGCAGGTAGCTGCCCGCGTTCCGGTGGTCGGTCGGGGAGGTCGCGGTGCCCGCCGCGGTGTGGACGAGGCCGCCCCAGTAGACGACCTTGTCCCCCGTGCGTTCGTGCCACTGGATCGCCGCCTCGGCCAGCGTCCACTCGATCCCGGCCATACCGTCCAGCGCGGGGACGGGACCCGTGACGGTGGACGCGGCGAACCGGACCGGGTCGTCGGGGCGGCGGAGGTTGAAGGCGCGCATCCAGTGGACCAGGTCGAGGATCTCCGCGGTCCGCCAGAAGGAACGGGCCCCGGCGAGCAGCGCCCGCGGGTCCCCCGTCCCGGTGCTGACGTACGCGTCGAGCCCGACCCGCGTCGCGTCGTCACCCTCCAGGGCGAGCGAACGGAACCCCCGCTCCTCGACCAGTAGCCGGACGATGCGGTGCGCGAGGGCGGACAGCTCGTGGCTCTGACGGGTCGAGGCGCCGAGGGCCACCACCGCGGCGTCGCCCACCAGGTCGGCCAAGGGGAGGAGGTCGGTCGGCGGGGCTGCGGGGTCGAGCGTGGTGAGGGGGTGGGCGTGCTGCCCGATCCACCGGGTCACCTGGTCGGTCATGGGGCCTCCGCGTGTCGGGGCGGGGGCGCCGGGGCTCTCCCCGGTCGGGCTGGACCCCGCAGGCGCAGCCTCGGACGTGAACCGAGGTTGAGGTCAAGCCCGGGGGAGGAAGAGGGGGCGACCGGGCGGGCGAGGTGGATAGTGCGGCTAACTAATTACCCGGGAGGGGTGTGGGTGCGCGACAATGGGGGGATGCCCGTGTCCCCGTCCCCCTCGATGGCTGATCCCACGATGACCTCTTCCGCGTCCTTGCCCGCGCCCGCCCGCACCCCCGCGCCCGCCCGCACCCCCGCGGCAGTGCCCGGCACCTCCGCGGCAGCGCCCGGCGTCCCGGTCGCAGCGCCCGGTGCCCCCGCCGCCGCGGCCGGCGCCCCCGCGCCGGGTCTCGCCATCGGCCCGTACCCCGTGACGCCGCCGGTGGTCCTCGCCCCCATGGCGGGCATCACCAACGCGCCGTTCAGGACCCTGTGCCGCGAGTTCAGCGGCGGCAAGGGGCTGTTCGTCAGCGAGATGATCACCACTCGGGCGCTGGTCGAGCGCAACGAGAAGACCATGCAGCTCATCCGGTTCGACGCCAGCGAGACGCCGCGTTCCCTCCAGTTGTACGGGGTGGACCCGGCGACGGTCGGCAAGGCGGTCCGGATGATCGCGGACGAGGGCCTGGCCGACCACATCGACCTGAACTTCGGCTGCCCCGTCCCCAAGGTCACCCGCAAGGGCGGCGGCTCCGCCCTCCCGTACAAGCGCCACCTGCTGCGGGCGATCCTGCGCGAGGCGGTGACCGGGGCCGGGGACCTGCCGGTCACCATGAAGATGCGCAAGGGCATCGACGACGACCACCTCACCTACCTCGACGCCGGCCGCATCGCCGTCGAGGAGGGCGTCACCGCGATCGCCCTGCACGGCAGGACGGCCGCCCAGCACTACGGCGGCACCGCCGACTGGGAGGCCATCGCCCGGCTCAAGGAGCACGTGCCGGAGGTCCCCGTCCTCGGCAACGGTGACATCTGGTGCGCCGAGGACGCCCTGCGGATGGTCCGCGAGACCGGCTGCGACGGGGTCGTCGTCGGCCGCGGCTGCCTCGGTCGGCCCTGGCTCTTCGCGGACCTCGTCGCCGCCTTCGAGGGGACGGGCGGCCCCGCGGCCCCCTCGCTCACCGAGGTGGCCAAGGTGATGGTCCGGCACGCGACCCTGCTGGGGGAGTGGCTGGGCGACGAGGCGCGCGGCGTCATCGACTTCCGCAAGCACGTCGCCTGGTACCTGAAGGGCTTCGCGGTCGGTTCGGAGATGCGCAAGCGGCTCGCCATCACCTCCTCGCTCGCCGAACTGGAGGAGGGCCTCGCCGAACTGGACCTCGCCCAGGAGTGGCCGCTCGGCGCCGACGGTCCCCGGGGCCGCACCTCCGGCAACAACCGGGTGGTGCTCCCGGACGGCTGGCTGAAGGACCCGTACGACTGCGCGGGCGTCAGCGAGGAAGCGGAACTCGACACCTCCGGCGGCTGACGGGTGGGAGGGCGCGCCCGCGATCCGCTGCGCGCCCCCGACCCGCTACCCCCGTACCTCGGCCTCGCGCCCCGCGCCCGCTACCCCTCGCCCCGCACGGCCGTGAGCAGTGCCAGCGGGGTCGCGGCCGACCGGGACTCCCGGACGCAGGCGTGCGGGTACGGGACCGGCACCGGATGGGTGTCGCGGGAGTAGCCCGCCAGCACCTCCGGCAGCCGGTCGCCGCCCGCCCGCGCCGCCGCCAGCACCCCGCGGGCCACCGTGCGGGCCTCGTCGTGCAGCCCGTAGCGGGCCAGCCCGAGGGCGATGACCGCGTTGTCGTGCGGCCAGACCGAACCCCGGTGGTACGACAGCGGGTGGTACGCGGGTTGCCCGGCGGCCAGCGTCCGCACGCCCCAGCCGGAGAAGAAGTCGGGGGCGAGCAGCCGCCGTCCCACCACCTGTCCGTGGTCCTTGTCCAGCAGCCCCGACCACAGCAGGTGCCCCGCGTCCGAGGCGAGGGCGTCCAACGGCCGGCCGTCCCCGTCCAGGGCGAGCGCGGGGAAGGCGTGGCCCGCCATCCAGAAGTCCCGCTGGAACCGGTCGCGCAGATCGTCCGCCGACCGGGTCAGCCGGGCCGCGAAGTCCTGGTCGTCCCAGACCGTGCGGGCCAGCCGGGCGGCCCTGCGCAGGGCGTCGTACGCGTACCCCTGGGCGCCCGCCGCCCGCACCGGACCCGTCGCCCGGGTGCCGTCGGCGCGACAGATCGCCCCGGGGGAGTCCTTCCAGTTCTGGTTGGCGAGCCCGCCCTCGTCCGCGCGGTAGACGAGGTAGCCGTGTTCGGCCAGCCCGCCCCGGTCGAACATCCAACCGACGGCGGCCCGCGCGTGCCGTTCCAGGCGCCGGGCGAGCGTCCGGTCACCGGTGCTCTCCGTATACGCGCCGAGCAGCACCAGGAACAGCGGGGTGGCGTCCACCGAACCGTAGTAGCGCCCGTACGGGACCTGCCCGAAGTGCGCCAGCTCCCCGTGCCGCACCTCGTGGACGATCTTCCCCGGCTCGCCGACGCACCGGTGCGCGTCCCCGGCCGGTGTCGGGGCCGCGGAGCTGCGGGCCGCCTGGGTCGCCGCGAGCACGGGCAGTGTCGCGGCGGCCAGTGCGGGCAGGTACGGCAGGGCGAACAGCGAGGTCAGCAGGGCGTCCCGGCCGAGCATCGCCGAGAACCAGGGCACGCCCGCGGCCGGTACGCGCAGCTCCTCGCCGTCCGGTCCGGCCGCTCGCACCCGGAGCACCGCCAGATCGGCGAGGCCCTGGGCGCAGGCGTCCGCCAGCTCCGGCCAGTCCGGGTCGACCGCCAGGGTGCACCCGGCGGCCAACTCCTCGCGCAGGGTGCGTAGTTCCGCCGTGACCCCGGCCGGGGATGCGGGTACCCGGGCGGTGTCCGGGGCGCCGTGCGGGTGGGCGGTCACCCGGAGCAGCAGCTCCGTCGTGCCGTGCGGCGCCAACTCCAGCTCCCACACCAGTCGGCGGGCCCCGGTGCCGGTCTCCTCCACGGCGTCCGGCGCCGGATCGCAAGCGACCTCCGTACGGGACTGCCAGTCCCCGCGCCGGTAGCCGAAGACGATGCCGTCCTCGGTGGCCTCCCGGGTGCGGACGGCGCCCGTCTTCGTATAGGTGCGGTGGTCCCGGCGCAGCTCGAACGGGTCGGTGAAGTCCACGTCGACGGTGAGGGCGAGCCGTACCGTCGTCGGCACCGGACGGTTGCTCACCACCCGCACCGACTCCACGAACCCGTGCTCCGCCACGGCCTGTTCGCGCAGCACCGTGCAGGCCGGCGGTTCCTGTCGGCCCCCGCGGGGCACCAGCACGCAGCGGGCGGTCTCGCCGGAACCCACCGGGGCGAGCACGGTGAGCACCGCCCCGTCCACGGTGAGCTGCCAGCGGCTCAGGTGCCGGGCGTCCCGGACGAACAGTCCGTCCGGGGCGCTGCCCGCGTGGACCCCGGTGATGTCTCCGCCGGACCCCACGGCCGCGAACGCGCTGCCGTGCACCAGCACATGATGCCGGTCACTCATCGTCGGCCTCCTCCTTGGCGCCGTCGTCATCCGTCTCGTCACTCGTGCGCTCGTCGCTGCCGGGTACGTCACTCGCGCCGCGGTCGGCGCTTTCGGGGGCGCTCTCGGGTGCGGTCCCGGTCCGGACGAGGTCCAGGGCGAGGGCCGCCGTCCAGGAGAAGCCGCGCGCCCCGCACGCCCGGCCGGTGCGCGGGTCCACGTACTCGGCGAAGTCGGAGGCGTCCGCGGTCGCCACCAGCGCCGCCCGCAGTGCGCGGGCCTCGGCGTGCTCCCCGTGCACCCGCAACCCGCGTTCCACCAGCCAGTTGACGTTGAACCAGGCCGGCCCGCGCCAGTACCGGTGCGGGTCGAAGGCCGCACCGGTCAGGTCGTAGCTGGGGAGCAGCCGCGCCGCGCCGCCCAGCCCGAAGCAGGGTCCGCGGGCGGTGCGCAGCAGCCCGGCGACCACCGGGGCGGGCAGCGCGGGCAGCACTAGCGGCAGCAGACCCGTCACCCCGCGCTCCGGGACCAGGGTGTCGGTGCCCAGGTCCCGGCAGAGGAACTGCTCCCGCTCCGGGTCCCACAGCCGTTCGACGAGGGCGGCGGTGAGGCGTTCCGCGCGCTCGTCACGGGCGTCGCCCCCGAGGCCCAACTCGGCAGCGATCCGGGCGAGAGCGTGCTCGGAGGCGATCAACAGCGCGTTGAACGCCGGGTCTTCCACCGCGAAGGCTTCGAACACCGGCCGGGCGTCGGCGTAGTGGCGGTCCCGGTAGTCCGCGGCGAGCCGTACGTACCGCCCGTAGTCGAGGTCGGTGGGCCGGTCGTCGGGTGCCCCGTGGTCGAGGTCCGCACGGCGGAACGAGCCCTCGGGCGCGGGGGTCACCCGGGACAGCGGGACGTCCCAGCAGGGGCTGTTGTCCATGCCCTGCTCCCAGGGGTGCACCACCGCGGCGAGGCCCCCGCCGCCCGCGTCCCGGCGGCCGAGTAGATAGCGGTGCCAGGCGGCGAGCTTCGGGTACGCCCGGGGCAGGAACGAGCGGGACCGGGACAGCTCCGGGTCCGCGCAGTGGGTGAGCCACACGGCCAGGGCGTGCACCGGGGGTTGCACCAGACCGGAGGTCTCCACGGTGCGCGGCGCCCCCGCCGCCCGGCCCGCGGTGGACGAACGCCAGAACCCGGGGCCCGGGAAGTAGGCGGCCGGCGGTACCGCCGGGTTGAACACGATGTGCGGGACGCGTCCGTCGGACCACTGGGCGCGCAGCAGCGTCTCCAACTCCAACTGGGCCCGCCGGGGCGCCACGTGGCGCAACCCGATCGCGATGAACGCGGAGTCCCAAGACCACTGATGGGGGTACAGGGCGCGGGACGGCACGGTTGACGCGCCCGTCCAATTGCGGTGCAGCACCTGTGCCGCACGGCGCGCGACCCCGGCGGCCGGGAGGGCCCCGGGCGCGGGGAGGAGGGGCGGCGGGGTGAGCTGGGTCGTGCGGTACACGAAGGTCTCCCGGTCCCAGGGGACGGTCACGGCCGGTCGGGGCCCGACCGGGCCGCCGGTGGCGGGCGCGGCGCTCGGCCGGCGGTCGGGTGGCGGCTCGTCAGTTGTGAGGCAAGCGTTGCCGAGTTACGTCTATTTAACACGCACAACTCAATATGTAACGTGGGTTCGGGCGAGGCAAGGGGGAGTCAGCCATGGGCGGACGGCAGTCGAGTGCCGGGGACCTGCTCCAGTTGGTGCGCAGCGGACGGGCGACCACCCGTGGTGCGCTCCAGCAGGTCACCGGGTTGTCCCGGGCCACCGTGGGACAGCGGCTCGACCGGTTGTTCCGGGCCGGCTGGCTGCGGGAGGGCGCGGCCGGACCGGTGGACTCGCCGCTCGGCGGGCGGCCGTCCGTCCGGTTGGAGTTCGACACCTCGCACGCCGTGGTCCTCGCCGCCGACCTCGGCACCCGACGCGCCCGGGCCGCCGTCCTGACCCTGGACGGCACCCCGCTCGCCGAGCGCGTCGGCCCGCTGAGCGTGGCGGAAGGACCGGGCCGGGTGCTGGACGAACTCGGCAGCTGGTTCGCCGGGTTGCTGGACGAGGCCGGCTGCGGGGCCGAGGGGGTGTGCGGGATCGGGCTCGCCGTACCGGGTCCCGTCGACACCGCGACGGGCCGGGTCGTCCAGCCGCCGATCATGCCGGGCTGGGACGGGTACGACATCCGGGGACGGCTGCGGCGGGCGCTCGCCGGGCGGACCAGCTGCCCCGTGGCGGGCACCGTGCCGGTGCTGGTCGACAACGACGCCAACCTCATGGCCTACGGGGAGCAGCGGGCGGGCTTCCCGGACTGCGGGGCGTTCGTGCTGGTCAAGGTCTCCACCGGGATAGGCGCCGGGGTGATCGTCGACGGGGCGGTGTACCGGGGGATCGACGGCGGCGCGGGGGACATCGGGCACGTCCGGGTGCCGCAGGGCGCGGACACCCTGTGCCGGTGCGGCTCGTACGGCTGTCTCGCGGCGGTCGCCAGCGGCCGGGCCGTGGCGCAGCGGCTGGCCGGGGCCGGGGTGGCGGCCGAGTCCGGTTCCGACGTGCGCGCGCTGCTCGCCGCCGGGCACCCGGAGGCGGTGCGGCTGACCCGGCAGGCCGGGCGGGCGGTGGGGGAGGTGCTGGCGACGGTGGTCACCCTGCTGAACCCGGGCGTCCTGATGGTCGCCGGGGACCTCGCGGGCACGCCGTTCCTGACCGGGGTGCGGGAGCTGCTGTACCAGCGGGCGCTGCCGCGGGCCACCGCCCGGCTGGAGGTGGTGACCGCGCGGCTCGGTCAGCGGGCCGGCCTGGTGGGCGCGGGCGCCCTGGTGGTGGAGGAGCTCTACGCACCGGGCCGGGTGGAGGAACGGCTGCTCGCCCTGGGGGTGTGAGCGGCGGTGCTCCGCCGGTCCCGGGCCGGTGCGGGTCTCAGGTGGGCAGGGCGGCGAGCCAGTCGGTCAGGATCTCGTTGACCTCGGCGGGGCGCTCCTGCTGGATCCAGTGGCCGCAGCCGTCCAGGACGTGCGAGGAGAGCAGACCGGGCAGGGTGGTGGGGTACGCCCGGATCGCCTCGGCCAGCCAGGTGGTGGACGCGTCCAGTGACCCGCCGAGGAACAGCGAGGGCTGGGTGACGGGCCGGCCGTGGAAGTCGGCGAGGTCCGCCCAGTCCCGGTCCATGTTCCGGTACCGGTTGAGTGCGCCGACCAGCCCGGTCCGCTCGAACTCCCCGGCGTAGACGTCGAGGTCGTCCTCGCCGAGCCACCCGGGCAGCCGGCCGACGGGGAACCGGTCGCGCAGCGTGCCGCCGCGGCCGACGAAGTGCGGGTCGGGGGCGTCGGGCGCGGGCATGGTCCCGGCGGAGAACGCGGCGTAGAAGCCGGCGAGCCAGCCGCGGACGTCGGGTTCGATCTCGGCTTCGGCCCGGCCGGGCTCCTGGAAGTAGGAGACGTACAGTTCCTCGTCGCCGCCCATCCGGGCGAAGACCTCGCCGGGCCGCGGGCCTCCGGGCGGGGCGTAGGGGACGCTGAGCAGACCGACCGCGCGGAAGACGTCCGGCCTGAGCAGGGCGCAGTGCGCGGCGATGGTCGAACCCCAGTCGTGCCCGACGACCACCGCGGTCCGCGCACCGAGCGCCCGCACCACGGCCACCTGGTCCTCGACCAGGTCGAGCATCCGGTACGCCGTCGGGTCCGCGGGCCGGGACGAACGCCCGTACCCGCGGACGTCCACGGCGACCGCGCGGTGGCCGGCCGCGGCCAGCACCGGCAGCTGGTGGCGCCAGGAGTACCAGGACTCCGGGAACCCGTGCACCAGCAGCACCAGGGGGCCTTCGCCCTGTTCCACCAGATGGGTCCGGCCGGCGGGGGAGGGCACCAGTCGGTGGGTGAGGTCCGTGACCTGGGCGGGCTGCGACATGCGTCCTCCGGGCTGTCGATCGATCCGCGGGGTGTCGGGTGCGTCACCGGCCGGGCGCGCGGGCCGACGACCCGGGTCCCGGCTTCGGGCCTCGGCTGTCTGGGTTCTCGGCCTCGGCCCCGGGTCTCGACCATGCACCAGGCGCGGCGGTCGTCGCGAGTCCTGTTGCCGCTTCGGCAAAGGGTGCGCACCGGGGGCCGGCCCCCGGGCGTTCACCTGTCCGGTGGACCTGATTGCGGGCGTGACCCCGAGGGGGGTGCGGCGGTTGGGTTCAGTGGAGCTTTGGCGCTTGGGCAGGACCGGGGGGCCCGCCGTGTGGAACGGAAGGACTTCCGATGACTCGTAGTGCACCGCGACTACTCGCCCCCGTGCCGGAGGGCACCGGCCTTTCTGGGGTGCAGGGCGACCCGGGGCCGCCGTACGTGGGGTACGCGCTCCACATGATGCGCGATCCGGTACGGCTCCACCGGGAGCGGCTGGAGCGGTACGGCCCGGTGTCCTGGGGGAACTTCCTGGGCCGCCCCCTGGTGACCGTGCAGGGGCCCGAGGCCGCCGAGGTCGTCCTGACCAACCAGGACAAGGCGTTCGCGTCCGGCCCCGCCTGGGACTTCTTCATCGGGCCGTTCTTCGACCGGGGCCTGATGCTGCTCGACTTCGACGAGCACCTGGCCCACCGTCGCCTGATGCAGCAGGCGTTCACCCGCGACCGGATGGTGGCGTACCTCGCCCGCGTCCACGACAACGCGGAGCAGGGCGTGGCCTCCTGGCAGCCCGGCAAGCACACCCTGCTGCCGCTGTTCCGGCGGCTCGCCCTCGACATGGCCATCGACGCCTTCGTGGGGCTGTCGCTCGGCAGCAGCGAGATCCGGCGGGTGGACCGGGCCTTCACCGAAGCGGTGCGCGCCGGGCTCGCCGTGGTCCGCATCCCGGTGCCCGGGCTGCGGTGGAGCCGGGGGCTGAAGGCGCGCCGCCAGCTGATGGACTTCTTCGTCAAGCACATCCCCGAGAAGCGGGCGCGCGGCGGCGACGACCTGTTCGCGGCGCTGTGCACCGCCGTGTCCGACGAGGGCGAGCGGTTCAGCGACACGGAGATCGCCAACCACATGATCTTCATGTTGATGGCCGCGCACGACACCTCGACCATCACCCTGATGTCCATGGCGTACCACCTGGCGCGCCACCCCGAGTGGCAGGAGCGCTGCCGGGCCGAGTCGCTGGCGCTGGGCCCGGGGCCGGCCAGCACCGCCGCACTGGACTCGCTGCGCTCGATGGACCTGGTGATGCGGGAGTCCTTGCGGCTGTGCGCACCGGTGCCGCTGCTGCCGCGGGTGGCGGTGCGGGACACCGAGGTCCTCGGGTACCACATCCCGGCCGGGTCCCTGGTGAGCCTCACCATCCACACCAACCACCACATGCCGGAGCACTGGCCCGAGCCGGAGCGGTTCGACCCGGAGCGGTTCACCCCCGAGCGGCAGACCGAGATCACCCACCCGTACGCCTGGTTCCCGTTCGGGGGCGGCATCCACACGTGCATGGGCCGCCACTTCTCGGGCTTCCAGGCCAAGGCGGTCATGCACTGCCTGCTGCGGTCCCGTTCCTGGTCGGTGCCCGACGACTACGAGTGGGAGCTGGACTTCAGCACCCTGCCGGTGCCCCGGGACGGCCTCCCCGTGACGCTGAGCGCGCTCCCCACGTAGTCGCTCGCCCCGTAGCCGCGTGCTCGTCGGGTCCGGAGCGATCCGGGCGGCGTCCGGATCGTGGGACGTACGGGTGAACGGCGGCGTGATTCTCGCCACCCTTGAGTGGGTGGGCGCTCAGATGAGCGAATGCACTTCCGAAAGGGGTGGCACTGAGTGTCACCCCTTTCCCTTTCAGTGCTCGAAATCAGATGTGGGTCATCATGCTCATGTGAGCGGATCGTGTCATGTGAAGGTTTAGCTGACTTCAAGAGGTGAACGCTGTGGCCGGATTCCCCTCACTCTTCTGACACTTTCGATCTGCTGGCGGACGAGTGGTTGCAGCCGTATGACAGGCAGGTGGACGTACCCAGAAGCCTTTGATCTGGGTATGTTCCTCGCCGTCAGGGCAGCCACCGAGTCCTTGGGGAGTCAAGACCCGTGTCGGAAAACAGAGATCCTCAGGCCACGAAGTTCGTTTACGACTTCACCGAGGGAAACAAGGACCTCAAGGACCTGCTCGGCGGGAAGGGTGCGAACCTCGCCGAGATGACCAACCTGGGCCTGCCGGTTCCCCCCGGGTTCACCATCACGACCGAAGCCTGCAAGGTCTACCTGGACAGCGGCGAGGAACCCACGGCACTGCGTGACGAGGTCTCCGCTCATCTGACCGCCCTCGAAGAGCGGATGGGCAAGCGCCTCGGCCAGCCCGACGACCCGCTGCTCGTCTCGGTGCGCTCCGGCGCCAAGTTCTCCATGCCCGGCATGATGGACACCGTCCTCAACATCGGCCTCTCCGACGCGTCCGTCACCGGACTCGTCCAGCAGTCCGGCGACGAACGGTTCGCCTGGGACTCCTACCGGCGGCTGATCCAGATGTTCGGCAAGACCGTCCTCGGCGTCGACGGCGAACTCTTCGAGGAGGCGCTGGAGGAGGCCAAGGCCGCCAAGGGCGTCCAGGTCGACACCGACCTCGACGCCGCCGACCTCAAGAAGCTCGTCAAACGGTTCAAGAAGACCGTGCGGGCCGAGGCCGGCCGCGAGTTCCCGCAGGACCCGCGCGAACAGATGGACCTCGCCGTCAAGGCCGTCTTCGCCTCCTGGAACGGCGACCGCGCCAAGCTCTACCGCCGCCAGGAACGCATCCCGCACGACCTCGGCACCGCCGTCAACATCTGCTCCATGGTCTTCGGCAACCTCGGCCCCGACTCCGGCACCGGCGTCGCCTTCACCCGCGACCCCGCCAGCGGCCAGCAGGGCGTCTACGGGGACTACCTCCAGAACGCGCAGGGCGAGGACGTCGTCGCCGGCATCCGCAACACCGTGCCGCTCGCCGACCTCGAACAGCTCGACAAGAACTCCTACGACCAGCTGATGCAGATCATGGAGACGCTGGAGAACCACTACAAGGACCTCTGCGACATCGAGTTCACCATCGAACGCGGCCGGTTGTGGATGCTCCAGACCCGGGTCGGCAAGCGCACCGCCGGAGCGGCCTTCCGGATCGCCACCCAACTCGTCGACCAGGGACTCATCGACGAGGCCGAGGCCCTGCAACGGGTCACCGGCGCCCAGCTCGCCCAGCTGATGTTCCCCAAGTTCGACGAGGAGGCCAAGACCGAGCGGATCGCCCGCGGCATCGCCGCCTCCCCCGGCGCCGCCGTCGGCAAGGCCGTCTTCGACTCGTACACCGCCATCAAGTGGTCCCGGTCCGGCGAGAAGGTCATCCTCATCCGCCGCGAGACCAACCCCGACGACCTCGACGGCATGATCGCCGCCGAGGGCATCCTGACCTCCCGCGGCGGCAAGACCTCGCACGCCGCCGTGGTCGCCCGCGGCATGGGCAAGACCTGTGTGTGCGGCGCCGAGGAACTGGAGGTCGACACCAAGCGGCGACGCATGATCGCCCCCGGCCAGATCGTGGTGGAGGAGGGCGACCTCGTCTCCATCGACGGCTCCACCGGCAAGGTCTACCTCGGTGAGGTGCCCGTCGTGCCCTCGCCCGTCGTCGAGTACTTCGAGGGCCGGATGCACGCCGGTGCCGACGACGCCGACGAACTCGTCGTCGCCGTCCACCGGATGATGGCCTACGCCGACCGGGTGCGCCGGCTGCGGGTGCGCGCCAACGCCGACAACGCCGAGGACGCGCTGCGCGCCCGCCGCTTCGGCGCCCAGGGCATCGGCCTGTGCCGCACCGAGCACATGTTCCTCGGCGAACGCCGCCTCCACGTCGAGCGGCTGATCCTCGCCGACACCGACCAGGAGCGCGAGGAGGCCCTGACCCTGCTGCTGCCGCTCCAGAAGCGGGACTTCGTGGAACTCTTCGAGGCCATGGACGGCCTGCCGGTCACCGTCCGCCTCCTCGACCCGCCGCTGCACGAGTTCCTGCCCGACATCACCGAACTCTCCGTACGGGTCGCGCTCGCCGAGTCCCGCCAGGACGCCAACGAGAACGACCTCAGACTGCTCCAGGCCGTCCACCGGCTGCACGAGCAGAACCCGATGCTCGGCCTGCGCGGCGTCCGCCTCGGCCTGGTCATCCCGGGCCTGTTCGCCATGCAGGTGCGGGCCATCGCGGAGGCCGCCGCCGAACGCCGGGAGGCCGGCGGCGACCCCCGCGCCGAGGTCATGATCCCGCTGGTGGGCACCGTCCAGGAGCTGGAGATCGTCCGCGACGAGGCCGAACAGGTCATCGCCGAGGTGGAACGGGCCCGCAACGTGGACCTCAAACTCTCCCTCGGCACCATGATCGAGCTGCCCCGGGCCGCACTCACCGCCGGCCAGATCGCGGAGGCCGCCGAATTCTTCTCCTTTGGCACCAACGACCTCACCCAGACCGTGTGGGGCTTCTCCCGCGACGACGTGGAGGCCAGCTTCTTCACCGCGTACCTGGAGAAGGGCATCTTCGGGGTCTCCCCGTTCGAGACCATCGACAAGGACGGCGTCGGCGCCCTCGTCCGGGACGCCGTACGCGCCGGCCGGGCGGCCCGCCCCGACCTCAAGCTCGGGGTCTGCGGCGAACACGGCGGCGACCCGGAGTCCGTCCACTTCTTCCACGAGGTGGGCCTCGACTACGTGTCCTGCTCGCCGTTCCGCATCCCCGTCGCCCGGCTGGAGGCCGCCCGCGCCGCCGACGAGTCCCCCGGGAGCGACCACCGCTGAGCCCTGACCGGGTCCCGAGACCCCCGGGGCCGCCGCCGCTCACCCCTCACCGACCGGCGGCGGCCCCGGGCGCACCACGGGGCGGCACCCTGTGCGGGGGTGCCGCCCCTCCCGGCGTTCCGGCGAAGAGCCCGGCCGGCGACCGCGACGGCACGCGCAGCAGGAGTCCCATCCCCCGGGACTCCTACCGCGCCACCCGTCCGCGCCGCTCACGGGGCACGCCCCGTTTCCCCCGGCCCGCGGGGCTGGCACCATGCTGAGGGCCCGCGGACCGGTACCGCGAGGCTTTTCGACACAGACCGAAACGCTGGGTTCCCTGGACGGGGTAAGGGTGCTGCGAATCCACTTCACGCGCGACGACCTCGCGCGGGTGCGGGTCGCCGAACGCCCGCACCCGCTGTGGGAGACCGTGCTCAGCGTGCACCGGCTGCGGGACCGCTGGGCCCCCACCGAGTTCGACGCCTGGCGCGGCGCCGCCCGCCGCAGCCTGCTGGTCGACCCGGACCGGGGGCGCGCCGCGTTCTCGCTGCTCGGCTCCCTCATACCCCGGCGGGGCAACTTCCCCGACTTCCTCACCCCGACCCACCTCGCCGGCCGGCCCGGCGACGACCTGCACGACGGCCTCCAACAGGTCCTCGCGACCCCCCGCCACCTGCTCAGCCGCGACATCGGCCGGCTCACCGACCCGCCGCACCACCTCGGGTCCCTCGGCGACGGCGACCGCGACGCCCTGCACCAGCTCGGCCACGCCCTGCGCACCTACCACGAGGCCGCCGTCGCACCGCAGTGGAACGCGGTACGGGCCGCCGTCGAAGCCGACCGCGCCCGCTGCGGCCGGGACCTCCTCGACGGCGGGACGGAACGACTGCTCACCGGACTGCGACCGGTCCTGCACTGGGAACCGCCGGTGCTCACCGCCGACTACCCGGTCCCCCGCGATCTGCACCTCGACGGACGCGGCCTGATCCTCGTCCCCTCGTACTTCTGCGGCAGACGACCGGTGACCCTGGTCGACCCCGCCCTGCCCCCGGTCCTCGTGCACCCCGCCCGCGCCGCGCCCGCCCGCGCCGCCCCCGACCCGGACGGCACCACGGCCGGCGGGCGGCGCGCGGTGGACCGGCTCCTGGGGCGCACCCGCTCCGCCGTCCTCGCCGCCGTCGGCACCGGCTGCACCACCGGCGAACTGGCGCAGCGCACCGGGATCTCACCGGCGTCGGCCAGCCACCACGCCACCATCCTGCGACAGGCCGGACTGATCTCGACGGTCCGGGTCGGGCCCAGCGTGCTGCACACCGTCACCGGACTCGGGACCTCCCTGCTGCGCGGCACGCCGTGAGGGGGCGCCCGGCCGGCGCGGGCCGGTGGCCGGGCCCGGTCCCGGGCGGGCGCCCCGTGGACGGCACCCGCCCGGCCGGTGGACGATGGACGAGGGACGAGCCGGAGACAGGCGCCCCGGGTCACGAGGAGCAGGTGGCATGAGCAGCTGGAGCGAACACGACATCCCCGACCAGAGCGGCCGGACGGCCGTGGTCACCGGGGGCAACAGCGGGATCGGCTTCACCGCCGCCCGCGCGCTGGCCCGCCGGGGCGCCCGGGTCGTCCTCGCCTGCCGCAGCGAACGGCGCGGCACCGCCGCCCGGGACCTGATCCGCACCGAAATCCCGGCCGCCGAGGTCGAGTTCGCCCCCCTGGACCTCGCCTCGCTGGACTCCGTACGGACGTTCGCCGACACCCACCGCGGCACACACGACCGCCTCGACCTGCTGATCAACAACGCCGGGGTGATGGCCCTGCCGCACCGGCTGACCTCCGACGGCTTCGAGATGCAGTTCGGCATCAACCACCTCGGCCACTTCGCCCTCACCGGCCTGCTGCTGCCCGCCCTGACCGCCACCCCCGGCGCCCGGGTCGTCACCGTCTCCAGCTTCATGCACCACACGGCGAACATCGACATCCACGACCTCAACAGCGAACGCCACTACCACCCGTGGACCGCGTACAGCCGGTCCAAGACCGCCAACCTCCTCTTCGTCCACGAACTCGCCCGCCGGCTCACCGCCGCCGGCGCGGACACCGTCGCGGCGGCGGTGCACCCCGGGTACGCCCGGACCAACCTCCAGACGGCCGCCGCCCGGATGGAGGGCCGCCGGGCCGCCGAACGGGTGCTCGGCTGGGGCAACCGGCTGCTCGCCCAGGGCCCCGAGGCCGGCGCCCTGCCCACCCTGTACGCGGCGACCGCCCCCGGGGTGCTGCCCGACTCGTTCACCGGCCCCCGCCTGATCGGTTGGCGCGGCGCCCCCGCCCCCGCGCGGCGCGCCCGGTGGACCACCGACGACCGTGCCTCCGCCCGGCTGTGGGAGGAGTCCGCCCGGCTGACCTCGGTCGCCTGGCCCGCTCCCTGAGACCCCGTACACCCCCCGATACCGTCATGGGCTCGTCAAGGCTGAGGGCCGTCGGGTCAGCGAACCGTCAATCCCGCTGACGCGCCCGGGCCGTCGTTCTACCGTGCCCAGCATGGGACGTGACAGCGCAGGGCACGAGGACGGGGACCGGGACGACCACGAGGACCGGGGGGCCGGGAACGGTGGGGTCGACGGCCTCTCCTGGGTGACGATCGTTCCCGGCCCGCCGACCCGCCAGGGACCACCGGGCATCCGGAACGTCGACGCCGACCGCCGCTGGGCCACCGACCGGCGGGACGCCCTCTGTTGCGCACTGGCCCTGCTCGGCCTGATCTGCCTGGTCGACCTCGGCAACGCCACCCTCTCCGCACCGCGCGCGGCCCTGTGGGCGGCCCTCTCCCTGCTGCTCTACGCCGTGCTGCACCCGCCGTTGGTCACCGCGGGACCCGGCTGGCTGGCCGTCCGCGGACTCTGCCGCACCCGGCGGGTCGCCACCGACCTGCTGATCTCCGCCCGGCACGGCGACGGCATCCAACCCCGACTGGTCCTGCGGGACGCCCTCGGCAACCGGGTCGAGGTCGACCCCCGGGTCCTCACCGGCAACCCGCTGATCTGGCACCGCCTCGACACCGGGGCCCGCCACGCCCGCGCCAACGGACTGCTGCGCACCGGCACCGCCGTCCTGGAGGGGATCGGCGAACAACTCGACGTCGAGGAGGCCCGGGCCGTCTTCGAGGTCTCGCACCTGAGCTGACGCCCGCCGGCCGACGCGGTCCGCCGCTTCGCCTGCCAACTCCCCGCCCGGGGCTGAACTCAGCGGACGTCGGTCAGGTGGGCGAAGACGACGACGTTGCCCTCGTAGCCGGTGCGCTTCGAGTACGGGCCGCCGCAGGTGATGACCCGTAGCTCGGGCCGGGGCGCCGGGCCGTACACCTTCTCGTCGGGGAAGTCGTCGGCCGTGTACACCTCCACGGCGCTGACCGTGAAGACGGCGACCGAGCCGTCCCGCCGGTCCACCTCGATCGTCCGCCCCCGGACCAGCGCGCCCAGCCGGTAGAACACGGCGGGGCCCTCCGCGTTGTCCACGTGCCCCGCGACCACGGCCGTGCCGCGTTCGCCCGGGGTGGTCCCCGCCTCGTACCAGCCGGCGAGCTCCGGCCGCTCGGGCGGCGGCACGTCGAGCGCACCCCGTGCGGTCAGCCCCAGCCCCGTCAGCGGGGCGTCCACCCCGATCGACGGGATGCGGATGCGGTCCGGCGGCGACGGGGCCAGCGCGGGCGCGCCCCCGGCCAGGTCCGTCCGGTCCACGGCCCCGGTGTCCGACCGCCCGGACCGTGCCGACTGTGCGGCGGACGGTTGCGGCGGTCGCGGCTCCACGGCGACGTCGCGCAACAGCCACACGCCCGCGCACAGGGCCAGCGCGGTGACCCCGGCTATGGCCGCGTCGCCGCGTCGCCGCCGGGCACCGGTCGCGGAACGGGCCCGTGTGCGCATGGGTTCCCCCTCGGGTCGTGAGCGTGCGGGGCGTGGGCGCTGGTGGTCGTTCGGGTGCGGGTGGGAAGAACGGTTCGCTGCCCCCTCCGGCCCCGGCGAGGGGCCGCGGGACCGGAGGGGGAGCGAAGGGCGGTACCGGTGGACAGCGGAGGGTGTCCGTCAGATCCCGTCGCCTCTCGCCCGGCGATGCAGGAGCCAGGTACCGCCCGCGGCGGCGACGGCCAGGGCCGCCACGCCCGCCGCGGTCTGTACGGGGTCGGGGCCCAGTGCGCCGCCGACCCCCGTGTCCACGTGTCCCCGCGGATGCGCGGGCAGGTCCGCCGCCCCGGCGAGGACCACCGACAGGTCCGCCGCGCTGCGGGTGCCGTCCGCGCACCGGACGACGATCTCGTACGTGCCCGGCTGCGCGGAGGGCGGCACCTCGAAGCGGCCGACCGCCCGCCCCTCGGTTCCGCTCGGGGCGAGCGTGAAGGAGCCCGCGCCGACCGCACTGGCGTCGCCCGCCGCGACCCCGCGCGATCCGCAGCCCTCGCTGTGCGCGGCGACCGGTTCGCCCGGTACGACCGTGGACGGGGAGAGCGCGGCGCCCCCCGGACCGTCGGCCCCGGCGGGGGCCGCGGCGAGGCCCGCCAGGGCGACGGCGAGCGCGGCGACGCTCAGCGGACGGGCAGTGCGCATGGATCGCTCCTCGGACCGGGCGTGTCCGGCGGCCCCCAAGTGCCGCTGTCTCGGTCACGTCCTCGCACCACGAGACAACGGCCCCGGGCGGCGCCCCGCCTCCCGGAGGATCGCCGCGGATACCGGCGAACGGCGGACGCCCGCGCTCGTCCGCCCGCCGTTTCAGCAGGTCATGGGCGCGCAGACGGAAACCCTTGCGGGTGGGGTGAGCGGGACGGTGAACGGGTGACGGGGCGCCTACGGGCCCGGATGACGGGGCTTCGGCGGCAACGGGGGAGCGGCGCCGGCGGCAGGGGAAGGGGCGATGGCGGTGCTCGGCAAGGGAGGTGACGGACCGTCCGCAGCAGGCGGGTATTGACCTCAACTTTGGTTGAGGTAACACGCTGGGCCCATGACCACGAGCCAACAGGCCCCCCGGGCCGAAGCGACCGCCCCGTCCGCCCCGCACACCCCGTCCGCCCCCGCACCCCTCAAGATCGCCGTCGTCCTCGGCAGCAACCGGGAGGGCCGGTTCGGGCCGGTCATCGCCGAGTGGCTGCTCGCCGAGATCGCCGAGCGCCCCGAACTGAGCGCGGACCTCGTGGACGTCGCCGCCGCCGACCTGCCCACCTCCCTGCCCCAAAGACCGTCCCCGCGGATCGACGCCGAACTCGCCAAGGTCTCCCCGCTGCTCGCCGACGCCGACGCCTTCGTGGTGCTCACCCCCGAGTACAACCACTCGTTTCCGGCCGCTCTGAAGAACCTCATCGACTGGCACTACGGGGAGTGGCACGCCAAGCCGGTGGGCTTCGTCTCGTACGGCGGCATCTCCGGCGGGCTCCGCGCGGTCGAACATCTCCGTCAGGTCCTCGCCGAACTGCACGCGGTCACCGTGCGCGACACGGTCTCCTTCGCCAATGCCGGGTCCCGCTTCGACGACGAGGGCCGACTGTCGGACCCCTCGCCCTCGGCGGCTGCGGCGAAGAGCATGCTCGACCAGCTGACCTGGTGGGCCCTGACCCTGCGTGAGGGCCGACAGAAGCGTCCGTACCGGACCTGACCCCTTCCGGGCCGAACGGTTGCGCCGCGGGGGCACTCGGGTAGACCAGGGTGGCTGGCTGGGGCGTGCTCGTCCGCGGTGCGGCTGGGGGTGCGTGGTCCTGTGCGGTGCGCTGTGGCTTCGCGCAGTTCCTCGCGCCCCTGTCGGGGCGCCTCCCTGTGGCCGTGCCCCGTCAGGGGGTGTTCGGGCCGGTTACTGTCGGGGTCATGGCACGTACCTTCCGCTCCGAGCCCGATGCGGTCCCCTACGACTCGGCCGACACCGCCCGGTGGGCGGTCGAGGCCGACAAACGCCCGGGCCGCACCGCGTTCCAGCGCGACCGGGCGCGTGTCCTGCACTCCGCGGCGCTGCGCCGGCTCGCGGGCAAGACCCAGGTGGTCGCCCCCGGCAGCCGCGGCCCGGCCTGGGACCCCAGCCCCCGCACCCGGCTCACCCACTCCCTGGAGTGCGCCCAGGTCGGCCGGGAACTGGGCGCGGCCCTGGGCTGTGACCCCGACCTGGTGGAGACGGCCTGCCTCTCCCACGACATGGGGCACCCCCCGTTCGGCCACAACGGGGAACAGGCCCTCAACGAGGTGGCGGCCGACTGCGGCGGCTTCGAGGGCAACGCCCAGTCACTGCGCCTGCTCACCCGCATCGAGCCCAAGCGCTTCGCCCCGCCGCCCGACGCGCCCGGCGCCCCCGAGGTCAGCGTGGGCTTGAACCTGACCCGCGCGGCCCTGGACGCGGCCACCAAGTACCCCTGGCCCCTGGGCGGCCACCCCACCGACCCGGCCTCCCCGAAGTTCGGGGTCTACGAGGACGACCGCCCGGTCTTCGACTGGGTCCGCGCCGGCGCCCCCGCCGACCGCACCTGCTTCGAGGCGCAGGTCATGGACTGGTCCGACGACGTCGCCTACTCGGTCCACGACCTGGAGGACGGACTGCACGCCGGGCACATCGACCCGAACGTGCTGCACTCCGCACCGGAACGGCAAGGCATCTTCGACGTGGCGGTCGGCCGCTACGTCCCCGCCGACACCGACCCGGCGGAACTCGCCGCGGCCCTGGACCGGCTGCTCGACCAGGAGTGGTGGCCGCACGGCTACGACGGATCGGCGTCCTCACAGGCCGGCCTCAAGGACGCCACCAGCCAGCTCATCGGCCGCTTCTGCCTGGCCGCCGAGCACGCCACCCGGGCCCGCTGGGACCCGGGGCACACCGGTGCCCGACTCACCCGGTACGCGGCGCAGCTCGTCGTCCCCCGGGAAGCCGCCCTGGAGTGCGCCGTCCTCAAGGCCGTCGCCGACCGGTACGTGATGCAGCGGGCCGAACAGGAACGGATCAGGGCCGAGCAGCGCGTCGTCGTCGCCGAACTCGCCGAGGCGCTGACGCTGCGGGCCCCGTACGGGCTCGACCCGCAGTTCCGCGCGCTGTTCGACGCGGAGCCCGACGACCGGGCCCGCAAGCGGGTGATCGTCGACCAGATCGCCTCGCTCACCGACGCCTCGGCGTCCGCCCTGCACGCCCGGCTGACCAGCCGCCCCGGCGGTCACTGACCGCAGCCGCACCGGTCGCCCGCCCCCGGCCGGCGATCGGTGCGCGCGGGGCCGGTCGGCGCCCGGGCGGCCCACTGACCGGTGGCGTCCGCGTGCCCGGGGGACTGAACGCCGGGTCCCCGGGGCACGCACCTGAGGAGGGACGGCGGGCGGAATCCCCGGTACCGCCACGGCGCGTGACGAGCACTGGCCTAATCGGGTCACCCCCTCTTCCCGCATCCCGCCCGGTGCGGGACGCTCACCCTGGCGGATAGCTCACGAGGAGGCATCACGTGGTCGACGAGGATCAGACGTTCGTCATCATCGGTGGAGGGCTCACCGGCGCCAAAGCGGCCGAGACCCTGCGCGAGGAGGGCTTTTCGGGCCGGGTCATCCTGATCGGCGACGAACGCGACCACCCCTACGAACGCCCCCCGCTCTCCAAGGGCTATCTGCTCGGCAAGGCGGAACGGGACAGCGTCTTCGTCCACGAACCGGCCTGGTACGCGCAGCACGACGTCGAGCTGCACCTCGGGCAGACCGTGGACCTCATCGACCGGGCCACCCGGACGGTGCGGCTCGGCGACGGCACGGCCATCGCGTACGACAAGCTGCTGCTGGCCACCGGCGCGGAACCGCGCCGCCTCGACGTTCCCGGTACCCAGCTCGTCGGCGTCCACCACCTGCGGCGGCTCGCGCACAGCGAGCGGCTGCGCCAGGTGCTGACGAACCTCGGCCGGGAGAACGGCCACCTGGTGATCGCGGGCGCCGGTTGGATCGGTCTGGAGGTCGCCGCCGCGGCCCGCTCCTACGGGGCGGAGGTCACAGTGGTGCACCGGGGGCCGACCCCCCTGCACGGCGTGCTCGGTCCGGAGCTGGGGCAGCTCTTCACCGACCTGCACAGCGAGCACGGGGTGCGGTTCCACTTCGGCGCGAGCCTCACCGAGATCGTCGGGGAGGACGGCCTGGTCCTGGCCGTGCGGACCGACGACGGCGAGGAGCACCCGGCGCACGACGTGCTCGCCGCGATCGGCGCGGCCCCGCGCACCGCACTCGCCCAGGCCGCGGGCCTGGAACTGGTGGACCGGTCCCAGGGCGGCGGCATCGCCGTGGACCTGGCCCTGCGCACCTCCGACCCGGACATCCACGCGGCCGGCGACATCGCCTCCGTGCACCATCCGCTGTTCGACCGCCGGATCAGGGTCGAACACTGGGCGAACGCCCTGAACGGCGGCCCGGCGGCGGCCCGCGCGATGCTCGGCCGGGACGTCACGTACGACCGGCTGCCGTACTTCTACTCCGACCAGTACGACGTGGGCCTGGAGTACTCCGGCTGGGCGCCGCCCGGCACCTACGACCAGGTGGTGATCCGCGGGGACGCCGGGAAGCGCGAGTTCATCGCCTTCTGGCTGGCCGACGGCAAGGTGCTCGCCGGCATGAACGTCAATGTGTGGGACGTCACCGCACCGGTGCAGGCACTGATCCGGTCCGGTGTCCGCGTCGACCCGAACGCCCTCGCCGACCCGGCCGTCCCCCTGGAATCGCTGGTCCCGGTGGACGCGGGCTGATCCCCGCCGCGCGGTGGGGCCGGGGCCGGAGTCCTCCACGGACGCCCCGGCACCACCGCGCGGCACGGGAGTGTCGGTGCTCCCCCGTAGAATCGCGGCGTGGCCGGCAGGATCAATGACGAGGACGTGAAGGCGGTACGGGACGCGGTCCCGATCGACGCCGTGGTGTCCGAGTACCTCCAGCTGCGCAGCGCCGGCGGCGGGAACCTGAAGGGCCTGTGCCCGTTCCACGACGAGAAGTCGCCGTCGTTCCAGGTCAGCCCGTCCAAGGGGCTCTTCCACTGCTTCGGCTGCCAAGAGGGCGGCGACACCATCACGTTCGTGATGAAGGTCGACCACCTCTCCTTCTCGGAGGCCGTCGAGCGGCTCGCCGGGAGCGCGGGCATCACCCTGCGCTACGAGGAGGGCGGCTACAACCCCAGCAACCAGCGCGGCGAGCGCATCCGGCTGGTGGAGGCCCACAAGATCGCCGCCACGTTCTACGCCGAACAGCTGGACGCCAACGCCGAGGCGGAGATCGGCCGCAAGTTCCTCGCCTCCCGCGGGTTCGACCAGTCCGCCGCCGAGCACTTCGGCGTCGGCTACAGCCCCGCCGGCTGGGACCACCTCACCCGCTTCCTGCGCGGCAAGGGCTTCAGCGACAAGGAACTCCTGCTGTCCGGCCTGTCCCAGGAGGGCCGCCGGGGCCCCATCGACCGGTTCCGCGGTCGCCTCATGTGGCCCATCCGGGACATCTCCGGCGAAGTGGTGGGCTTCGGTGCCCGCAAGCTCCGCGACGACGACAACGGCCCCAAGTACCTGAACACCCCCGAAACGGCGATCTACAAGAAGTCCCAGGTCCTGTACGGCATCGACCTCGCCAAGAAGGACATCGCGAAGGTGAGCCGGGCCGTGGTCGTCGAGGGCTACACCGACGTCATGGCCTGCCACCTCGCGGGCGTCACCACCGCCATCGCCACCTGCGGCACCGCGTTCGGCAGCGACCACATCAAGATCCTGCGCCGCCTGCTGATGGACAACGGCTCCGCCCGGGTGATCTTCACCTTCGACGGGGACGCGGCCGGCCAGAAGGCCGCACTGCGCGCCTTCGAGGACGACCAGAAGTTCGCCGCCGAGACGTACATCGCCGTCGCCCCCGACGGGATGGACCCCTGTGACCTGCGGCTGGCCGGGGGCGACCAGGCCGTCGCCGACCTGGTGCAGCCCCGCACCCCGCTGTTCGAGTTCGCCCTGCGGCAGATCGTCTCCCGCTACGACCTCGACACCCCCGCCGGCCGCGCCGCCGCCCTGGACGAGGCCGCCCCGGTGGTCGCCCGCATCAAGAACAGCGCCTCCCAACACGAGGTCGCCGTGCAGCTCGCGGGTCTCGTCGGCATCCTCGACACCCAGTTCGTCGTCAAGCGCGTCGCACAGATCGCCCGCTGGGCCCGTGACCGCGGCGGCCAGGGCCCCGCCCCGGACCGGACCCGGACGGCCTCCGCCCACGAGAACAGCGCCCCCCGCCGCCCCCAGGGCCCCGCCCTCAACCTGCGCAACGCGGTCCACGCCACCGAACGCGAACTGCTGAAGCTCGCCCTCCAGCGCCCCGAACTCGTCTCACCTGCCTTCGACGCCTACGGCGCGGACGAGTTCACCGCCGAGCCCTACGCCGCCGTCCGGGATGCCGTCATGGAGGCCGGCGGCGCCGAACGGGGCGTCCAGGACTCCCAGGCGTACCTCGTCCGGGTCCGTGAGGCCGCCCCCGACGACCGGGTCCGCGCCATGGTCACCGAGCTGGCCGTCGAGGCGATCATGCGCCGCACCGTCGACGAGGTCTACGCCGGCGAACAGCTCGTCGCCGTCCGCCGGCGCGCCGTGGAGCGCCGTGTCCGGGACATCCAGTCGACCCTGGCCCGGCTGGGCGCGGGCGGTGACCCGGCCCATCTGGCCGCCGTGCAGAACGAACTCTGGGTCCTCCAGCAGTACGACCAGTCCCTCCAGCAGCACGGCGCGGGCGCACTCTGACCCCCGCCCCGGGGGCGCCGACCCCGGACCGGGCGGGCCACCGTCCGCCGGCCCGCACGCATCGGCACCCGTGAGCACGCGGTCACGCACCGGGCGCAAAAAATACCCCGCACGCCCCTCGTGGCGGGGATGTGTCGTACAGCACACTGGGGTCGGTGCCTGAGTCCCCGGAGCGCGGCCGGTCCGTCCCTGACGGACCCTTCACCCCCGCGGTTCCGCTCATACGCGTACGGGGCGGGAGCGGCGCGACCGGTCCCGTCGGTCCCGTCGTTCCCCCTGTCGCTCGCCTCAGCAGCGAACCCCCTGGAGGTCGCCGCCGTGCAGACCCAGACCCAGACCCTCGCCCAGTCGCCCCACGACACCCGCGCCCCCGCTGCCCGGACCCTGCCAGCAGTGCCCGCGCAGAGCACCGCACCGCACCACCCCGAAGCGACCGCGTCCGCCGGCTGTCGCCCGGCCACCGCCGACCGGGACGACCCGCCCGGAGCCACCGCCCCGAGCGAACCGGCCGCCCGGCCGGACCCCGCGCCGCCGGCCGGTCCGCACGCCCCGAGCGGCACCTCCTCCGACCTGTTCCGCCAGTACCTGCGGGAGATCGGCCGCATCCCCCTGCTGACCGCAGCCGACGAGGTCGAACTCGCCCGCCGCGTCGAAGCCGGACTCTTCGCCGAGGAGAAACTGCACACCGCCCACGACCTCGACTCACGGCTCGCCGGCGAACTCGACCGGCTCGTCGTCCTGGGCCGGATCGCCAAACGGCGCCTCATCGAAGCGAACCTCCGGCTCGTGGTCTCCGTCGCCAAGCGCTACGTCGGCCGCGGCCTGACCATGCTGGACCTCGTCCAGGAGGGCAACCTCGGACTGATCAGGGCCGTCGAGAAGTTCGACTACGCCCGCGGCTACAAGTTCTCCACGTACGCCACCTGGTGGATCCGCCAGGCCATGTCCCGCGCCCTGGCCGACCAGGCCCGCACCATCCGGGTCCCCGTGCACGTCGTCGAACTCATCAACCGGGTGGTCCGCGTCCAACGCCGCATGCTCCAGGAGTACGGGTACGAGCCGACCGCCGGGGAGGTCGGCGCCCAACTCGACCTGTCGCCGGAGCGGATCAGCGAGGTGCTGCGGCTGGCCCAGGAACCCGTCTCGCTGCACGCCCCGGTCGGCGAGGAGGACGACGTCGCGCTCGGCGACCTCATCGAGGACGGCGACGCCGCGTCCCCCGTCGAGTCCGCGGCCTTCCTCCTGCTGCGCGAACACCTCGACGCCGTGCTGTCCACCCTCGGGGAACGCGAACGCAAGGTCGTCCAACTCCGCTACGGCCTCGCCGACGGCCGCCCGCGCACCCTGGAGGAGATCGGCCGGCTCTTCGGCGTCACCCGCGAACGCATCCGGCAGATCGAGTCCAAGACCCTCAACAAACTCCGCGACCACGCCTTCGCCGACCAACTCCGCGGCTACCTGGACTGAGACGCCCCGCCGGTGGGCCCGGCGCCCCCGTGCAGCCGCGTCCGTCCGGCCGCGGGTGCGGCGCTCGGCCCCGCACCCGCGGCGACGGGGGCGGGGCGCCGCACCGGTGCTCAGCGCTTCAGCGGCGCCGGCAGCTTGACGTGGGTGACCTTGGTGTTCAGTCCGCTGTCCCGGAGCCGACCGTTCTCGTCGAACGCATCGGGACCGTCCGACATGCCGAAGTCGTTGTCGTTGATGAGCGCGAGGGTGTCGCGGCCCACCAGGGCGGCGCCCTCGACCTTCCCCGGCACCCCGGGAACCTTGCCGAGGTCCACCACCAACTCCTTGGCGAGGACCTGCACCCCCGCGCCCGCCAGGTCCGCGGTCTGCTCGTAACTCGGGGAGGTCTCCAGGTCGTCCCAGCGGCTCCCGAGGATGCCCTCGCCGCGCGGCAACGTCACCCGGTGCAGCCGCGCCGTGCGGTCCGTGCGCTCCTGCACCAGGACGGTGCGCGGGCCCGTCGCGACCAGCGCGGACACTTTCAGCTCCGAGGGGTCCGTCTCCGCCGGGTCCACCTCGTTCACCGGGTCCAGCCGGTACGCGTACTCGCCCGTCACCTCGCCCTCCTCCGGCGAGAACCGCAGCAGCCGCAGATTGCGGGACGCCTCGCCGGACGCCTTGTCGGGCACCAGCAACGGGCTCTGCACGGCGATCACCAGATCACCCCCGGGCAGCACGGTCAGCGCCTCGAAGCCCCGGTTCTGCTTGCGGTTCAGCAGGATCGACGGCAGCGCCTCGACCACGGGGTAGTCGGCGCCCCGCAGCTTCAACCCTTCGGGCACGTAGCGCGTGAGCACCTTGCCCTGCGCCGAGAGGTGCACCAGTGACGGGCTGTACTCGTCGACCACCCAGAACGAGCCGTCGGCGGCCCGCACCAGGCCCTCGGTGTCGAGCCCGTTCGGGTTCACCTCCAGCGGCGTCTTGGCGTCGTACGTGAAGGGGGCCTCGTCGCGCGACAGTTGGTTCGGCAGCCCGGTCACCGGCTTCCCGGAGCGGGTGGTGATCGGCACCGCCCCGAGCACCCGCACCCGCTCGCCCTCGACCTTCACCCGGACGATCGCCGGGTTGAACTCCGGTACGGCGAAGGTCCGGCGCTTCTTCCCGGCCACGGTGATCAGCCCGTTGGGGCCCCGGTCGGTGAGCGCCCAGAACTCGCCCGGGCGGTCCGCCGGGTACAGGTCGCTGCCGATGCCCAGGTGGACACCGCGGTCGTTGTCGACCGAGCCGGGGATCAGACCGTTGCTGAACTCCGCGAGCGGGATCTCGTCCAACACGGCGGACCCCACGACTTCGGGAGCACCGCGGACCTCCGCCCCGTCACCGGACACCACACCGGCGGTCGCGGTGAAGGCGACCCCGCCGACGAGGGCCAGCGGAAGCGCGACGGTCAGCGTGAGACGCAACGGACGGGACAGGCGCGAACGGGGGGACATCGGGCCTCCTGGTGGGGGACAGGACCGAGGCGGCCCGTCGTTCCCGTTCGGGCCTGCCCCGCGTGGATCACCGACTCTGCCGCACCTGCACGGAAGTCGGACCCGGTTCCCCGCATTACGGCCGAACCTCACTCCCGCGCCAGCGAGTTGCCCAAGATTTCACCCACCTTTCACCCGGAATACCTCCGCCCCACGAACCGTCCGGTCACTCGGGTTGGCCGAAAGGCGATGTACACGTATCACTGTGGGTGGGCGGTCGGCGCTCAGCCGCGCCGGGCCTCCGGCCGTGGGGTGGACGTGGACGGGGGGGCCGGGGGCATCGGGGGCAGGTCGGCGTGGGTGACGCGGTAGCCGCCGCGCACCACGGGCGCGAAGGGAGCCGGCGCCATGCACGTCCCCGTGCCCTCGGCACCGGCGTTCGCCACGCCCCAGCCGAAACCGAGCCGGTCGGGCCGCCCGTCCCGGCCCTGCTGCACGCTGATGCCGAACCGGGTGCCCCGCTCCCCCGTGTTCGACGCGCGGACGATCGCGGTGAGGGTCGCGGTGCTGCCACCGGTGACGAGGCAGTCCACGTCCGCCACGGACCACGCGGTGAAGCCCGTCGAGGCGACCCGGTGGGAGATCCGCACCGTCCCCCGGGCGTCCGTGGGCAACCCCCGCTCGCCCCGTGGCGCGGGCAGCGGTCGGGTGAAGGGCGCGGCCTCGGCGTGCACGCTGAAGCGGATGGTGTCCTCGGGGGAGTAGGCGTAGTGGATGCGGGCCGACCCCTCGACGCGGGCCGGGGGCTTCGCGGCGCGCGGGGACCGCGCAGCACGGGCGGCGGACTCCTCGGCGGGGGCCGGGTCCGCGGACTCCCGCGCCGCGGTGCTTGCGCCGGTGCCCTGAGCCAGGGGTCGCGCGGCGGCGGCCGGCTGCGGGTCCCGGCCGGTCGGTGCCGCCGCGGTGGACGTGGCGGCGGTCGCGAGGACGACGAGGAGCGCGGTGGCGGCGCCGATCGCGCCGGGCGTGCGGAGTGCGGTGCTGCGCATGGACGACTCCCGTGGGGATACGGCTCGTGGGGATGCGGCTCGATGATTCGGCCGGGTGGCTACGGGAAACAGCCTGGCCGACGGCCCCCGTTGTCGCCCATCCGCTGATCGGCACAGGGACTCCGGACCGCACCGCCCGATCTCTGCCGATCGGGGGAGCCCGGGCGGCCGGCCGCCACCCTAGGCTGGTGATCTTCGGTGGACGGCGGGGGAGTTGAGGGGCATGACGGGAGCGGCGATCGTGAACCTGCTGGTGGCGGTACCAGCGCTGGCGTCCGCCGCTCTGCTGGCCGGGGCGCTGGTCCACGCCCTGTGGATCCGTACCGTGCCCACCCGGCTGGCCCGGCCCACCGCGGTCTGCGCCGCGCTCTCGCTGCTCTCGACCTTCGGTGTTCCCGCCACCGGCGTCAGCACGGGCGTCACCCGCGCGTCCTGGAGCCTCGTGGAGTCCGGGCTGTTGTTGGTGCTGATCGCGGTGGTGGCCCGTTGGTCGCCCCGGCGCGAGACCTGGCTCGCCGTGCCGTCAACCGCGCTCGCGGTGGCCGCGTGGCCCGTGCCGCTGGTCGACGGGGGAGTGCTGGAGCGCACCGGCGTGGCGGTGTTCTGGCTGTTGCCCGCACTGGCGGCGATCGCCACCGGGCTCGTCCCGCGCCGGGCCGCGCGGCGCCACCGGGACGCGGTCGCCGAGGCCCGGCGCGCCCAACGGCTGCTGCTCTCCCGGGACCTGCACGACTTCGTGGCGCACGACATCAGCGGCATCGTCGTTCAGGCCCAGGCGGCCCGCTTCGTGGCGGCGAACGACCCCGGTCAGGCGGTCCTCGCGCTGGAGCGCATAGAACGGGCGGGACTCAGTGCGCTGGCCGCGATGGACCGCACGGTGGCGATGTTGCACGGGGAGGACGCCCCCGCACCCGCCGAGCCGCCGCCCGGGATCGATCAACTCCCTGCACTGGTAGACCGGTTCGGGCAGGCGCAGGGCATCGACGTGCAACTGCGCTGCGAACCGGACGTGGTGGCGGCCCTCTCCCGGGAAGCGGGCGCCGCGGCCCACCGCATCGTGGTCGAGGCACTGACGAACGTACGTCGGCACGCGCCCGACGCCTCCCGGGTGGACGTCCGGTTCAGCCTCACCCCCACGGCGGTACGGCTCCAGGTGGCCAACGACCGCACGCGCCGCCCGTCCCCCGGTCGCTCCCTTCCCCGGTCCCGGGGCGGCGGCGGCCTCGGGCTGACCGCCCTGACCGAGCATGCGAAGGCCCTCGGCGGCACCCTCACGGCCGGCCCGCTCACCGGCGGCGGCTGGCGACTGACCGCCGAACTCCCCACCACGGACCGCCCCGACCGCCCGGAAGACACGGACCAGCTGGACCGCCCGGACCGCCGGCAGCACACGGACCGCACGGACCGTACGCATCACCCGAAGGGCACCACATGAGCACCCGCATCCTCCTCGCCGACGACCAGGACGACGTACGCAGCGGCTTCCGGCTGATCCTGGGCTCCCAACCGGACATGACCGTGGTGGGAGAGGCGGCGGACGGGCTCGCCGCCGTGTCCCTGGCCCGGGAGCTCCGCCCCGACCTGGTGATCGCCGACATCCGCATGCCGGGCCTGGACGGTCTGGAGGTCACCCGCCGCCTCGCCGGGCCCGGCGTCGCGGACCCGGTGCGGGTGCTCGTCGTCACCACCTTCGACCACGACGACTACGTCCGCACCGCCCTGAGCGAGGGGGCCTGCGGCTTCCTGCTGAAGCGGTCGGGGCCCGGGCTGCTCATCGAGGGCGTACGGGCGGCCATGGCGGGGGACGTGCTGATCAGCCCCCAACTGACCGTCCGGCTGCTCCGCGAAGCGCAGGACGCGCGGCCGTCCCAAGGCCCGCCGCCGCCCGCCGCCCTCACCGCCCGCGAGGAGGAGATCGCGCACCTGGTCGCCGAGGGGCTGACCAACGCCGAGATCGGTGCCCGGCTGTTCATCTCCGCGGGCACCGCCAAGACCCACATCGCCAACATCCAGGGCAAGATCGGGGCGCGCAACCGCGTGGGCATCGCCGCCTGGTCCTGGCAACGGGGCGGCCCGGCACCTTCCTGACCGGGCCGGCCCCGGCCCCGCTCAGGTGCCGCTGAGGGCGAGCCCTTCGTACGCCAGCCACTGCATGTAGGTGTGCAGCCCGTGGTGGAGGTCCACGGTCGGCTTCCACCCCTGGAGCCGGGGGGCACCGGCCCCCCGGACGTCCGGCACGGGAGCCGTGCGCGGTGGGGCGGTGACCGTTTCGACGCCGACCGGGCGCACCGCGCTCAGCACCGCTTCCGCCATGGCGCCGGGCGACACCGCGGTCTCCTCGGGGAGTTCGAGCACCTCGGCCGCCGGGGGTTCGTCCAACACCCGGCACAGCGCGCCGACCAGATCGTAGGTGTGCAGCGGACGCAACGGTCGACCGGGCGGGTCGGTGAGGACGACGGGGCGGCTGCGCAGCGCGTTCCACACCATCCGGCCGATCGGGGTGCGGGGGGAGCAGCCCGGACCGTAGAGGTCGCCGGTGCGCAGGGTGACCGCAGGGCCGTCGGCGCTCCGGACGAGGACCCCGGTGTCCCCGCCGTCCGCGGCCTGCCGCAGGGGGCGCAGGTCGACGAGTGCGTCCCGATTCGACCGCGTGCCCGCGGCGGCGGTGTCGGCCGGGGACCCCAGGGTCACCCGGTGTCCGCGGGCGGCGAGTCCGTGCACCACGTGCTCGCCCAGCGGGCTGGCCGCCCCGAACACGGTGACCCGCCGCCCGGAGCGCACCGGACGGGCCCCCGCCGTACGACCGGCGTCCAGCCCCGCGGTGACCCCGGCGGCGGCGACCTCGGCCAGGTTCGCGCGCAGTGCGGCGATCCGCTCCTCGCTCTGGCGGGCACTGACCCCGCCGGGGCCGATGGTGGCCAGCGCCTCGGCGCAGGCCGCTGTCCGGGAAAGGACGTCGCCCCGTCCCTCCGCCCGATGGGCGAATCCCATGGTGAATGCGGTCAGCCAGGTTTCCCGAGCCGCTTCCGGGTCGGGTGCTTCAGTCAACTCGACATTGGCCGATTTATATCTGTTCACGTTCACGCCGAGCCCGGAGAGATATTCCGTGCATTCCAGGTGCAGCCATCTTTCCGGGCCCGGGCCGGCCACCCGCACCGCGCACTGGGCCGTCCCGTTCTTGAAGAAGGGGACCACCCGCGGTCGGTCCAGGGAAATGCTCTCGTCGCCCCCGCGGTCATCGGGCAGGAAGCACACCGAGCGCCGCGGCCCGCGGAAGGCGTTGCCGGAAATGCTGCCCCGGTCGTCGTGTTCGACGAGGCTGGGCGCCGCCACGTAGGCGGGCACCCCGCGGCTGCGCAGGAACTGCCGCAGCAGGATGTCGTCGGGCCAGGTGCCCAACCGCGAGCTGCCGTACCGCACGTAGTCGGCGGCCACCTCGCGGGGCAGCACCACGGCCAGGCAGGGGAAGTACTCGTTGACCGCGCGCACCCAGCGGGCCCCGGCCATCGCGGCGAGCCGGACCGCCGCGCCGTTGCGCGAGTCCCAGAGCGCGAACAGGGCGAGTGCCGCATCGGGCCGCTGCTCCACCGCCCGTTGGACCCGTTCGAAGAGCGCCCCGGACAGGATCAGGTCGTCCTGGAGCACGAGGTGGTGGGTGGCCCCCTCCTCGATGGACGACCAGGCCACCAGCGCGGTGCGCAGGGCCGACGGTTCGCCGTCGGGATCGGGGTCCGTCACCACGTGCAGCGCTCCCGGGGGAGCCGACCGGGCCAACGCCTCGGCGGCGGCCAGCCGCTTGGGGTGGGTCATCACCGAGCCGCTGATGCGATAGCGCGTCACAGGTCCTCCGTGTTTTGGGTGTTCCTGGTGCCCGATGGACGGACGAAGCCGCGGTACGACCGAATCTCCCGGTCATCCCGCTGCACACTTCCCGTCCGAAGGCACTGGCGAATTTCGGAAATTACGCAAGGGTCTTCCATGGCCGCTCAAGCGCCGAAAAGGCCCCCTGGTTACGGCCAACGATGATCGTTCATGCTGTCTGCGCTGCATCCCATACGTATCACCGTTAAAGGAGTCCGTATGACTGAGAAGACCGATGGCGAAGCCATTGGCTCAGGTGACTTCCGGTCCGTGCGACTGGAAAAGCTGCGGGGCTCCCGAGTCGTGGTGACCGGAGGCGCGGGCCTGGTGGGCAGCCGGCTGACCGCCCTGCTGCGCGGGGCCGAGGCGGAGGTGACCGTCCTCGACCGCATGGACGCCTATCCGGATTCCATCCACGCACTGTTCGGTGCCGAACGGCACGCGACCCGCCTGGTGGTGGGCGACATACGGGACCGGGCGTTGGTGCGGAAGGCGATGGACGGCGCCGAACTCGTCGTCCACGCCGCCGCCTACGCCGATGTGGCCGCGTGCACCCGCAGACCCGACATCGCCTTCAAGGCCAACATCGAGGGCACCGAGGTCGTCCTGGAGGAGGCGGTGGCTGCGCGGGTGCGCAGGCTGGTGCTGATCTCGTCGGCCGCCGTGTACGGCAACGGCACCGCCGCTTCGGACGGCCCGCAGACCTTCCACGAGGACCAGCCGCTGCATCCGCTGTCCGTCTACGCCAACTCCAAGCTGTGGGCCGAACACCAGACCCGGTTGCTGCTCGGCGCCGCCGGGATCGACTTCTCGGTGCTGCGCTACTTCTCGGTCTACGGCGACCCCCAGGTGCCGAAGCCGGGAAGCCACTCCTGGATGGTCGCCTGGTTGGCGATGCACGCCCGGCTCGGGCTGCCGATGCGGCTCAACGGCGGCGGCGTCCAGGTCCGCGACCTGGTCCACGTGGACGACATCGCCACCGCCACCGCGCTCGCCCTGGTGGAGGACGGCGTCGTCGGGGCGACCGTCAACGTCGGCAGCGGCAAGCCGACTTCCGTGCGCGACGTGGGCGAGCTGATCGCCCCGCACTTCCCGGGCTCCCGTTTCATCACCACCCCCCGGCCCGCCGACGACCCCCTCGGGGGCTACGCCGACACCGACCGGCTCTACGAGCTGATGCGCTGGCGCCCCGGCATCTCCGTCGCGGACGGGGTGGAGCGGTACGTGAACTGGTTGAACGCCACGCCCGAGGCCCTGCCGGGTTGGCTGGCGGAGCAGGCGGCATGACCCCCGTGACGCCCGTAGGAAGGTTCCGTACCCGGTGACCACCGAGCGCGTGGCACGCGCCGAAGTGCCCTGCCGGGCCTGTCTGGCCGGTGAGGACCTGGACTGGCTCGGCGGCCGGTCCGTCAGCCTCGCCCTGGAGTTGACCACCGTCGTGGAGACGGTCCCCGGCCCGCCCGCGCCGCCCGCCGAGGGCTGGCCCGAGGAGGTGTGGGCGTACCTGCGCGAGCGGCTGCCCGGTCTCGACCCCCGGCCGCCCGCCGTGCGGGTGCACAGCGCGGCGCCCTCGGCGAGCGGGCTGTCCTCGTCCACCGCCCTGATCGTGGCGCTGCTGCGGGCGTACACCCGACTGTGCGTCCCGGCACCGGGCGTCCCGGACGCCACGCTCGCCCAGTGGGCGTACGCCTTCGAGTTCGCCCGCTTCAACGGGGGCGGCATGGACCACCTGGCGGTCATCGAGGGCGGTGCGCTGCTGTTGGAGGGCCGCACCACCGGGCTGCCCGTGATCCGGGACCGTGCCGTCTTCCCCGAGGACTGGACCGTGCTGGTGCTGGACTCGGCGACCCGCAAGGACACCGGTGACCACATCCGGGTGGTGCGCGAACAACTGGCCACCGGAGACCCGGCGTTGGCCCTGTACCGCAAGGAGGCCGACGAGGCGGCGACTCAGGCGTGGTCGGCGATCGGGGCCCGGGACCTGGACGGCCTCGCCGGGGCCATGGACCGCGCCCACGTCACCATGCGCGACCACCAGCGGATGTCCACCCCCGTCCTGGAGGAACTGCGGGAGCTGGCCCTCGGCTCCGCGGGGCTGCGGTTGAAGCTCAGCGGGGCCGGCGGCGGCGGCTCCCTGGTGGGGGTGTGCCGCACCGCCGACGCCGACGGGATCGCGTCCGCCGTGCGCGGGGCGCTCGGGGAGCAGTACCCCGCGGCCCGGGTGATTCCCACCCGGGCCGCGGGTCCGGAGCCCGCTGCGAGCCCGGTGCCCTAGATGAAGGGGTCGTAGTCAGGACCCTCCGGCGTCACCGCTTCGACCGCGATCTTCTCCAGTTCGAGGTTGGAGCGGTGACGTGCGCAGTGGAAGCGGCAGTCCCGGGTGGGGTCGATGATCCCCCGGTCCGCGTTCTCCCAGATGTCGGGCAGCCGCTCGGTGACCGCGTCCCCGATCTTCGCCTGGGAGTTCCCCCGGTGGTACGAGCAGACGTAGACCCCGGACGGGGTGATCAGGGTGCGTAGCTCCGCCACCTGGCAGCGGTGGTAGTCCTTGGGCTGGACCGCGCCCACCCGGTTGCGCAACGAGGTCAGGGTGGATGAGTTGATGATCTGGAAGGAGTCGCTCGCCCAGCGCCGTTCGGCCTCGTCCAGTTGGTCGTCGACGGATTTCAGGAGGTCGTCGGCCACCTGGATCACATGGTGCCCGTCGTCGAACATCGCCTTGGTCTCGAAGTAGTCGCAGCCGATGTCATGGGCGAGTCCGGCGGCTTCCAGCACCTCGTGGTGGTTGCTGACGATCGTGCCGTCCGCTTCCTGACGGGTCATCACCAAGAAGGAGTAGCCCAGTGCGCCCTTCTTCACCTCGGCCAGCAGCCGCATGTTCCCGACGACCTTGTCGAAGACGCTGCGGCCCTTGCGGTCGGGCCGGAACTTCCCGTACGTCTCCAGGGTGCCGGCGTCCATCGAGACCCGGACCCAGGCCGCGTACTCGGCCAACTCCTCCAGATTCTGCTTGATCATCGTGCCGTTGGTGACCACGCCGATGGCTATGCCCGCCTCACCGAGCATCCGCAGCACCTGACGGGTGCCCCGGTGCGCCAGTGGTTCGCCGCCGCCGATGAGGACCACTCCGCGGACGGACATGTCGATGAGTTCCTGCGCCAGCTCGGCGAGGCGCTCGGGGGTGAACCGTCCCTGGTTGAGCAACTTGCCGCTGATGCACTCGGGGCAGGCCAGATCGCAGAAGGTCGTCGGGTCGAGGTCCACCACCAGGGGAGCGGTGGTGGACTTCCCCGCGGCGGCCTCCAGCACGCGTGGCCAGCCGGACGGCTGGTAGAGCTTGGACACCAGGTCAAGACGGTCGAACGTCACAGAGTTCTCCTGCTGGTCAAGAGGGCAGGCGCCGCCGGCACCATGCCCTCGGTCTTTCCCCGGGGAGGGGGGAACCGTCCCCGGAGCCCGGTCGTGGTCCGGGCTTTCCCCTGCTGGTGCGTAGGTCGTGTCCGCTGCGCGGCGCACTGCGTCGGGCGCCGCGGGTCGATCCGGTGCGGAGGGTCGCACACGACCCCGCCGGAGGTTGCTGGTCGCACGTGGTCATCCCTTGACGGCTCCCACGGTGAGGCCGGCCGCCACCCGGCGTTGCACGATCATGAAGAAGACCACGACGGGCAGGGCGGTGAGCGTGGCTCCCGCCATCAGCGCGCCGTAGTCGGTGCCGAAGCTCGTCTGGAAGGAGACGAGCCAGATGGAGACGGTCTGTTTGTCGGTGCTGGACAGCAGTACGTAGGCCAGGACGTACTCGTTCCACGCCTGCACCAGGGCGTAGATGGACGTGGCGACCAGCCCGGGCGCCAGCAACGGCAGCGTCACCCGACGGAAGGCCCCGGCCCGGGTGCAGCCGTCGACCATGGCCGCCTCCTCCAGCTCCACGGGGATCCCGGCGACGAAGCCGCGCAACAACCAGACGGTGAACGGCAGCATGAACACCAGGTAGGTGAGGACCACGCCGACCAGGCTGTCGGTCAGCCCGGCGTCACTGAGCAGCAGGTAGAGCGGGATGATCAGGCCGGCCAACGGGATCATCTGCACGGACAGGATCACCACCACGAACGCCCGGCGCCCGAAGAAGGAGAACCGGGCCACCGCATAGGCCGCCGCCACTCCGATCAGCAGCGAGACCACCACGGTCCCCACCCCGACCAGTGCGCTCGCCCGCACGCTCGACCAGAAGGTCTCCGAGGCCATGGCCCGGCGGAAGTTGTCGAGGGTCGGCTCCGAGGTCCAGAACTGCGGCGGATTGCTGCGGATCTCGGACGAGGGCCGGATCGCGGTGAGGAGCATCCAGTACAGGGGGAAGGCCATCACGGTGCAGAACAGCAGACCGAGGGCGTTGGCCCTGCGCGAGCGGCGCCGTCGCGCACCGCGGGCCGGAGCGGAAGCGGTGGTCATTCGGCCTCTCCCATCCTGACGAGCTGACGGACGTACACCACTGCCCCGACGAGCAGCAGAAGGACGGTGACGACCGCGATGGCCGCCCCGGTGCTGTAGCGGTTCACGGCGAACGACTCGATGAACGAGTACACGCCGAGCAGGTAGTACTCCTTCTCCGGCTGGCCCGTGCGCATCAGCCAGATCTGGTTGAACACCCCGAAGTTCCAGATCGCGTTGAGCGTGGTCACCACCACGAACGCCGGTTTGATCACGGGGAAGACGATGTGCCGGAGGATCTGGGGCCGGGTGGCGCCGTCGACGGTGGCGGCCTCCTCCAGCTCCGGCGGGACCTGGGTCAGGGCTGCCTGGAGGGTGATCGCGGCGAAGGGCAGCGAACCCCAGACGACCACGGCGACCACCACGGTGAAGCCCTGCCAGGGGTTCTCGAACCAGTTGTGCTTGCTGAAGTCGAGCCCGGGCACCTGGCTGAGCAGCCAATTCATGACGCCGTAGTCGGCGTCCACCAACCAGCGGAAGACCGCCGCCGCCACCATGACCGGCATCGCCCACACGGCGACCAGCACGCCGGCCATGAGCAACCGCACCCAGGGGGAGACGCGGCGGCCCAACAGCGCCACCCCCATGGCCAGGGCCATGGTCAGGACGGTGGCGACGGTGGTGAAGAGCGCGGTGCGCCCGACGACCGTCCAGAAGAACCCGTCGGTGGCGATGGTGCGGTACTGCCGCAGCCCCGCCCAGGGCGGTTCGGTGCCGGCGAACAGCTCCCGACGGGTCATGTCCTGGAAGGACAGCAGCACCAGCTCGATCAGGGGGTAGCCGAGGACGGCGACGAGCGCCAGCACCGTCGGGGCGATCAGGACGTACGGGATCAGCCGACTCAGCGGCGGCCGGGCCCGCCGGCCCGTCCCCCCGGCGGGCGCCGGGGGGACGGGCGGGGAGACGGCGACGGAGTCCGGTGGGTCTGTGGTCACCATGCGGAGGCTCCTCGAATCGTCGCCCGCGGTGCGTCCTGCGCACGCACGACCGACGCAATGGGTGGGGTGGGGGTGGGGTGAACACGTCTAAGTGAGTGGGGTGGGGGGTGGGGGTGCGGGGGGTTGGAGAGGCAGGGGAGTGGGGTGGCGGAGTGGGGTGAGGTCCGACGAGGGGTGGAGCGGGGCGAGGTCCGACGGGGGTGGTGGGGGTGTCAGTTCTCGTTGATCAGGGCGTCGATCTCGCGGTCGGCGTCCTCGGTGGCCTGCTGCACCGACTTCTTCCCGGTGGCGATGTCCTGGAGCATCGCGGGCAGGATGTTGGACTTCTCCACGGCCACCCAGCCGGGCGCCAGCGGGGTCACCCAACCGCGTTCGGCCGAGCGCGCGGACGGGCCGTTGGGTCCGTCGGCGGGCACGTCCCGCAGCTGGACGCTGTTGTTCGGCAGGGTCTGGGCCTTGATCAGCTGTTGCTGCGACTTGTGGTCGGTGAAGAGCTTGATCCAGTCCCGGGCGAGCTCCTGCTTGCCGGACTTGGCGGGCACCGCCAGCAGGGAACCCCCGAGGTAGGGCGGGAGCAACTCACCGGAGGGGCCCGGGAAGGCGAAGGTGGAGAACTTGCCGCGCAGTGCGGTGTTGCCGCCGCTGCGCGGGTCCGTGGCGGCCGTGGCCTCCCAGGTGTTGCCGTAGAACATGGCGACCTTGCCCTGGCCCACCACACCCGGTTCGTCGCCGTTGTCCTTGGAGCGGTCACCGACGTAGTAGTCGTCGATCAGCTTCTTCCAGGTGGTCAGCCCCTGGCGCGACTCGGGGGAGGAGAGCGCCCCGCGCCAGCGGCCGTTCTCCTCGACGGCCATCTCGCCCCCGGCGTCCTTGACCCAGGCCATGGCGGCGTGCGGGTAGCGGCCCGGCATATAGAAGGCGGAGAAGTTCTTGTCCTTGGTGCCGAACTCGGCCTTCACCTTGTCGAGGACCGAGAGGAGTTCGGGATAGGTGGTGGGTGCTTCCGTGACGCCCACCTTCTTCAGGATATCCGTCCGGTAGATCCCCACCTTGGCCCCGGCGTAGTAGGGCACACAGTATGTCTTCCCTTTGTGTTCACATGCGTCGGCCAGCGCCGGAAGCCAGTCTTCCGAATGCTCGAAATCCTTCTTCTCCAGAGGGGAGAAGGCGCCGTTGATGATGTAGTTGGTGGTCTCGCTATTGCCCATCTCCACTACATCTGGTACGACCCGGCCGGCGAGGGCGGCGTCAATCTTCTGGTTCTTGCTCGGCCACTGCTGGTACTGCACCTTGACCTTGGTGTCCGGGTACTGCTCCGCGAATCGTTTGTTCGTGGAGGCAACCAGATCGGGCCAGCTCTCCCTAGCATCGATGGTCAGCCAGACGGTCAGGGAGTCGGGGTCACCGCTGCCTCCGGCGGAATCGTCCGAGCTACACGCGGCGAGCGAGGCGATCACGGCGACGGTCCCGAGAGTCGAGGTGAAGCGGGGTAAGCGCAAGGGCATGATTCTCCGCCTTTCAAGGACTGGTTGAACCGGGCTGCTATCTACCCAGCGCACACCGGCAAACTACCGGTGGGGCGCTTTTTGGCCAGGATGAGACGTGGATTATGGAACGTTGTTGTTTTGGATTGCCCCCCGCTCGCACGGGGAAGGCGTGGCCGAGAAGCAGCCGTACCGTCCGATGGCCAGTCGTTAATTGACGCAAAACACTAGGATGTGCCTCTTGGGCACCCTTGACGGTGGCGCAACATCTGACACATTTTTCTCCTGCTGTCCCCGGCGTTGCCCTATCGAGAGGTGTTACCCGTGACTAACCCCGACACGACGGTCGGCGATTCGGACCTGCGACCCACCCGGGTCAACTCCTGGAACGGCTGGGATCCGCTGCGCCACGTGATCGTCGGCCGGGCCGACGCCGCGGTGGTCCAGGCACCCGAGCCGGCCGTGGCCAGAGACTTCCCCGAGGACGGCTTCCCCCTCGGCACCTACGGCACGATGCCGGCCGACATGATGGCCGAGGCCAACGAGCAGTTGGACTCCTTCGCCGACCTGCTGCGCCGGCGGGGGGTACGGGTGGACCGCCCCACCCCGCTGGACTTCAACCAGAAGGTCTCCACGCCCGATTGGGAGCAGGAGACCATGTCGGGCTGCATGCCGCCGCGCGACCTGCTGCTGACGGTCGGCAACGAGGTCCTCGAAGCCACCATGTCGTACCGCAGCCGCTGGTTCGAGTACCTTTGTTACCGGCCGATCCTCCAGGACCTCTTCAAGTCCGACGCCCGGATGCGTTGGGAGGCCGCCCCCAAGCCCCGTCTGACCGACGCCAGTTACCGCACCGACTTCTGGGACACGTACCACGACCTGCCCACCGAGGTGCAGCTCGCCAAGGTCCGTGACTACGACCTGGTGCTGACGGAGGAGGAGCCGCTGTTCGACGCGGCCGACATCGCCCGCTTCGGCAAGGACCTCTTCGTCCAGCTCTCCTTCGTCACCAACCGCAGTGGATTCGACTGGCTCAAGCGCCACTTCCCCGACCACCGGGTGCACGCGGTGACCTCCACCAACACCCATCCCCTGCACATCGACGCCACCTGGGTGCCGCTGCGCCCCGGGCTGGTGCTGCACTGCGGGGAGCGGCTCGCCGACCCCGAGCTGATGGAGTTCTACCGGCTCAACGACTGGGAGATCATCGAGGCGGTGCAGCCGGCGAGTTGGGACCACCCGCCGAAGCTGTCCTTCTGCAGCCCGTGGCTCGCCGGGAACATGCTCAACCTGGACGAGAACACCCTCTGCATCGAGGAGAAGGAGGTCGCCCTCTCCGAGCAGCTGTCCTCGTACGGCTTCGAGATCGTCCCGATTCCGTTCCGCGCGGTCGGCCCCTTCGGCGGCGGACTGCACTGCGCCACCGTGGACATCGAGCGCGAGGGCGACTGCCAGGACTACTTCCCCCGCCGGCACGGGCGGTACTGATCCCGTGACCACCGCCCAGCGACCCGGTGGGTCGCCCGCCGTCAAGGCCGTGATCTTCGACTTCTACGGCACCCTGGTCCGGCTGGTGCCACCGATGCCGCCCAGCCACGCCTCGGTGTTCGAGCGCCGCGGCCTCGGGGAGTACGTCGAGCGCTGGGGCGACCAGTGGTCGGTCGGCCCCGCCGACGGCGAGGACCACCGCGCCCACTCGGTGGACGAAGCGACCTACCGGGCCTGGGAGGTGGACCGGCTGCGGCGGCGCGCCCTGGAGTGCGGGGTGCCCGCCGAGGAGGCCGGCCCGCTGGCGGTGGAGTTGGACCGGGCCACCAAGAGCCTGACCCTGGAGCTCTTCCCCGACGTGACGGCCGTGCTCGCGCAACTGCGCGGGCGCGGCCTGCGGGTCGGTCTCTGCTCCAACTGGTACTGGGACCTCGACCGGGCGGTGGCCTCGTGCGGGCTGAGTGACCTGGTGGACGCCGGCGTCACCTCGGCCCGGGTCGGGGTGCGCAAACCGCACCCCGCCATCTACCGGGCCGCACTCGACGCCTGCGGCGTCGCCCCCGAAGAGGCCCTGTTCGTGGGGGACGTGTGGGCGGCCGACGTGGTGGGGCCGCTGGCCGGGGGCATCCGTGCGGTGCACCTGTGGCGGCCCGACCGGGCCGTCGACGGGGTGGCCCCGCCGCTGCCCGACCGGGCCCACCGGATCACGTCCCTGCACTCCCTGCCCGAGTTGTTGTAGCCCGGTGCGAGAGCCGGTCGAGCACGTTGCGGGTCACCCGCACCACGCCCGCGTCCAACTCCCGGCCGCAGACCACGGGCCAGTCCACGGTGCCCGCGGCGAAGACCGTGCCGCCGTCCGTCGTGTACAGGCCCATGGTCGCGGCCCGGGGGCTGGTGATCGCCGGCTCCCGCTCCGGGCAGTTCCAGTGCCCCCACTTGAAGCGGTGCAGGTCCTCGTTGACGGGGTCCAACAGATAGATGCCGAGGATGAGGAAGGACTCCGGAGTGCCGTCCACCCCGCTCGCCCGCGCCACCCCCTGCTCGTCATAGGCGAAGGCGGCGCCGTCGCACTCGTACCCGATCAGCGCGGTGCCCCCGCCCAACCGGTCGGCGGGCCGGCCGTCGCTGCCGTCCCGCAACCCGGTGCCCTCGAAGACCCAGTGGTCCGCGTGCTGCACGGTGAACCCCTCCAGCGGCCGATCGCCCGGCCAGTCGCCGGGCCACATGCCGCCGTTGCGGAAACTCACCCCGGTGAGACCGTTCTCCGGACGGCCCACCCCGTCCGGCGGCCCGGCCCACCACAGGTCGGTGGCGGGCAGATGGGGGTAGACCTCCCCGACGTGGTGGTCGGTGTCCGAGACGAAGGCCGTGTTCCCGTCCGTGAGGTGCACTCGCCACCAGCAGGTGTTGGCGCTGAGGAACGCCACGTTCCCGCCCGCGGCCACGTGCGCGTCCACGTGGTCGCGCATCGACGCGCTCCAGTACTCGTCGTGCCCGACGCTCAACAACAGGTCGTAGGGGGCGAGCAGTTCGGGGTCCTCGTGGAGGTCGAGGTCCGTGCAGTACTCCACCGCGTAGCCGCACCGTTCCAGCCAGGCGATGAAGGGCGCGTCCCAGTGGGCCAGGTCGATGACCCCGCCCGGCCGGTGCATGCTCAGCTTGTGTCCGCGCGGCTCGTCCGCGTCCCCCTCCCGGTAGACCGGGCTGTCGTAGAGGCTGGAGGCCCGCGCCACGCCGTCGTTGTCCGAGCGGTTGTACGCGTGTCGGGTGAAGGTCGACTTCTTGTAGAGGACGCGGCCGAACCGCCCCGGCTCGCGGGGCCGCACCACGAAGAACTCCCGGGCGAAGCCCTCGATGTCCCCGTCACCCAACAGCGGCACCTCACGGGCCTGCCGCTCGTCCCCCTCCACCAGGTGCGCGAGGTAGATCCCCGGCCGCCACTGAGGGGGCACCCGGAACGCGTAGCGCGGCAACTCCCAGTCGACGGCCGGCGACGCATGACCCTCGACCCCGTCCGGGTGCGGCGGCGGAGCCTTGCACACCCCCTGGTACGGCTCCGAGTCCCCGAGGTGGGTCAGCTCGGTGCCCAACCGGTAGAAGCGGACCCGGAACTCCTTCGCGTCGGTCGAGACGTGTAAGCCGAGGACTTCGCCCGACGTGACGCTCTCCCGGTCCACGTACCCCTCGATCATTCGACCCCTCCCCATCGGCCGCAACCGCCGTTCTCCAGCGGCGAAGACGCTCGATGTTAGGAGTTCTTTCCAGCTACAACAAACCAGCGGACGGGATCAGCCTTCCTCGATCTTGTTTCGGCCACGTTGATCTTCCAGAGAATGCACGAACCGGCGTCCGGGTAACGCGGATCAAAAGGACGGCGTGCTGTGCGGAAAGGAAAAGAATGGCAAAAGAATTGCGTGTGCGAGAGTTGGTCCTGGGGATCGAGGGGCTGGCCCTGCTGCGCTCCGCCATCGATGCCGACGAAGCCTTCCTCGAAGCCCGGGTGGCGGAGATCAGGAAGTTCGCCGCCGGCGGCGACGAGGGGATGCCCGGCGCCGGCGCCTCGGTGAGCGAACTGGACGAATCGACCGGGTACGCGTCCTGGGCCAAGCGCTACGACTCCCTCCCCAGCTCCTTCCTCCAGGTCGAGGAGCCGATCGTCCACCGGCTCCTGGACGAGGGTCCGGTCGGCACCGCCCTGGACGCCGCCTGCGGCACCGGCCGCACCACGGTCGCGCTGGCCGAACGCGGCTACCGCACCATCGGCGTCGACCAGTCACCCCAGATGCTGGAGCAGGCCCGGGCCAAGACGCCGGACGTCGACTTCCGCCTCGGCCGGTTGGAACAGCTGCCGCTGGACGACGCCAGCGTGGACCTCGCCGTCTCCACCCTGGCCCTCACCCACCAGCCCGCGCTCGGCCCCGCCGTCGCCGAACTCGCCCGGGTGGTCCGCCCCGGCGGCCGGGTGATCGTCACCGACCTCCACCCCTTCGTCATCACCCTCCAGGGGCAGTGCCTCTTCGTCCACGGCGACGACGAACTCGCCTTCGTCCGCAACCACGTCCACCTGCCCGGCCAGTACATCGAGGCGTTCACCGCGGCCGGCCTCACCGTGCGCGCCTGCTACGAACCGGCCTTCAACGGGAGTCTTTCCCCCGGCGGTTACGAGGACTACATCGCGGACGCCGCACGAGCAGCCTGGGACGGAATTCCCATCGTGGTCGTCTGGGACGTCGTCAAGGACGCGAAGTAAGTCAAGGAAAGGGAACGTCATGAGAGTCGTCCTGTACACCGAACGCCCAGAACTCTGGGACCGCATCACGGAAGAATTCGCAGGAGTAATTCCCGAATACAATCTGCACGGAGACATCGGCGAGGGGTACTGGAACCGCCTCTTCGACGACTTCGGCGACCACCAGTTCGTGCTGTACGACGAGGAGACGGACGCCATCCTCGGCGCCGGCCGCTCGCTGCCCCGGCTGTGGGACGGCACCCCCGAGGACCTGGGCACCGGGCTCGACGCCTCGATCCGGGACGCCTTCGCCGCCCACGACGCCGGCACCAAGCCCACCGCCCTGTGCGCCCTGGGCGTCGAGGTCGCCCCCGCGCACCAGGGCAAGAGCCTGTCCAAGGTGCTGCTCCAACAGATGATCACGATGGCCCGCGCCGACGGCCTGCCGTCCCTGATCGTGCCGGTGCGCCCGATCTGGAAGCACCGCTACCCGCTCGTCCCCACCGAGCGGTACGCCTCGTGGACCCGGGCCGACGGGGAGCCCTTCGACCCGTGGATCCGCACCCAGGTGCGGCTCGGCGGCACCGTCACCGCCTCCATGGAGGAGTCCTCGATGATCAGCGGCACCGTCGCCGACTGGGAGTCCTGGACCGGCATGGAGTTCCCGGAGAGCGGTGACTACGTCTTCCCGGAGGGGCTGAGCACCCTCCGGGTCGACCGCGAGCAGGACCGGGCCTCCTACTGGGAGCCCGCCGTCTGGATCACCTACGACCTCAGCTCGTCCGATCCAGCAGGATCTCCCCGCACCTGACGGCGCTCCAGGCGTACGCGGTGAGCAGTTCCGCGTGCGCCTCGGTCACCTCGGGGCGCCGCTCGGGGGAGAGCCCCGCGGGGCCGACCGTCGACACCGCCGCCTCCCGCAGCCGCTCGGCGGCCGGGGTGCCGCCCCGGACCGCGCCCTGCGGGGCGTGGCGCCGGGCGGCCTCTTCGGCCTGGCGACCCAGCATCAGACAGTGGATCCACAACTCGTCCGCGAAGGAGTCCCCGAAGGACTTCCCCACGGCCGCCGCCTCCTCGGCGGGCCGGTGCTCCCGCACCAGGTCCTGGACCACGTCCTCGGTCATCAACCCGGCCATCGCCAGCGCCTCCCGCCAGGTGTAGTGGGTGCGGACCGGCACCACGTCCTCCTGCCCGGGCAGCCGGACGTACCCCTCGCCGTACCGCATGTACGGCACCCAGCCCGGTTCCTCCAGCACCCACCCCTCGTACAGCCACGGGCGGGCGTCGTCCACGGAGGCGGGACACACCGCGAGGCGCACCCCCTGGGCGGTCTCGTGGTCGTTGATGCTGCTGGTGCCGGTGTGCTCGGTGACGGTGGGCACCGCGAGCAGGGCGCTGCGTCGACCGTCCTGCCGGAGGAAGGCCGTCATCACCTCGTCGTCATGACGGTCGGCGCTGAGCTCCGCGAACCGTCGGAACTCCGCAGCCACGGCCACCGGGAGGCTGATCGCGAGCGTCGGCGTGAACTCCTCCGGCACCGCACGCACCCAGCCCGCGCCCGCGAGAGCGGCGAGCCGGGCCAGCCCGCCGTTGCGTGCGTGCCAGTTGGTGTAGAAGGCGAGGGCGTCGTCGGGGAAGCGGTCGGCGCAGTGGGCGACCAGGTCGATCATGTCGTCCGGGGCCGCCACATCGTCCTGGATCATGAACTGGTGGGTGGCGCCCTCGCTCACCCGGGACCAGGCGAGCAGCGCGGTGCGCAGGGCGGACGGCGGGCCGTCCGGATCGGGGTCCAGGGCGAGGGAACCCAGCCCCAGCCGGGCGACCATCTCCTCTGCCTGGGCCCGGCGGACCGGGTGGGTCATCACGGCCGAACTGACGCGTGCGGTGGGCATCGGGGTTCTCTCGCCTTCAGCCGGTGACCAGGGACGAATGCTCCGAAGATCATGGCTGCTGTGGGCACGGATTCCAGCGGGAGCGCCCTCCGTCGACCAAAAACGACCGCTCCCCGACGCGATTGCGCCCTGCCTTGGGATTGCGCCCTGACCTCCGCCCGACCGACGGAGGTCAGCGGCGCCTCAGCGCAGGTGCGACGTCTGCCCGCCGTTGTGGGAGTACCGTTCGCGCTCCTGTTGGTGGCGCAGCGCCCTGAGCTGACATCGGCTCTCGCTGAACCGGGGGTCGGCCGGCGGGGTCCGACCCAGCTCCCGGGCCGACCACAGCCACACCGCGGCGACCAGCACGATGACGGTGTCGGCCAACAGGAGCCCCGGCAGGGGGAGGTCGAGCAGGAGGTGCACGGCCACCACCTCCAGACCGAGGGTCACCAGGGCCGCGCTCAACGCCGTGTTCCGGACACTGTTCTTCATGGGGGACAGCCACCTCCAGGGCAGGGCGGGCCGTGGGGGGAGGGCCCGCGCCTATGAGCTATACCCAGCCCGGAGCGGTTTGGTTCAAACCTTCACCGAATATGTCCTTGGCGTACGGCGGATGTGCTAGTCGCTGACACCTGTGAACTGCCTTACATGTGGCGGTTGTTCATGTGGAGGCTGTAGGCGGTGGGCGTGATCTGGTTGCCTGGACGGGACACCCGACTCAGGAGGAGACGTGATCCACGCACGGTTCGAGTGGCGGGGCGCTACGCGGTACGGGCGGGCGAGCGGTGAGGGGTTCGAAGTCCTGAACGGGGACCCGGTGCGGGGTGCGGGCGCGCCGACGGGGCGGGTGGCGCCGGCAGAGGAGGTGCGGTTGCTGGCGCCGGTGCTGCCCGGCACGATCGTGGCCGTGGGCAGGAACTACGCGGACCACATCGCGGAGACGGGCATGGGCGCCCCACCAGTCCCCCGTCTCTTCTTCAAGCCGTCGTCGGCGGTGGTCGGCCCCGGCGAGCCCGTCGTCTACCCGATGCAGTCCCAGCAGGTCGAGCACGAGGCGGAGTTGGCCGTCGTCATCGGCCGGACCGCGCGGTCGGTGACCGCCCAGGAGGCGCCCGGATTCGTGTTCGGCTACACCTGCGGCAACGACGTGACCGCGCGGGACGTCCAGAAGGCCGACGGCCAGCCGTCCTGGGCCAAGGCGTTCGACACGTTCTGTCCCCTCGGCCCGGTCATCGCCACCGACCTCGACCCCACCGGCTTGGATGTGAGCTGCCACGTCAACGGCCGCCGGACCCAGCACGCGAACACTTCACTGATGCTGACCTCGGTCGCGGGGCTGATCGAGTACATCACCGCGGCCATGACCCTCCACCCGGGCGACGTGATCCTGACCGGGACCCCGGCGGGGGTCGGCCCGGTCCTGCCCGGCGACGAGATGGCAGTGACCGTTGCCGGGGTGGGCACCCTGCGCAACCCAATCGTCTCAGGAGCGCAGTAGCGTTGCGAACTCCCTGCCGGCGGGCAGTTCGGGTCGTCCGGCTGTCGTCGTGAAGGTGTGCGCGTACTGCACACGGTCTTCCGCGCTCAGGCGCCCGAACACGTCCTCTGCGGCTCCGCACCGTGTGCCTGTGCGATGGCGTCGATGCGGGCCGCGAGGTCGAAGTCAGCGGACGTGAGGCGGTGTCCCGCATCATGCGTCGTGATCCGGAAGCGCAGGTGCCCCCAGCGCAGATCGACGTCCGCGTGGTGGCTGATCAGCCGCTCGACATCGGCCACATGAACGATCATGGCAACGCCACCGTGATACCGAATGTCGTACGCGCGGGTGATCGTGTCTCCTTCGCGGTGCCATCCGGGGACCTTCCGCAACGCCGCTTCGATCTCACCGTCACTCAGCGGCACGGGATTCTCCGCCATGCTCAGCTCCCCTCCGTCACCGGCGCCAGGGCCTCGGCAAGGTCCTGGCCAATCGGGGCATCGTGCCACGGCTTCATCGCTCGTTCCAGGGTCGCCAGCTCCCGGCGCATGCGCGCTGACCGCGTCTCAACGGCAATGTCAGCCGCGAGGCGCGCGATCTCAACGGCCTGATCCGGCTCACCGGCTCCGGCCGCCGCGGTGGCGTGCCGTGCGAGGTAGACGCCTCGGTCCCGGCGCGCAGTCTCCGGAATGGAGATGAGGACCTGGCTCCATAGCGAAACGGCCTCAGCGCCCAGGCCGAGCCGCCCGTAACAGGTGGCTCGCTGCACCTCCAGATACCCGGGAGTCCGTCGGCATGCGTTGCCCCACGGCAAGTCGTCGTCGACGTGGCCGAGTAGCCCGTTCGCCTGGTCGATGAGCCGGTCCACGGCTGTCCGGTCGCCCGTGAGGCTCGCCCCGTGGGCTTGCTGCTGCATGGCCATGACGCGCACCTTCGGAACCAGCCGGTCGGCTTCGTCGAGGGCGGCCTCGCACAGGTCGACGACCGCGTGCCCGTCCCCGAGATCGGTACGCATCTGGGCCTGGTTGACGAGGGAGTACCCGATGAGGTGCGGATCTCGGGAGCGCACCGCCATCTCCTGCGTGATGCCCCTCCAGAAGGATGCGCCGTCCATGTCCCCGGCATCCTGGTAGAGCCAGCCGACGAGCGCGGCGTAGGCGGCGCCGACACGCAGTAGACCGCGCCTGGTGTCCCCCTGGGCTGAGCGGACCAGTTTGTCGATGAGCTGGTACTGCGCGGACACGGTGCCGATCAGATCGTGCGGCCCGAGGAACATGTCGGCCCGGTAGTGGCCCTCCAACTGCTCCTGGAAGTAGTCGATGAGGGTCGGGTCGACGTGCTGTGGAGTCCACGGCCCTGTGGCGAGTGCGGCAGCGGTGACGGTAACGAAGGCGTGGGTTGGTCGCACGTCTGCCTCCAGGTGGTGCTCGGGGCTGATCCAGCCCGGTGGCGTGGTGAAGCCCAGATGTTCCGGCCATCGGCCGAAGGCGTCGTGGATGACCATCGCGGTCTCTTCGGACGGCCAGCCCGGTCGTTTGCCCTCCCACCGGCGCCAGGTGCGCGGCGACACGGTGAACTGCCGGTCGTCTAGAAGCTGTTGACCGAGCAGCGTGAGTTGTGCTGCTGCCTGTTCCACGGTCCGCCAGCCGACGCGTAGTCGCGCTGCCCTCAGTGCGTCGTTACGGCTCATTCGTCCAGTCTGAGGTGTCATCGTCCGCGCTCCCCGCCGTGGCCGCCACATGGCCAGATGTGGCCCTACGGCGGCCTGGTTCCCGTCTGGTGTGCAGATCCATCATCCAGCTGTGACTACAGCACGTACATGGAACGACACCGCAACGGATCTGGAAACCGCCCCCCTCCTCACCGACCGCCTCACCGCGTGGGCCCGCAACCGCGACACCGGTGAGCGGGCCGCGGTCGCCGCGCTCATCCACGAGGGCGACGTCCTCGCCCGGGGCGACGTGCGGGAACTCCTCGTCGTCGATACCGGGCAACGCGCCCACTGCGACTGGCCGCGGTTCGAGGCCCAGTACAAGACGGCCCTCGTCCTCGACACCGGCGAGCGCGCGTTCCTGGAACTGGTGCTGGCGATCGGGTTCCCGCGACTGGTACCGCTGTGGCAGGTGGAGAACCTGGACGAACGGCGGCTCGCAGTCGTCCTGCGGGCGCTCGCCGCCCTGGCCGGCGCCGAGCGGATCGCCGTGGGGACGCGCACGTGATGATCTTCTGCGGCTGCTGCGACCAGCCCGTCCGCGAGGAGCAGCCGCACGAGTCACACTTCCGGCCCGCCGTGGTCGGGCCGGACCGCACCGCGTACCTCCACCTGAGGTGCCCCGTCCGGACGCCCGCCCTGGTCGCCGCGGCGTTGGCGCGTGACGCGGCGACGAGCGACTACCTCAGCCACGTCACCCACTGCGCCGACTGTGCCCCCGAGCCGATCGGCTGCCCGCGCGGTCAGGATTTCCGGACGGCGTGGAAGACCGCGGACCGTGCCTACCACGAGGCCCGACGGGCCGCCCGGGAGCACCCGGACCGACCAGCTGCTGTCGCCTCTGCGAGGACACCGTGACTGGCACGACCCCGTCGTACTGTGCACGTTGCACCGAGCCGATCCGGTGGTGGCAACGCCATGTCACGAGACTCCGCTTCTCCCCGTCGGGGCCCGGTTCGTCCGTGCACCTCCACCGGCGCTGCATCCCGGCGGCGGTGCCCTGTGCACCGTGCTTCAGGGCCCGCATCTTCGGCTCGGAGGTACACGAGTGCCGGGTGTGGGCGTCCGCCACACACCGACCGCGCGGCGGGCAGGTGGCGCTCTACCTGAGCGTGCCGAGCCGGCCGGTGCCCTGCCCGTGCGACTGCCGGACGCGGACCCGCACGTGAGGGTGCACGCCTGCGAACCCTGCCTCGACCGTCTCGAACAGCTCGTGTTCGTTCACCAGTTGAAGGACGCGTCCGACGCACGTTGAGCCCCATCAGCCCCGTCCGCCCGTCGCCGGCGGACGGAAGAGCCCCGCCCGGGTCGGTCCGGGCGGGGCTCTCCCGCGTGATCGCTAGTGTCGCGGGCCAACGACGGCCCAGCAGGTGCTTCGCGGAGGTCCGGGCGACCGGACCCTCTCCGCCGCCGCACCCCACGTCGAATCGTTCCTGCACAGGAACTCTGCGGTGGGGCGGGTGGGACTCGAACCCACGGCCGACGGATTATGAGTCCGCTGCTCTAACCGGCTGAGCTACCGCCCCCTTACGGCGCGTCGCGCACAGGTGTACGCGCCGTCTGCCGCAGCATAGCCGCTCATACGATCTCCTGCTCCGCACGGTCGGCTCCGCTGACCATGGAGACCTCCGGCGTCCCCGTACGGTTCCACCGGACATGAAAAAGGACCCCTATGGGGGTCCTTCTCGGCTGCTCCCCCGACTGGACTCGAACCAGTAACCTGCCGGTTAACAGCCGGCTGCTCTGCCAATTGAGCTACGGAGGATCGAGCTCCCCCGACTGGACTCGAACCAGTAACCTGCCGGTTAACAGCCGGCTGCTCTGCCAATTGAGCTACAGGGGATTGCCTCGTTCGCATCGAACGCGCCTGTCCGGGTATTCGCCAGGAAGCGCTCGTTCGCTGCGACACATACATTAGCGCAAGCAGGGGGGTGCTCCGCCAATCGGTACTCCCGCGCTCCACACCGAGATGCAAGGGAAGGGTGGCTCCATGCGCTACCGGCTCACATTCGTCGCCGGGCTGGCCCTCGGCTACGTCCTGGGAACCAGGGCTGGACGGGAGCGGTACGAGCAGCTGAAGAAGTCGGTCCGACAGTTCGCGGAGAACCCCGCGGTCCGCAACGCCGCGGAGACCGCCGCGCAGCAGGGTCGCGAGGTCGCGGGCAAGGCCCTGCACTCGGTGACCGAGCGGGTCGGGGACCGGGTGCCGGACTCCGTCACCGAACGCGTCCGGACGCTGCGCGAGCGCGGCAAGGGTGCTCAGAACGACGACTGGGGCACCAGCAACACCTGAGGGTCCCCGGCTCGTACCGGGCTGTGGTACGGCACACACCCGAACGTGGTGCAGAATTCCCGCATGGGGATAGTCGCCGGTCTGGACAGCACGCCCGACTCCACGCGCATCGTGGTCTGTGACACGGACACGGGTGCCGTGATCAGGCAGGGGTACGCCCCGCATCCCATGGAGGGGGCGGGGGCGGGGGCGCCCGGGGGGAGCGGGGAGGGCGGGCGGCCCAGTGACGTCGACCCACAGGTCTGGCTGCTCTCCCTCGGGGAGGCCGCGGCCGGCGGGGTCCTCGAAGGCGTCGAGGCGATCGGCGTGTCCGCCCAGCAGAACGCCCTCGTCCCGCTCGACCAGCAGGGCGCGACGATCCGTCCCGCCCTGGTGGGCGGCGACCGCCGGGCCCAGATCGCCGCCGCCGACCTGGTCGAGGCGCTCGGCGGGCGTGAGGCGTGGGCCCAGGCCGTGGGCTGCGTGCCGCAGGCGGCGAACCCCGTCGCCAAGCTCCGCTGGCTCGCCGCGAACGAACCCGAAGCCGCGCACCGCGTCGCCCTGGTCCTCCAGGCCCACGACTGGCTGGTGTGGCAGCTCCTCGGCCGCCCGCTGCGCCGCACCACCGACCGGGGCGGCGCCTCCGGCACCGGCTACTGGTCGGCGGCGACCGGCGGGTACCGGCCCGACCTGATGGAAATGGCGCTCGGCCGGCAGGCGGCGCTGCCCGACGTACTGGGGCCCGCCGAGGCCGCCGGAACCACTCCGGAGGGGCTGCTGATCTCCGCCGGCACCGGCGGCACCATGGCCGCCGCGTTCGGCCTCGGCATCGGCCTGGGGGACGCCGTCGTCTCGCTGGGCGCCTCCGGCTCCGTGATGGCGGTCCACCGCGAGGCCCTCGCCGACCCCAGCGGAATGATCACCTCCCTCGCCGACGCGACGGGCATGCACCTGCCGGTCGTGCACACCCTCAACGCCGTGCGCACCCTGCGCGGCACCGCCGAGATGCTCGGCCTGCCCGACCTCGACGCCCTGTCCGCGCTCGCCCTGAAGTCCACGCCCGGCGCCCACGGCCTGGTCCTCCTGCCCTATCTGGAGGGTGAGCGCACCCCGCACCTGCCGCACACCGCCGGAACCCTCGCCGGGCTGCGGCGCGAGGCGATGAAGCCCGAGCACCTGGCGCGGGCCGCCGTCGAGGGGATGCTCTGCGGACTCGCCGACGCCCTCGACGTGCTGCGCGGACGCGGAGTGGAGGTGCGCCGGGTGTTCCTGCTGGGCGCCGCCGCCGACCTCCCCGCCGTCCAGGCCGCCGCGCCCGCGCTCCTCGGCGCGCAGATCGTCGTCCCGCAGCCCGCCGAGTACGCGGCGCTCGGTGCGGCGCGGCAGGCCGCGTGGGCGCTGGGCGTCTCCCGCGGCACGCTCGACCCCCACGCGCCGCCCAGCTGGCCCGGCGCGACCGGACAGGTCCACGACCCGGGCGAGGAACTGGCCGTGGGGCAGGCCGTGCGGCAGCAGTACGCGGTCGTGCGGGAGCAGACCCACCCGGGAGCGTTCGCCGGCTGACACCCGCGGGCAGCGGCGGGTGCCGGTGGGTCTGGGGGTGCCGGCCGGGCACCCGGGGGTTCTTGGCCCGCTGTTGGCTCAATTCACTGGGGTAACGGGCGGGGCACGGTAGACGATGGGGGGTGGTGTGCCGAAGGTGCCCCCGATCGGCCGGCCGGCCGATCGATCCGCCCCTAGAACCCCAGTGAGCGAGACCCGCACGTGCTCATACGACTGCTGAGGACCCATCTGGGTCCGTATCGAAAACCCGTCGCCATCCTGGTGGCGCTCCAGTTCCTCCAGACCTGCGCGACCCTGTACCTGCCCACGATGAACGCCGACATCATCGACCGGGGAGTGGTCCGGGGCGACACCGGCTTCATCATGGGCTTCGGCGGACTGATGATCGCCGTCACGCTGGTGCAGGTGGTCTGCAACATCGGGGCCGTCTACCTCGGGGCGCGCACTGCCGCCGCGCTCGGTCGGGACGTGCGGGGCGCCGTGTTCGACCGGGTCCAGTCGTTCTCCACCCGCGAGGTCAGCCACTTCGGTGCGCCCTCGCTGATCACCCGCACCACGAACGACGTCCAGCAGGTCCAGATGCTCGTGCTGATGGCGTTCACGCTGATGGTCTCCGCGCCCATCATGTGCGTCGGCGGGATCGTGATGGCCCTCGGCCAGGACGTCCCGCTGTCGACGGTGCTGATCGCCGTGGTGCCCGTGCTCGGCATCAGCGTCACCGTGATCGTCCGCAGGCTGCGGCCCCTGTTCCGGTCCATGCAGGTGCGCCTGGACACCGTGAACCGGCTGCTGCGCGAGCAGATCACCGGCAACCGGGTGATCCGCGCGTTCGTCCGCGACGCGTACGAACAGGAGCGCTTCCGCGGCGCCAACGACGAACTGACCGAGATGTCGCTCGGCACCGGGCGGCTCCTCGCGCTGATGTTCCCCATCGTGATGACCGTCGTGAACGTCTCCTCGGTCGCCGTCGTCTGGTTCGGGGCGCACCGCATCGAGAGCGGTGCCATGGAGATCGGCTCGCTGACCGCGTTCCTCGCCTATCTGATGCAGATAGTGATGTCGGTGATGATGGCCACCTTCATGTTCATGATGGTGCCGCGCGCCGAGGTGTGCGCCGAGCGCATCCAGGAGGTCCTCGGCACCGAGTCCAGCGTGGTGCCGCCGGCCGCCGCCGTGCGGGAACTGCGCTCCCACGGCCATCTGGAGCTGCACGGCGCCGGGTTCCGCTACCCGGGCGCCGAGGAACCCGTGCTCAAGGCCGTCGACCTGGTGGCCCGCCCCGGCGAGACCACCGCCGTCATCGGGTCCACGGGCAGCGGCAAGACCACCCTCCTGGGGCTCGTCCCCCGCCTCTTCGACGTCACCGAGGGTGCCGTACTGGTCGACGGGGTCGACGTCCGCGACATCGACCCGAAGCTGCTCGCCCGCACCGTCGGGCTGGTGCCGCAGAAGCCGTACCTGTTCGCCGGCACCGTCGCCACCAACCTGCGCTACGGCAACCCCGACGCCACCGACGAGGAGCTGTGGCACGCGCTGGAGGTCGCCCAGGCCCGCGACTTCGTGGAGACCCACCTGGAGGGCGGGCTGAACGCGCCGATCTCCCAGGGCGGCACCAACGTCTCCGGCGGCCAACGCCAGCGCCTCGCGATCGCCCGCACCCTCGTCCAACGGCCGGAGATCTACCTCTTCGACGACTCGTTCTCCGCCCTCGACTACGCCACCGACGCCGCGCTGCGGGCCGCCCTGGCCGAGGAGACCGCGGACGCCACCGTCGTCATCGTCGCCCAGCGGGTGGCCACCATCCGCGACGCCGACCGCATCCTCGTCCTCGACGAGGGCCACGTGGTCGGTGCCGGTCGGCACGCGGACCTCATGCGGGACAACGAGACCTATCGGGAGATCGTGCTCTCCCAGCTCACGGAAGCGGAGGCGGCCTGATGGCGGGGCCCGCGGGACGGATGATGGCCGGGGCCGGACCCGACCATCGCTCCATGGACTTCAAGGGCTCGGGCACACGCCTGCTGAGCCAGTTCCGGCCCGACCGCATCACGATGTACGTGATGATCGGCTGCGCCCTGCTCAGCGTCGGCGTGTCGGTGCTCGGCCCCAAGATCCTCGGCATCGCGACCGACCTGGTCTTCGCCGGGGTCGTCGGCCAGCAGATGCCCGCCGGACAGAGCAAGGAGGAGGCGATCGCAGGACTGCGGGACCGCGGTGAGGGCGGTGTCGCCGACATGCTGACCGGGGTGGACTTCACCCCCGGCCAGGGCATCGACTTCGGGGCCGTCGGCGCGGTCCTCGGCTTCGCGCTGGGCACCTTCGTCATCGGCGGCCTGCTGATGCTGGTCGCCACCCGGCTCGGCAACCGGGCCGTCAACCGCACGGTGGGCCGGATGCGCCGGGACGTCCAGGCGAAGCTGTCCCGACTGCCCCTGTCGTACTTCGACAAGCGGCAGCGCGGCGAGGTGCTGAGCCGGGCCACCAACGACCTCGACAACATCGGCCAGACCCTGCAACAGAGCCTCGGACAGCTCGTCAACTCACTGCTGACGATCATCGGCGTGCTGATCATGATGTTCCTGATCTCGCCGCTGCTCGCCCTGGTCGCCCTGGTCACCGTGCCGCTGTCGTTCGTGATCGCCACCCGGGTCGGCAAGCGGTCCCAGCCGCAGTTCGTCCGCCAGTGGCGCTCCACCGGCGCACTCAGCGCCCATGTCGAGGAGATGTACACCGGGCACGCGCTGGTGAAGGTCTTCGGCCGGCAGGAGGAGTCCGCGCGCCGGTTCGCCGAGGAGAACGACGCGCTGTACGAGGCCGGGTTCCGGGCCCAGTTCACCAGCGGCCTGATGCAGCCCCTGCTGTTCTTCGTGTCGAACCTGAACTACGTGCTCGTCGCCGTCGTCGGCGGACTGCGGGTCGCCTCCGGCTCGCTGTCCATCGGTGACGTCCAGGCGTTCGTCCAGTACTCGCGGCAGTTCTCCATGCCGCTCACCCAGGTCGCCTCCATGGCGAACCTGGTGCAGTCCGGGGTCGCCTCCGCCGAGCGGGTCTTCGAACTGCTCGACGCCCCCGAACAGGACCCCGACCCCGAGCGGCCGGCGCGGCCCGTGGAGCGCACCGGCCGGGTCGCCCTGGAGCACGTCTCCTTCCGCTACCAGGACGACAAGCCGCTGATCGAGGACCTGTCGCTGGCCGTCGAGCCCGGTCACACGGTCGCCATCGTCGGCCCCACCGGCGCCGGCAAGACCACCCTCGTCAACCTGCTGATGCGGTTCTACGAGGTCACCGGCGGACGGATCACCGTCGACGGGGTCGACATCGCCGGCATGTCCCGCGACGAACTGCGTTCCGGGATCGGGATGGTCCTCCAGGACACCTGGCTGTTCGGCGGCACGATCGCCGACAACATCGCCTACGGGTCCTCCCGCAAGGTGTCCCGGGAGGAGATCGAGGAAGCAGCCAAGGCCGCGCACGCGGACCGGTTCATCCGCACCCTGCCCGACGGGTACGACACGGTGCTCGACGACGAGGGCGCCGGGGTCAGCGCGGGGGAGAAGCAGCTCATCACCATCGCCCGGGCGTTCCTGTCCGAGCCGGTGATCCTCGTCCTCGACGAGGCGACGAGTTCCGTGGACACGCGTACGGAGGTCCTGATCCAGAAGGCGATGGCCCGCCTCGCCCGGGACCGCACGTCCTTCGTCATCGCGCACCGGCTCTCCACGATCCGGGACGCGGACACCATCTTGGTGATGGAGGACGGGGCCATCGTCGAGCAGGGCACGCACGAGGAGCTCCTGCTCACGGGGGGTGCGTACGCCCGCCTCTACGCGGCGCAGTTCGCCGAGGCGGTAGCCGAGGTCGACTGAGCAGCCCGCCCCTTTGGGTGCGCCCCAGGGTCGCGCAGTTCCCCGCGCCCCTGGGGTGCGCCCGTGCTGGGCTGCGTCGTCCAGCGGGGTGCGCTGGGGTTTTGCGCAGTTCCCCGCGCCCCTTTGGGTGCGCCCTGGCTGGAGTGCGTTGTCCGGCCGGGCCGCGCCCCGGGTTCGCGCAGTTCCCCGCGCCCCTGATCGAGTGCGCCCTGCTCGGCGTGTGCGGCATGGGGCGCCCCGAAGGGGCGCGGGGAACGGCGCGGGCAACCACCGCGCACCCGCACCAGGGCGCCCCGAAAAGGGGCGCGGGGAACTGCGCGAACCCGAGACGCAGCTCAGCTGGACAACGCACGCCCGCCGGGGCGCACCGAATAGGGGCGCGGGGAACGGCGCGAGCAAGCACCACGCACCCGCAGGGGACCGCGCACGCCCAGGGAGACGTACCCAAAGGCGCGCAGGGCACCGCGCTCAGCGAAAGGCCGCCACCGTGCGGTCCGCCCACGAGCGGAAGGACCTCGGCGCCCGCCCCAAAAGGGCCTCCACCGCAGGGCTCACCCGCTGCTCCACGTGCAGCGGAGCCCCGAGGATGTCGAGGGTCCCGTCCACCACCGCCTCCGGCAGGAACCGCACCATCCGCGCCCGCGCCTGCGCCCGCGTCAGCTCCACGAAGGAGAGAGGGACCCCCAGCACCGCACCGAGCGCCGCGGCCTGCTCCCGGGGGCTCACCGCCACCGGGCCCGTCAACTCGTGGACGCGGCCCGCGTGCCCCTCCTCGCGCAGCACCACCGCCGCGACCTCCGCGAGGTCGGCCGGGTCCACCACCGGCAGGGCCACCTCGCCGAACGGGGCGTAGATCGTGCGCTCGGCACGTACCGAGTCCGCCCACCCCAGGGCGTTGGAGGCGAAGCTCCCGGGCCGCAGCACCGTCCAGTCGAGCCCCGAACCCTGCACGGCCTCCTCCCACACCCGCAGCGCCTGGTGCGAACCCGCCTGCGGTCGCGTCCCGTTGATCTGCGAGGACAGGACGACGACCTTGCGGACGCCGCTGCTCACGGCCGTCTTCACGACCTCGTCGGGACCGCCCCCGCCACCGAGGACGTCCGGCGGCACCATCAGGAACAGGGCGTCGGCGCCCTCCAGCGCCGGCCGCAGGCTCGCCGCGTCGCCGAGGTCCGCAGCGACGGTGCGGACCCCCGCCGGACCCGCATCGGGCACGGGCCGTCGAGAGACGGCGGTGACCCGCTCGCCCGCCTCGGCGAGCGCGGCGACGAGGGGGCGTCCGACGTTTCCCGTGGCACCTGTGATGACGATCATGATCAGCTCCTGAAGTCCGTTGTTTGACCTGCCCGTTGGGACGACATGAAACTAACAGTGCGGGGATAGTGGGTACCTAGAGGAAAGCGACTCACCAGGAGGACAGCATGACGATCGAAATCGAAATCGAGAACGAGACCGTCACCGGGGGACCCTGTGCGATCTCCCCGGTCGTCGACATCCTCTTCAGCCGCTGGACGACCCCGATCCTGTGGGCACTCCACCAGCTCGGCCGCCAGCGCTTCGTGGAGTTGCAGCGCACCGTCACCGGCATCACGCCGAAGGTGCTGACCCAGCGGCTACGGCAGCTGGAGCGCGACGGGCTGGTGACGCGGACCTACCACGCGGAGGTACCGCCCCGGGTCGAGTACGAGATCACCGACCTGGGGCGCGGACTCGCCCCGGTGTTCGCCACGCTCACGACCTGGTCCGAGGAGAACCTGGCCAAGGTGGAGGAGGCCCGCCTGGCCTTCGACCTGACCGACCGGCAGGCCATCGTCGTACGACGCTGAGCCCGCCGTGCGGAGCGGTTCAGCGGGCCGCCACGGCCACCGTGCGGCGGGGGGCGGGAACCCCCGGGGCGCCCCCCGACTCCTCGATCTCCGGGCGGATGTCGTGGCGCGCGGAGAGCAGCCGCTCCGCCCGGTCCGGAGCCAGGTCGAGCGTCGGCAGCACGGCGGGCACGGCGATGCTCGGCAGGATGTGCTGGAGCAGCACGATGACCCGCCGGGTCAGGTCCGCCCGTTCGCACAGCACGTGCGACATGCCCTGGATGCCGGTGAAGGCCCCGGCCATCAGCTCGGCCGTGTCACCGGGCACCACATGGGGCAGCAACTCACCCCGTGCCTCGGCGTCCTTCAGCACCTGGTCGATCCGGTCGATCCACGCCTGGTACGGGGTCCCCCGGGGTGGCGCGGGCTCCACGGCGTCCCGCCGCTGGTCCATCGCGAGCCCCATGCTGGCCCGGGTCAGCGGATCGTGCAGCAGCCGATGGGCGAACAGCAGCCCGTGGTCCACCAGTTCCTGGAGTTTGGTGCGCTGCGGTGGCAGTTCACCGAGGTCGAGTTGGGCCGCGACCACCCCGAGGGCCAGTTCCTCCTTCGACGCGAAGTGGAAGTACAGCGCGCCCTTGGTGACCCCGGCCCGCTGGAGGATCTCGGTGATCGTCGCTGAGCTGTACCCGCGTTCGTCGAAGACGGCCGCCGCCGCCAGCAGAATGGACTCGCGCGTCTGGATCGCCCGTGCCTGTCGTGCCATGGAGTCAGGTTCCTGCTTCCCCGTCAGGGCGTGTGCGCCGTCTTCGGCCACGCCGACACGGACAGAAAACCGGACAGCCCACCTCTTGTCGAGGGCAATGAGAGACCCCTCATTACTCCCTCATTCACTGTGCGTCCCCCGCCGCTCCCTGCCCGCCGGATCAGAGCGGGGAGTGCCAGGTCAGAGCGGTACCACCGGTTCCGGTGCCGTTCTCGGCCGCGGGGGCGTCGTCCTGGACCGTCAACCGCACCCCCGGCCTCCCGTCCGCCAGACACGCCGCCGCGTCAACCGTGACGGCTATCCGACTCACCCCCGCCCGGCGGGCCGCGGCACCCAGCGCGCGACGCAACGCCGCCACGAGGTGTCCCGCCACCGGATCGCCGACCCGCGCGTCGACGGCGCCCACGAACCGCACCGACGGAGGGAACCCGGCGACCGCCGCAGCGCCCGCCGTCTCCCGCAGCACCCGGCCCCGCAGGGTGGTGGGTGCATCGGTCGGGGGCTGCTGGAGGGCGATGATCGCGGTGCGCACCTCCTGGACGGTCACGTCGAGTTCGTCCACCGCCCGCGCCAACTCCTCCCGCACCTCCCCGGCTGCCGGCGCGGACCCGTCGGTGCGCTCGGCCCTGCGCCGCGTGGACTCCACCATCAGCCCCGTGGCGAACAGCCGCTGCACGACCAGATCGTGCAGATCGCGGGCGATCCGGTCCCGGTCCTCGTACACGGCGAGCCGCTCCCGGCGCGCTTGCGCGTCCGCGAGGACGAGGGCCAGGGCCGCGTGCGCGGCGAACCGGGACGCCATCGACCGCTCCACCGGGGTGTACGGGCGGGCGCCCCGGTGCCGCGGCAGGGCGAGGGTGCCGATGAGCCGCCCCCGGGAGGTGAGCGGCAGCATCATCACCGGCCCGAAACGCGCGGCCGACGGGGACGAGGTCCGCGGATCACTCGCCGCGTCGGCCACGTACACCGGCTCCCCGGCGAGCAGCCGCCCCAGGACCGGGCTGTCCGGCGGGACCACGGCACCCAACAGGCCCCCCACGTCGGTGCGTCCCACGAACCCCGCCGGCCCGGAAACGGCCACGGCCTCAAGCCCGCCCCCGGGGGCCTGTTGCAGGATCACCCCGGCCGCCGCGTCCGCGAGTACCCGGGCCCGCTCCGCGACCGTCTCCAGGGCGTGGGCCGTGCCGCCCGCGAGGAGCGCCGTCGTCACCGCCGCTGCGCCCTCGATCCAGCGCTCCCGCTGCCGCGCCGACTCGTACAGCCGGGCGTTGCCGATCGCGATGCCCGCCTGCGCCGCCAACACCCTCAGCAGGTACGCGTCCTCGTCGGTGAACGCGCCGCCCGCCTTCTCCGTCAGGTACAGGTTCCCGAACACCGCGTCCCCGACGGGCACGGGCGCACCGAGGAACGACCGCATCGGCGGATGGCCCGGCGGCAGCCCGTGCGCCCGCGGGTCCGCGGTCAGATCGGCGATGTGCAGCGGCCGGGGGTCGTCGATCAACGTGCCGATCAGCCCGGTGTGCCCGTCGGGCAGCCGCCCCACGCGGTCCCGCGTCCCCTCGGGCAGCCCCGTGGTGTACAACTCGGTGACCCGGGGCCGCCCGGGGCCGCCGGCCGGGTCCAGCACGCCCAGCGCGCCGTAGCGGGCACCGGTCAGTTCGGCGGCGCGCGTCACCAGGTGCTGGAGGGTGGCCCGCAGGTCCAGGTCGGTGCCGACCTCCAGCACCGCATCGAGGAGCGGCGGCAGACGCGGTGCGTCCGCCGCCGTACGGTCGTCTTCGCTCACCGCTCCAGGATGCCAACCGCCGGGGCCCGCCGGTAACTCAGCCGGCCAACGGATCGAGCACCATCGGCTGGACGCGGCCCTCCAGCATCGCCCCGAGACCGAGGATCGCGCACACGTCGGGCCGGTCGGCGATCGTCACCGGCATGCCCGTGGCGTCCCGCAGCATCTGGTCGAGGCCGGGGAGCAGCGCACTGCCGCCGACCAGCATGATCCCCCGGTCCGCCAGATCGGCGACCAGATCGGGCGGGCAGTCCCGCAGCACCTTGCCGATCCCGTCGAGCACCGCGGTCAACGGGGTATGGATGGCTTCCCGCACCGCCGCCGTGTCCACCCGCACCGAGCGGGCCAGTCCGGTGGCCACGTCCCGGCCGTGGATCTCGGTGGAGGTCGGACCGTCCGGGCTGAGGCCGTTGCCGGACAGGGCGAGTTGCAGCGGGCGCACCGACTGGGAGGGCAGCATCAGCTCGTGACGGTGCCGCAGGTGCTGCACGATCGCGTGGTCGATGGCGTCCCCGCCGACCGACATGCGTTCCGCAGTCACGATCGACCCGAGGGACAGCACCGAGACCTGGGTGGTGGCCGCCCCGCACACCAGGATCATCGTCGCCTCGGCCCGTTCCACCGGCAGCCCGCAGCCCACCGCGGCGGCGATCAGCGTGTCCACCAGCTCGACCCGGCGCGCCCCGAGCCCGACCAGGGTCTCCACCGCGGCGCGGCGGGCCAGCGGATCGGCCTCGTGCGGGGTGCAGGCGGCGGCCCGTAGCCACGGTTTGCGGCGCAGCGCCCGGCGCAGCTTCTCGCCGATCAGGTGCCGCAGCATCCGCTGCGCCATCTCGATGTCGACGACGGAACCGCCCGACACCGGCCGCACCACCCGGATGTAGCCCGGGGTGCGGCCCGTCATCCGCTCCGCGAACTCCCCGACCGCGATCAGCGAGCCGGTGCGGGTGTTGACGGCGGCCACGCTCGGCTGGTCGACCGCCAGCCCCACGCCCTTCACGAACACCCGGGTCCGGGCGGCGCCCAGGTCCACCGCGATGTGGCACCGGCGCAACTGGTCCAGACTGGCTTGGGTGTTCATCGGCGTTCCTCCCGAGTGCACGGACCGTCCGGCGGGGCCGCGCGGCGGTCATCCCCTCGATCGTGCGGGCGCGGCGGGGGCCGCCGCACGACGGGATGGGCCGGGCGGGGGGCCGCCGGACGGGTGGTCGTCGCCGTCGGGGGCGCGCCGGGTGCGGGGTGGCGGCGCGGTTGCTGCTAATGCGGTGGCCGCTCCTGCTCCCAGTCCCGCTCGCGGCCCTGCGCCCGGTCCCGCTCCCCGTAGTAGCGCTCGAATGCCGGGTCGGGCCGTTCCCCCGTGTCGAGCAGGGCCCGGTACGTCTCGCGGGCCTCGTCGGTCCGGCCCGCGTGGTCGAGGGCGGTCAGCCGCAGCCGGAGGACGACCGGGTGGTCCGGGTTCGCCGCGATCACCCGGTCGAGGTCGCGTACGGCGACCTCGGCCCGGTCCAGGGCCAGGTCGGATTCGGTCCGGACCTCTATGAGCCGCAGCCACAGCGCCGTCAGCCGGGTCCGGGCCTGGTCGGCCGCCGGACCCCGCACCCCCACCAGCGGGGTCCCGTGCCACAGGTCCAGCGCGGTGCGTGCCGCCCGGTTGGCCCGGATGGCATCGCCGCCGGCCCACAGCCGGTCGGCCTCGGCCGCGAGCCGTTCGAAGTCGTGCACGTCCGCCGTATCGGCGCTGGTGTGCAGTGCGTACCCGTCGGGCAGCGTGGCGAGCCGGCCAGGCCCGAGGAGCCGCCGTAGTTCGGCGGCGTGCCCGGCGAGGACGGCCCGCGGGTTCGGGGGCCGGGTCCCGGACCGCCACATCCCCTGGACGAGTTGCTCGTGGCTGACCCGGCGGCCGTGTCGGAGCAGCAGCATGCCCAGCATGGCGATCTGCTCGGGCACGTCGAGGGCGAGGGTCTCACCGGGGGAGTCGGTCCGGTCGAGCCACGACCGGGTGGCCGTGCGCCGCACCGAGACGGCCGCCAACAGCGTGTACTGGAGGGATTGTTCCGACGGAGGGGTGAGGCTGTACGTGCCGAGGTCGGCGAGCCAGACGAGGACCGCGTGACGTTCCGCGTCCTGCCCCTCGCGCAGGGCCGTGATGGCCCCGGCCATGGTGGTGCGCACGGTGGTCGGCAGCCGGGTGAGGAAGTCGGCCCGGGGCTCCGAGCCGCCGTCGGGCGACATCAGGAGGGCGAGCAGGGCCGCGAACCGGCGCAGGTCGTCGCCCCGCCGATCGGTGCCCGGTCCGGTGCCCAGCGCGAACGAGGTCAGCTTGGGCGTGCCGTCCGGCATCACCATGACGCTGTACATGCCGACCGCCCCGTGGACCACGCCCCGCTCGCCCAACTCGCTCAGCGCGGCGGCGAGCCCCCGGGCCAGGGAGGCGGTCAGCCGGGACGGCAGCAGGAACCCGCTGGGTGCGGCCAGTGCGCCCAGCGGGATGCCGTCCAGGTGCTCCATGACGAGGTATCCGGTGCTGCCGTGGGTCCCGGAGTCGAGGACTCGGACGATGCACGGGTGGTCGATCTCGCGGAGCCGGCGGGCGGTGTGCGTGAGGTTCGTGTCCGTGACTCCCGGAGGTTGGGGCTGGACCACCACGTCCTGCCCGTCCCGGCGGTCGCGCGCCAGCCACAGCGAGGCGCCCGGCTGGAGGGGACGGGTCAGCCGGTAGCGGTCGTCGAGGACCTCGCCCCCGCGGAACAGGCCGGGTGCCGGCTCGGCTTCGGCGGGCGGCCGGGTCGCGTACCGCAGGGTCGCCAGGTCCACCGTCGCGATGGGGTCCTCGCGGGGGGCGGTCCCGGGCTCCGCACCGGCTCCGCCGGACACCAGGGCCTCCGCGCCGAACGCCCCCGTCGTGGTGCCGGCCCGCTCGTCGATCAGTGCGCCCACCCGTGCCAGCAGGGCCCGGGTCCGCACCCGGGAGGAGCGGGGCAGCGACCGGAGCAGGACCTCCCGCACCCCGGGCCGGAACGCGTACTCCTCGGGCGGCCCGCCCCCGGTGAGCATGCCGCTCAGGATGACCTCGGCGAGGTGCTGGGGGCGCGGGTCGTGCTCCAGCGCGGCGTGCACGAGCCGCATCACCGGCAGCCGCGGGGTGCCCAGGGTCAGGTGGCCGGCGAGCCGGAACGCCTCCGGCGACGCCGTGGCGCGGAACCGGGCGACCAGTTCGTCCGGCGGCAGCGCGGCCGTGTCGTCCCGGGCGGGTGCGCCGGGGGCGTCCGGCCGGGCGCGGTACGTCACCCGGGCGGCGGCGCCGGGCATCCGGCCGCCGCCCGGGTCGGCGATCAGGGCCGACCAGTGGGCGAGCCAGCGGGGAGCGGCCTCCAGCACCGGCAACAGGGTCGTCGGCGGTGCCGTCGGGTCCGCAGCGTCGGTGCTCTCGTACGGGGTGAACGTGAGTGCGGCGTTCGGTGCGGCGGGCCCCGGCGCCGACAGCAGGCCCGCCGCCGGGGACAGCGCGGTGGACCGCCACAGCCGTTCCGGCAGCGGTTGGAGCACCGCGACGGGCATCCGTCGCGTCCAGCGCCACAAGGTGCCGTACCAGCGGGCGCCCGCCGCCCCGGCCCACCACTGGGGGCCCGTGCAGTCGCTGACCAGCAGCGTCACGGTGCGACCGTCCACGGGGACCGGTACCGGTGCGCCGCCCGGCCCGCTGACCCGGCCGTCGGCGCCCAACCGGTACGCCTCCACCGTCCGGAACACCCCCGAGCGGGCCAGCGCGGTGCGCAGTTCGCGGACCAGGGGCCGCCACACGGGCATGGTGGGGCCCGCGTCGTGCAGCAGGTGCAGCCTCAGCCAGCGCTCCCGGGTGGGCCGCAGCACCGGCAGCCACCACCACGGGGTGTCGGCGAGCCGGGCCAGCCGCGCGGTCCGGTCCGCGGTCGCGCCCTCGTCCAGGACGTGGCCCCGTGGCGCGTCCACCCGTCGGCCCAGCGGCCTCAGGGCCCGCTGGAGCGCCAGCGGGCGGGGCAGCATCGGCGGGGCGGCGGCCCGCAGGGGCGTCCGGGTGACCGGGGCGGCAGGGGCGTCGGAGGCGGGTCGCGGGTCGGGCAGCGGGGGCGCCGGGTCCGGGGTCCGGTCGGCGGGCTCCGGCGGGTCGTCCGCGGGGGCGGGGGGCCGGTCCGGTTCCGGTAGGTGCAGGGGCGTACGGGGGCGGGCGGGCGTCACGGGGGCCGGCGCGGGCGGGGTCCCTTGGGCACGGGCGTGGTGGGCGAGCCACAGCAGTTCGGCCAGCTCGGTGGCGGTGGGCGCGGTGCCGCTCCCGGCCGCGGTCAGGACGGCGGCGAGCCGGGCCACCGGGCCGCCGACGGCTACGGCGGCAGGAGCCCGCGCGGGCCCGGCGCGGTCAGAACCCATCACCGTCCCCGGCCTCCGGGCCCCCCTCCAGGTACGGCATCAGCCGCGCGGCGAGCGCATCGCGCGAGGGACCCGTCAGCCCCGCGGCGCCGGTCAGGTAGATGGCGTTCAGCAGGTGGTCCGTGGCGAGTTCGCCGGCGTCCGACCGGTCCAGGAAGGTGGCGATGAGACCGCGGGCGTAGTCGTCGGGGGCGCCGAGGTGCGCGCTGACGATCCGTTCGAGCCGGTCGCCGTCCGGTCGGCGCAGCCGCAGCGAGACGCAGCGGCGGAGGAAGGCGGGCGGGAACTCCCGCTCGCCGTTGCTGGTCAGCACCACGAACGGGAACGACCGGCAGCGGACCGTGCCGTCCTCCACGCTCACCCGGTCCCGGCCGCCGTCGATCATCAGCTCGGCGCGCGGGGTGTGCCGGGCCGCCCGGACCAGCTCCGGAATCCGGTACTGGCCCTCCTCCAACACGTTGAGCAGGTCGTTGGGCAGGTCGAGGTCGCTCTTGTCGATCTCGTCGATGAGCAGCGCCCGGGGGCGTCGGTAGGGGAGCAGGGCGGTGCCGAGCGGGCCCAGCCGCAGATGGTCCTCCACCCCGTCATCGCCGCCGTCGCCGTCATCGCCGGCGGGTACGGGGTCCGCCCCGTCGACTCCCTCCACTGCGTGCGTCGCGCGCACCGCCGCCGCCCGGACCGCGTACAGCCGGGCCAGCGGGTCGTACTGGTAGAGGCCGTCCTGGAGGGTGGACCGACTGGTGATGTTCCAGCGCAGCACCGGGCCGAGCCGCAGCTCGCGGGCGACGGCGTAGGCGAGCGAGGACTTGCCGCTGCCGGGCGGGCCGGTGACCAGCAACGGCCGCCGCAGGTACAGCGCGGCGTTGACGAGGTCCACGCTCTCCTCGGTGGCCTGGTAGGTGCGGGCCCGGTGGACCCGGTCCGGGGAGACGGCCCCGCGGCCGGCGTCGGTCTCGGCCGGTGGCTCCAACGGGGGCCCGCCGTCGAATGCGCGCCACGGCGGTGGGTCGGGCAACGCGTCGACGTGGTCGTGCGGCGCTGACGCACCGGTGTAGACGGGCCACTGGGACATGAACCGGGCTCCTCGGCGGGTAGGAAAGGGCGGGCGCGGGTCAGCGGACGGGGGAGGCGGCGTGGCCGGAGGGCTCGGGGAAGCAGCGCGGGTCCTCCCACAGCAGGGTCAGGTCCCGTGCCCAGTGCCCGGCGAGGTCGCCGGAGAGGTAGACGTCCTTGCGCAGGGCGTGTACCCGGAGCGGGATCTCGCTCGGGGGGAGCCCGGCCAGGTACGCCCGCAGCTCGTCGAGGAACGTGCCGCCCGTGCACGGCCCGTCGGCGCCGTGCCGGCCGTCGCACCCGGTGCGCGGCCACAACATCACCGGCACCGAACCGTTCAGCCCGGCCGTGAACAGCTGGCGCATCCGGGGGGACTTGGGCGGGGCGGTGAACGCCATCACGTGCCCGTCGTCGAACAGTCGGACGGTGAGCCGGCCCTGGTCTTCGGTGCTGCCGCACTCCACCCGCACCAGTTCGGTGCCGGCCCGTCCGTCGAGCTGGTGCCACTTGCGTCGCAACGCGTGCTGGAGGGAGCCCTGTCGGCGCCGGTCCCGGTCCATCACGACCAGCGGGTACAGACAGCCCAGCGGACTCGGGTCGTCCGCGCCGCGCGGCCACTGGGCGACGGGTTCGTTGAGGGACCGGCGCGGCAGCACGAACGCGATCAACACCGGTGCACCGTGCGGGAGTTCGCGGAACGCCGCGTCGACGCGCTCGGCGACGTAGCGGGACAGTTCGCGTTTGGAGAGGGTCCGGGAGCCCACCAGTCGACGGTGTCCGTCCCGGTAGGCCGACACCTCGGCGAGGTACTGCCCGCCGCCGGCGCCGCTGCGTTCGAGTTCCACCACGATCGGCGACCAGTCGGGCGCTGAGGGGTCGACGGGGGCGGCGGGGGCGGTGCCCCGGGGTGCTGCGCCGGCCCACTGGTGCAGGGCGAACCGCAGGTCCTGGTCGTCCACGAGGTCGGCGAGGCGGCGGGCGAAGCGGCCGGGGGCTGCCGGGTCCGCCACCTCGAACAGCAGGTACCACAGCACGTCCCACAGGGAACGGAATCCGCCGGGCGGCAACGGCGGCCCGGTCACCGGATCGACCGCCTCGGCGTAGAGCTGGTCCGGTACGCACGGCGCTCCGGTGCGCACCACGTCCGCCAGCAGTCCCCGCAGGGCCGATGTGGCCGCCGGTCCGAAGCCGGGTGCGGGCACCAACTCGGCGAGCTGCGGGACGTAGCGGGCGAGTACCGCGGCGGGCAGCATCCGGGCGCCGCGCTCCCCGGTCGCCGAGGTGACCATGCCGACCGCCCGGCCCGTCGCGGCGAGGACGACGGCCGCCCCGCTGAACCCGGGGGCGACCGGCTGGCCGTGGCCCGTCCACGCCTCCAACTGCACCCATTCGTCGCGTAGTCGACCGGCGGCGGTGATGCGGTACTCGGCGACGGTGCCCTCGTCGTACCGGTCGGGGAAGCCGTGGAGGAGCAGCCGGGGCGGCGGCTCCCCGTAGCCCTCGTCCGGCGCGGCGAACTCGACGGGCTTCAGGGGGACTTCGTGTGCCAGTTCCAGGACCGCCAGATCGCCCGGGTCCAGATCGCCGCCGGCCCAACCGCCGTCCGTGACGATCCGTGCGGTGACCGGTCCCAGGCCGGTGGCGTGCGGGAACGTCACCTCCACCGGGGAGTGTTGGCCGTCCCGTACGACATGGGCGCAGGTCAGCACCTCACGGGGGGAGACCAGGAACCCGGCGCCGACCTCCCGGCCGCAGTCCACCCGGGCGTGCCAGGCGGCACCGGAACCGGTACCCGCCGGGCTCTTCAGGGGGAGGTCTTCGGTGGCCGAAGGGCGGTGCGGGCGCGGTGCGTTCACCGTCATGCGGCGGGCGTCGGCTCCGGCACGGCACCGGGGGTGTCCGCGGTGCTCGCCGGACGGTGCTCGGGCGACCAGGTCAGCCGCACCAGTAGATGGCCTTCCGCGGCGCCCTTCACGATCACGGCACCGGTCTCGGCGGTGAGCCGCACCCCGAACTCGATCTCGACGGAGTCCGGTCGCAGCGTGCCGTCCCGGAACACCCGTAGCGCCGACTCGGCCGCCGCCCGCGCCCCGTCCAGGGAAGCCTCGAAGGTGCGGGCCGCCTGCGTGGGGCCGCTGCCGCCCCGCGACACCGGACGGGACCCGGCCGTCTCCCGCGGCGCCGAGACCACCACCGTCGTGCCGTCGTCGGTCCTGAACTCCACCAGCTCGTCCACACATCCCCCGTGGTGCGCGCGTCGCCCTGTCCGTGCTGTTCCGGTGCTGTGGTCCGCATTCTTCATGACCTGCGGGCCGCTGTCAGCGGAACCGGACGAACGCACGGCGGCGCCGCCTCCCCGTGGGACCGGGAGGGACGGCGCCGCCTTCACGTCGCCGGAACGTCAGACCAGCCAGCCGATGAAGTGGATGAGGCCGGCGAGGACGTCGGTGAGGAAGTTCATGGTTCTCCTTGCTCAGTACGTGTCGTGGGACTCGCTCGTGAAGTGACGGTATGCATCCCGTCGTGCGCGCTCCGTAAGCATGGTCGGTCGTTGGCACCCACGGCAATCTCCTGAGCGACGATCACCTGTTCGCGGGAACACCTGCGTCAGTGTTCGGGTCGCCCGTTCGGGACGGGGCGCCCTCAACCACCCTGCGGCAGGGACCGCTTCATGACCTTCCCCAGGTCGTTGCGCGGCAGCACCGCCAGGTACCGCACCGTGCGGGGACGCTTGTGCGGGGCGAGGAGAGACGCCACGTGGTCCGCCAACTCGTCCCCCGTGGGCGGTGCTTCGGGATCGGCGGCCACCACCCAGGCGACGATCCGCTCCCCGAGGTCCGCGTCCGGCTCACCCGTCACCGCCGCCTCCCGCACCCCCGGGTGCTCCAGCAACGCGTTCTCGATCTCCCCGGCCCCGATCTTGTAGCCGCCGCTCTTGATCAGGTCGGTCGCCTTGCGGCCCACGATCCGCACATAACCGTCGGGCTCCAGGACCGCCATGTCCCCCGTACGGAACCACCCGCCGTCGGCGAACGCGGCGGCCGTCGCGTCCGGCCGGTTCAGATACCCGCTGAACAGGTTCGCCCCGCGCACCTGGACCTCCCCGACGCACTCGGGGCCGTGCTCCACCAGCGGTGCGCCCGACTCGTCCACGAGCCGCAGTTCGACGCCCCCGAGCGGCGGTCCCACCGTCCCGGCCCGCGGCTCGCCGTCCACCCGCACCGCGGTGTTCATCAGCGTCTCGGTCATCCCGTACCGCTCCACCACCCGGCGCCCGGTGGCCGCCGCGATCCGCTCGTGGTCCCGCACCGGCAGCGCCGCCGACCCCGACACCAGCAGCCGCGCCCCGGCCAGCGCCCGGACCAACTCCGGATCTTCCGGCAGCGCCTCGGCCAGCCGGTGGTACATCGTCGGCACCCCGAACAGCACGTTCGCCCCGGCGCCCAGCTCCCGGGCCACCCCCTCGGGGGTGAACCGACCCAGGTGACGCAGCTCCCCGCCGAGCCGCAGCGGCCCCAGCACGCCCAGCACCAGCCCGTGCACGTGGAACAGCGGCAGCCCGTGCACCAGGACGTCGTCCTGGGTCCACGCCCATGCCTCGGCCAACGCGTCCAGCGTCGTGGCGAGCGCCCGCCGCGGGACCACCGCACCCTTCGGCGCGCCCGTCGTCCCCGAGGTGTAGACGACCAGGGCCGGTGCCTCCGGGTCCGGGTGACCACCCGCGGCGGACGGGGCCGGTGCCGCCGGCTCCCCCCACGACTCCACGTCCACCTCCACCCGTTCCACGCCGCGCAGCGCTCCCGGGAGTTCGGTGCCCGGGGCCACCAGCACCCGGCGCGGGGCGCTGTCCGCCACGATGTGCGCCAGTTCGCTCTCCCCGGAACGGGGGTTCAACGGCACCGCGGGCACCCCGGCGAGCAGCGCACCCACCACGCCCACCGCGGTCTCCGCCGTGGGTGTCGCCCAGACCGCCACCCGCCCGGCGCCGGCGATCCGCCCCCCGAGCCGCCGCGCCGCCCCGGCGAGTTCCCCGTACGTCAGACGGCGCTCGCCGAAGGTCAGCGCGGGTCGCGCCGCACGGCCGGGGTCCGCCAGGGGCGGGAACAGGTCGGTCACAGTCGTACTCCTCGTCCGGATGGCCGGGGCGGACGCCCCGCGGGTGATGACTCCCGCCCCAGCTTGCCCCCTCAGCCCGGGTGCGCGGCCCCGACCACCACATCGGCCACGGCGCAACCGATGTTGTCGGGCGCCCCCTCCTCGTGCGCCGCGGCCACCAGGGCGTGCACCGCCTGCTGCGGGTCGGCCGCCGCCGCCAGCAGTTCCCGGACCCGCTCCGGTGCGAGCAGTGCGGTCAGGCCGTCCGAGCACACCAGGTAGCGGTCCCCGGGACGGGTGTCGTGCGTGCGCAGGTCCGGCACCGCCGGGGCGTCCGGTGCGCCGGGCAGCGCCCGCAGCAGCAGCGACCGCTGGGGGTGGCTCTCCGCCTCCGCCGGGGTGAGTCGGCCTTGCTCGACCAGCTCCGCCACGGCCGTGTGGTCCTCGGTGATCAGGAACAGCTCGCCGTCGCGCAGGACATGGGCCCGGCTGTCGCCCCGATGTGCACGAGGGCGAGCCGCGAACCGGTCCACAACAGCGCGGTGAGGGTGGTGCCGGTGGCCTCCGGCGCGTCGGTGGAGCCCGCCACCGCCCGTACCGCGCGGGTGGCCTCCGCCACCGCGTCCGCCGAGGCGTTGAGGACGTCCCCGGGCGCCAGGGCCCGGGCGTCGAGGTGCCGCAGCGCCCCGACGGCGGCGGCGCTCGCCGGCGCGCCGCCCGGCCCGTAGCCGTCCGCGACGGCCAGGACCCGGGCCCCCGCGTGGGCCGCGTCCTGGTTCGCCGGGCGCACCAGGCCCCGATCGGTGACGGCCGCGTACCGCAGTTCCAAGGTGCTCGCGCTCATGGTCTCCCCTTCGGTCCGTGTCAATTGGTCCACCAGGAACGCCGCCAGATCGCGACGGGCCGCGGTCCGTGCCTCCACCTCGGCCCAGAACTCCCGTACCGCCCGCGCCGCGTCCGGCGGATCGAGCGGTGCGACCTCCCGGATGCGGGCCAGCGGCATGCCCAACCGGCGCAACCACGCCACCAGCCGGGCCCGCTCCACCTGGGCCGGTGCGTACATCCGGTACCGGGATCCGGGTGCCACCCGCGCCGGGCACAGCAGCCCCAACCCGTCGTAGAGGCGCAACGCCTTCGCCGACAGCCGGGTCCGACGTGCGAACTCGCCGATCGTCAGGGTGGGTTGGTGCGCCGCCTCGGGTGCGGCGCTGTCCCCGTCGGGACGGTTCATGGGCGTGCTCCCTCGTTCCGGTGCGTTCCCTCGGTGCTGCCGATCCTGGGGGCTGCCCGAGGGGGAAGGTCAATCCCGTGGTGCGTGGGCGAGCACTGACCCGGGCGGTCGTCGAGGGCCGTGCCCGGAGGGGACGCGTGGTGCGTGGGGTGTGCACCGGGTTAGCCTGCGCTCCCGTGTCCGTTCCGCCCCGAGGAGTCGCCGCGTGCCCCGTGCCCGCCGGATCGCCCTGGTCACCTGCAACCCCCGACCCGGGCTGCCCGCCGACCCCGAGCTGCCAGGCCTGCTGTCCGCGCTGACGGCCGCCGGAGCCCGGGCCACCGCAGTGGCCTGGGACGACCCGGACGTCGACTGGGCCGCCTTCGACCTCGCGGCGATCCGCTCCACCTGGGACTACGCCCAACGAGTACCGGAGTTCCTGGACTGGGCGGCACGCTGCGCCCGCCTCAGCCGACTCGCCAATCCGGAGCCGGTCGTGCGCTGGAACAGCGACAAGCGGTACCTCGGTGACCTGGCGCGGGCGGGTGTCCCCACGGTGCCGACCCGCTATCTGCCGCCCGGCGCGGACGGGGAACCGCCGGTTGACGGCACCCCCTACGTCATCAAGCCGTCCCAGGGTGCCGGCGCCCGGCTCGCGGCCCGCTACGAGGGCACCCCCGCCGACGCGGAACGGGCCCGGGAACACCTGGCCCTGCTGCACGCGGAAGGGCTCACCGCGATGGTGCAGCCTTACCTACGGGGCATCGAGACCACGGGGGAACGGGCGCTGGTGTTCGCCGGCGGACGGTTCCTGCACGCCATCCGCAAGGGCGCCGTGCTGACCGCGGGCACGGCCCACGACGCGGCGCGCGATCCGCACCCCGAGGTGCGCGGCTGGCGGGCCACGCAGGAGGAACGCGCCCTCGCCGAAGCGGCACTGGCGGCGGTGCCGTTCGCCGACGCATTGCTGTACGCCCGGGTGGACGTGGTCGACGGGGAGGACGGGGCGCCCCGGTTGATGGAACTCGAACTCATCGAGCCCTACCTCTTCCTGGAGCACCACCCCGAGTCGTTCACCGAACTGGCCGCGGTGCTCCTCGCGGCGGCCGGCCCGGTGGCCTGAGCGCCCCCGCGGTTACCGGCGGCCACCCCGCCCCCGCTCGCTGCGCCGCAGTGCGCGGCGTTGCCGTCCCGGCAGGGTGGCGGCCAGTTCGCCCACCGGGGAGACGTCGTGGCAGTCGGTGCCCCGGCCGCCACGGCACCACCACACCGGCGGGCCGCCGTCCGCGTCCGTTTCGCCCGGGTACCAGTCGTCCGTGGTGCCTGCGGGACGGGGGTGCATGCCGATCTTGTGTTCCGAGCAGATCGGCCAGACCTGCCACCGCAACTCCATGATGGTCGACTGGGCAGCATCCGCGACCGCAGTCAGGACCGTCGTCGCGTCGTCCGGCTCCGGCGGGTCGCCCTCCTCCAGGTCGCCCGGGTTCACCGCATTGCCGTGCCAACGGCCGTCGGGCATCGCCACGTAGACCTGCCCCCGGTCGATTCCGCCCGGGGACGGGGACGGAGACGGGGACGGGGACGGTGACGGGGACGGTGACGGCCAGGGCGGGTCGACCATCAGGATCAGGGCCTCCTGATCCGGCAGGGTCGCCGTCAGGTCGCGATTGACCACGGCGAGCGCGGCCTCCAGCTTCGGCCACTGACCGGGCTCGGCCGGCCCGGGCTCCGGGAGGTGCTGATGGCCGTGGTCAGGACCGGTGCTGAACTGCGAGAAGTGGTTCACCAGGGCATCGTCCGACCCGGAACGGCCAGGAGGCAACTCCTTCACCCGGCCCCCGCGCAGTACGGGGTTAGAGCCGGCTCAGCGCCCCCATGGCCTCCCGCTCCAACCGGGCGAGGTCGCGCAGGACGGCCCCGGCCCGCGCGAGCCGGGTCTCGTCGCCCGACTCGCCCGCCGCGGCGATCAGTTCGGCCACCGCCGTCCACCCGGCCGCTGTCGACGGACTGCGCGCACTCGGCGAGGAAGTCGCGGTACAGGTTGCGGAACAGGGCGCCGCCCGTGCCGGCCTTCTCCATCAGCCGGGCGGCCTGCGTCAGGTCCCGCCGCGGATCGTCGGTGCGCGCCCACCACTTCGGCACCTGGAGGGCGGCCTTCTCGATGCCCCGGTGACCCAGGTTGGCGATGGGCGGGTTCAGGAAGGCCTCGGCGCAGGCCCGGATCGCGGGGACGATCCGACCGTCCGGCGCGGGCGCGCCGTCCGGCACGGTCAGGGTGAAGGACCGGTTCCGCGCGGTCATCGGCCCGCGTTCGGCGCGCGCCAGGGCCAGGCCGGTCAGCGGGGTGGACACGGCCCCGCCCTGCTGGTCGGTGTCCACCAGCTGGGCGCGGTGCTCGTCGTAGCCGTACACGGCCACCACATGGCCGCCGAAGTGCACCCGGTGCCGGAAGTAGTCGAGGTGGTAGCTGTCGAGCTGGAGGCCCACCGGCCGTCCCGCGTCGAGCTGTTCGGTGACGTTCCGCCACGCCTTGCGGGCGGAGGTGGTCTCCTCGACCACCAGGTCCAGGCCCAGTCGGGCGGCCAGGTTCCTGGTGAGCTCGAACGGTTTGACCCGGCCCCCCAGGAACGGGAACGGCAGGGCCTTGCCGTCCCAGTAGACGAAGGACAGCCCCGCGCCGAGCCCGAAGAGCATGGGCTCGGACAGATCGAGCCGCGCGTGCCGCAACAGCACGCCGAGTGCCGTCGTCTCGCAGTGCTGCGTCCCGCGGGCGTCGATGTTCTCCACCGTGGTCATGTCGTGCGCTCCTCGCCGTTCTTCCCGTGCCGTGCGTGCCGGTCGGTTCCGTGTGGTTCTTGTCGTTCGACGGGGTCGACGGGGACGATCAGTCGGGTCATCAGCTCCTCTCGGGGCGCCTCTCCCGGTCCGAGGAGGTACACCTCGCGCACCGGCGGCCTCGGGCGCAGCCCCCGTTCGTGGACGGCCGCGAACAGGGCGTGGTACGCCAGCGAGAGGTGGTCGTAGGGCCCGATGTGTACGGTCTGGGCCGCGGGTCCGCCCGGCAGGACCACGGCTTCGAGACCGGCGACGTCCGCGGATTCCGTGGTTAGTGCCCCCACGGCGATCCGGGTCCGTTCCGCCAGGTCGAGCGGGTACAGCCCCCACAGCGGTGGCTCCCACCGGACCCCCGCCGCACCGAGCGCGGTCAGGACCCGGCCCGCGCACGCCCCGGCCAACGTCCCCACCTCGGTCGGCGCGCCGACCGCGCGGGTCACGAGCAGTCGCCGCGGGGGCTCCTGGACCAGCCGCACCTCGTAGCCGGGCAGGCCGTCGTCGGCCAGTCGTCCCAGCAGCTCCCACCGCGCCCGGTCGCGGTCGATCCGCTCGGCCAGCCGGTCCCGTTCGACCCGCAGGACCCGGCCCCGGGCGTCGGCGTCGGCGGACAGCGCCTCGGCGATCACGGCCAGCGGCAGGTCCATCTCCCGCAGCAGGGCGATGGTCAGGGCGTCCCGCGCCTGCTCGGGGGCGTAGTAGCGGTAGCCGGTGGCGGCGTCCACCCGGCCCGGGACCAACAGCCCCGTCTCGTCGTAGTGCCGCAGCTGTTTGACGCTCAGTCTGCACAGGCGGGCGAAGCGCCCGATGGTGAGGTGGTGGTTGCGCACGCCGTCATGGTGGACCCTCCCACAGGGGGAGGGTCCACCGCACCGCCCGTCAGGCAGTGCCCGGGCCGCCGGGGCCGAGCCGGTCCAGCAGCCCCCAGGTGAACTCCGCCGTGTGCGGGCGCCGGTTCCCCGCGGCGTCCGGCGCGGTGAAGGCGAGGCCCCAGCGGGTGGGCGCGGAGCCCTGGAGGGGGCGGGCCGGGGCGAACGCCCGGGCCACCTCGTCCACCGTGCAGGACCACGGCACCAGATCGTCCACGGTGCGCAGCGCGGGGACCGCCGCCCCGGGTGCCCGGACCAGCCACTCGTTCCAGACGGCGCCGCCCGGCCCGGTGAGCACCTCGAACCGCAGGTCCGGCCAGAGCGGGACGGGCCACAGCAGCGCCTCGCAGGTCAGCTCCCCGACCCGCCGGGGCACCCGGGCCTCGGGCGCGCCGAGCACCGACCGGTAGCGGCTGACCGCCCCGCGCGCACGGGGCGAGCGGAGCAGCGCCTGCCAGCGACGGTTGGCCTCCCGCAGTTCCCCGACCGACACGCCCAGCTCACGCCGGGCGTCCGCCACCAGGTCCGGTTGGTGGTCGGCGAGTCTGCGCAGCAGGACGAGTTGGAAGTCCAGCGGACCCAGCGGTGCGGCGGGCGGCGGTGTGGGACGGGGCACGTTCCCCATCGTGCCGCACCGCCACCGGTCCCGTGCCCCGCGGCGGGGCGCACGTCCGTTCAGCCGGTGTCCACGGCGGCCACCAGCCGTTCGTGCGCGGCCGGCGACACCGCCGTCCCGGAGGAGGGCAGCAACCGGGGCACCCCGTCGAGCACCGGGTACAGCAGCCGCAGCCGCGGGTTGTACAGCCCGCACCCGGTCGGCGGCTCGCCCATGGACGGGGACACCAGGTGCAGCGGCCCCTTGTCCAGCGGGCAGACCAGGAGGTCGAGGAGCGGGTCGTCAGGGTTCACGGGCGGTCGGCTCCTTCGCGGCCGGGCACCGCGGCGCCGGCGGGTTGGATGGTTCCGGTCCCGGTCCGCGGACGTGCCGGGGACGCGGGCGGGGGGTCGTGCTTCGGCAGGGCCAACAGCACCGACACGGCGAGCAGGGTCCCGGCGATCCGCAGCACCAGCCGGACCGGGTCCTCGGGCAGCGCCTCGCCGAACGCGAGGGTGCCCAGTACGGCCGTGTACACACAGGTCACCGTGGTGCAGACGGGAACGAGCAGCGAGGCCCGGCAGCGTTGCAACGCGGCCTGCGACATCAGCAGCCCGAACACCCCGGTGCACAGCAGCAGATACGGGTAGGGGGAGCCGAACACCTCGGTGAGCGTGGCGCCCGGGCGGTCGAACGAGTGCGGCAACTGGCCCGACAGCCCCTTGATGGCGAGCGAGCTGACCCCGTACAACAGCCCGACGGCCACCCCGTATCCGACGCCCGTCGAGCGCGGTCGGTGGCCGTGGCGCGTCCGCCGCTCGGCGCCCGCGTACAGGGCGAGGCCCGCGGCGAGCGTCGGGAGGCACACCCACAGCACCGTTGCGGTCGGCGCCCCGTCGCCCACCGCACCGTTGCTGTCGGCGCCGGGCGGCAGCGACAGCACCACCAGCAGCAGCGCCACCAGCACCGCCCCGATCGCGTACCGCTCCCGACCGGAGGTCGTCTCGCCGAGCAGCCGCGAGGACAGCAGCAGGAGCAGCACCAGACCGGCGACGAAGACGCCCTGCGCGGCGGCGATCGGCAGCGTGCGGTAGACCACGAGTTGCGCCCCGAACCCGGCGGCCAGCGCCAGCGAGCCGCCGAGCCACAGCGGGCTGCGCGCCACCTGGCCCAGGAGTCGGGCGGGTCGCCGCACGCTCACCTCGGGCATCCGGGCCAGCGCCCGCTTCTCCAGGACGAACCCGGTGCTGTAGAGCACGTTCGCCAGCAGTGCCGCGGCCACCCCCCACCCCGTCGGCCCTCCCACGGCTACGCCCGCCGCGCGTGCAGCAGCAGGATCGAGGAGAGGGAGGGGGCGGCGCAGGCCAGCCGGTCGAGGGGGCGCAGCGGGCGCGGTACCCCGTGGAAGGGCGCCCCGGCGAGCCGGACGACCTCGAAGCCGGACGCCGCGACGAACTCCCGCAGCGCCCGGGCCGTGTACAGCCGCAGGTGTCCGACGACCTCCCGACCCGGGCGGCCGTGGATGCCGCGCAGGCTGACCTCGGAGAACACCGGTTGCACCCCGGCCAGCAGCAGCCCCCGGTTGTACCAGGCGGCCAGGTTCGGGGTGGACAGCATCAGGTGTCCGCCGGGCCGCAGCACCCGACGCAGCTCGTCCAGGGCCGCGTCCGGGTCGACCAGGTGCTCGATGACCTCGCTGAACAGCACGGCGTCGGCGCAGCCCGACCGCAACGGAAGCCGGCCGTCGGCGAGTTCGCCGCGGACCACGTCCGTCAGGTGCTGTCGGGCGCGGCGCAGCGCGTCCTGCGACCAGTCGACGCCGATGACCCGGTGCCCGGTCAGTAGGGGGCCGGCGGCCCGGGCGGCGCTGCCGTCGCCGCAGCCCACGTCCAGCACCACGGCCGGCCGGTCGGCGGCCGGGCCGAGGGCGGCGGCCAGCATCCGGGCCTGCCGCACGCTGCGGGCGTCCCCGGAGGCCACGGGCACGGACGGGTCCTCGTAGAAGTCCCGCAGCCCGCGCGCTGCGGGGGCTGGTGCGGGCGTGGTCATCGGCGTGGTCGGTGGTGCGCTCATCGGGGGCCTCCCGTGGTGTTCCCCTGCTCGGCCGGCAACCGCGTCGCGCACAGCTGCCGTTCGAACAGCTCGCGCAGTCGTGCGCCGTCCGCCTCGCCGAGCAGCGCGGTCGACCAGCGCAGACAGACGTGGAGCCGGCCGGCCGTGGAGGCGGTGGTGACCGTCAGACCGCGCGGCAGCCGGGCCGGGGCGGAGATCCACAGGGCCTCGGAGCGGCCCGCGTCCCCGAAGTCCAGCGGGTACGGCACCCGACCGATGTTGCTCAGCAGGGTGGTGGAGGTCCAGGGGGCCAGGGCCCGTTGCGCGCCCCGGGCGAGGGCGGCCCGCCAGGTCACCGGCAGGACCGGCGCGGTGAGCAGGGCGGCGCCCCGACCCAACGGGGGGCGGTGCGCCGCCTTCAGCGCCCGGGTGCGCTCCGCGGTCCGCAGCAGCAGCGCGGCCGTCGCCGCGGGGGGCCAGCCGTCGGCGCCCCCGTCGCCGGGGTGCAGATCGGCGACGGCGAAGGGCACTTCGACCAGCCGGGTGCCGTTGCCGAGGGGCATCTCGGGGCCGCGCGGGCGGTCGTCCACCGGCACGGTGATCCGGACCGGGCGCGGCACACGCCCCCGGAGCCGGTTCCACTGGGCGACGGTCGACGCGGTCGCCACCAACAGTTGGTCGTTGACCGTGTACGGGGCCCCGGCCGGACGGTCCGGCACCGGGAGGTCCAGCACCAGCAGCCCGTTGCCGGCGCCCGGCCCGGCGGGACGCGTCGGGGTGCCGGGCGCCACCCGGGCGGGCCGCGCCCACGGCGGGGGACCCGGCACGGCGGCCCCCGACCCGGCGGCGGGCCGGGTCGGGGGCGCCGGCGGTACGGCGACGGGCACGCCGCCGTACCGTTCGGCGGCGGTCGCGAGGACGCGCAGGGCCGCCGGGCCGTCCAGGGCCGTGTGGTGGACGGTCAGGAACAGCACGGTGGTGCCGGGCCGGTCCGGGTCGGCGACGACCTCCACCCGCAGCGGCGGCGACGCCGTCAGCGGGGGAGCCGACGCCAGAGCGCGGGCGCGGGCCCGGGCCAGCGCATCGGGCTCCGGCTCCGGGAAGGTCACCACGTCGACGTCGGGCCCGTCGGTCAACTGCCAGGTGTAGTGCCGTCGGTACCAGGGGCCGGGCGCCTCCCGGACCAGGGCCCGGGGGTGGCAGCGCAGCGCCTGGCCGAAGGCCCGCCGCAGCCGCTCCGGGTCGGGTCGGCCCGGCAGGTGCACCTCGATGTGGACGGTCTCGGGCTCGGCGTCCCGCAGGCAGTGCCGGGACACCTCGTCCACGTGCGGGAAGGGCACCCGGGCCGGGTCCACCGGGCCGGCCCCGCCGGTCATGTGCCGTCACCTCCCGTACTGGCGGGCGGGGACGGGGGAGCGGCGGGCGGACCGGTGGTTTCCGCCCCGGTGGGCGGCGCCGGGGGAGCCGTGGACGGTCCGCCGGCCTCCGCCGGGGTGCCGGGCACCGCCCGGTGGCGCCGCCGGAGCCCGATGGACGGTCTGCCGCGCCCGCCGGTCGTCACCAGCGCGGCGAACAGGGCGATCAGCGACAGGACTTGCGCGAGGTACCCGTACGCGCCCTCCCCGGCGACGGGGGGTGCACCGGCGCCGGTGGCGGCCACCAGCCCCGCCGCCGTCATCGACAGGAACGCGATCGGCACCAGCAGTGCGTGGCGGCGCAGCGCGACCACCGCGAGCAGCGGGACGAGCAGGGCGAGCCATCCGGCGACCACGGCCGCCACCAGGGTCAGCGCCACCGTGCCCAGCAGCAGGCCCGGTTCGCCGGGGGCACCCGACGGGCCGTGCGGATCGGCCTCCCTGCGCCGCCACAGCACCAGTCCGATCAGCGCCAGCAGGGCCGCACCGCTGAGGACCAGCCCGATCTCGTAGGTCCGCGCGGGCTCGTAGGTCAGGGTGACCTCGCCGCCCTCGCCCGCCGGGACCTCGAAGCCCTGCTGCCAGCCGTCCAGCCGGACCGGGCTCAGCTCCTTGCCGTTCAGGGTGGCCTTCCAGCCGTCGTTGATGTTCTCGTACGTCGTCAGGTACGAGACGGCGCCGGAGCCGACGGTCACCTTGCGGCGGTCGCCGAGCCAGTCGTCGATCGTCAGGTCCCGCGAGGTGGTGGTGGGCCTGACCTCGCCGCGGGTCAGCGTCACCGAGGTGAGGGCGAGCGGCCCCTCGTCGCCCGCTTGCACGGTGTGGGAACCGGCGCCGAGGGTCAGCTTCGGGTCGGCCTTGCCCCGCTGGCACAGCGTCACCTTGACGGGCCGTCGTTCCTCCAGGTCCCGCACGGTGCCGGTGACCCGGGTCGCGTGCATGATCCCGTCGATCGCGACCGCCGGGCCCTCACCGCACTTCAGGGTGAACGTGGTGTCCCCGGGCTGCCGCGCGGTGCGGTACGGGGTGCCGCCCAGCGTCGGGAGGGTGACCTCCGCTAGCCCCGCCGGGAGTTGAAGGTCGGCATTGGCGACCGGGTTGTGCAGGGTCACGTCCGCGGTCCGGGTGATGGTGATGTCCATCCGGTCGGTGGTGATCGGATCGAAGCGGACCCAGCCGTTGTCGTCGACGTTCGCGACGGTCGCACCGTCCGGCGAGCTGATCTGGACCTGGGTGGGACGGGCGGACAGCCCGCCCGCCGCGGTCAGGACCAGCCGGTCCACCGACTGCTTCTGGCCCCAGCGCAGCCGGACCACCGGCTCGTCCCCGGCGACCCAGGCGGTCGTGACGTCCCCGTCGGTGAGGTTGCGCGGGGACACCTGGGCGCCCAGCTTGGCCGTGGAATCGGCGGTGGCGACGACCCGGTCGGGGTTGCTGCCGGTGCCGGCCCGGTAGCGCAGCCGGTCCAGGGCCGCGCCCGGCACCGGCACCGCACGCATCGTCACGCCGTGCTCGCCGCTCCCGGAGGTGGTGAAGGTCCGGTGCAGTCCCGACTCCGCGCCGGCCGGCGAGAGTCCGGCCGGGTCGGTCAACCGGTGCAGTACGACCTTCTCGGCCGCCGCCGGGGTGTCCTGCGCGTCGGTGGGCAGCCGCAGCATCCGCGTCACCCGCACGTCGGGGACCTCGATCTCCGCGAACCCGGCGCCGGTCAGCCCCGGCCGGCCGGCCTCGGACTCCAGGACGGTGATGCGCAGCCAGTCGGTCTCCCCGTGCGGGGACGCGACGTCCTGCGGGCGACCGTTCGGGTCGAGCGCACTGGTCTCGCTGCCCCGCTCGGTCTCCACCCGCACCCGGATCGGTGCGGCCCGCGTCCCGTTCTGCGGCAGCGGGGTCACCGTCAACGAGGACGGCATCTCCTTGGGCGCGTCGAAGGCGATCCGTATCCACTCGCCGGACGCGTCCCCGGGGGTGCCCACGGTCCACGCCGTGTCCGGGTTCCCGTCGAAGGCGTGCACGGGGTCGTACTGCGGCAGGTGGAACAGCCAGTTGCCGCTGGAGGACGCCGTCACCTCCCGGGCGCCCCGCAGCTCGGCGACCGTCTGGTGCTCGGTGCCCTGCTTCGGGAGGATCTGGTGCGGCGCGTCCCCGGGGTCCTGCACGCTCCCCGCGTGATTGCGTTCCCGCTCCGTGTACGTGTACGAGGTGTTGGTGTTCACCAGGCCGAACCGGGTGTCGGCGCGCCGCATCCCGTCCCCGAGCACCTGGAACGCGGGCTCCTCGACCCCGGGGTGACGGTCGCCGGTCAGCACCGTGGGACGGTTGCGCAGCGACGGTTCTCCGGACAGCGGCAACAGCGTCTCCGGGCCGCCCGAGACGACCGCGGTGTCCGCCGCCGGATAGATCGTGGCCTGCCCGGGGCGCCGGACGTGGATCGCCGGCTGGTAGACCTCCACGGCGCGCTGCCGCGGGAACAGCCCCTCCACGTCCAGCGGGGTGTCGTCGGCGATCCGGCCGCCGGTCATCACCGGTCCGAATCCGGTGACCCGTTCGAAGCCGGACTGTTCCAGGGTGCGCTTGACCATCGGCGTGGGCACGTAGCCCAGTTGGTCCGGGTCGAGGTCGTTGCGGACCACCACGTAGTGCAGGCCCGCCCGGCTGAGGAAGTCACCGAGCCCCGGCACCTCGCCGCCGGTGAGCAGCGCCTGTTCCACGGCGTCCATCGCCCGCCGGTTGCCCGCCGTGCCGAACGGCACGTAGTCGCGCTGCGCCCACCGGGACTCGGCGAGCACGTCCAGCGGCTGGTCGATGGGGGAGCCCCAGGTGTAGACGCCGTGCGCGGTGGCGGGCACCACCAGCGCCCGACTGTCGGGCGAGTTCTCCTTCAGCCACTTCGCCGTGGTCTCCCAGTACGTGGGCAGCTTCTGGAACGAACCGGGTTGGAGCACCGAGCCGTTCGCGTACGGCAGGGCCAGCCCCGGCACGATGACGACCGCGGCGAGCGCGGGCGCCCAGCGGCGGCCCCGCACCGGCCGGGCGCCGTCCTCGCGCACCGCGACGGCCACCAGGTGGATCAGCCCGATCACCAGGGCGAGCGCCAGCCCGGTCTGGAACTTGTAGACGTTGCGGAACGGGGCCAGCGCCCCGTCCAACAGGTCCTGCACCCCGCCGGCGAACGGGGCGCCCGCCTTGCCGCCGTACCCGGCGAGCGTCAGCAGCGCGACCGTCAGCACGGTCAGCGTCAGCCAGCGGCGCTCCGGCAGGTCGCGCCGGGCCAGGCCGGCCAGCCCCAGCGCGGCGGCCACCGCAGAGGCGAGGACCACCGGCACCGAGGCGGCGACGCTCCAGCCGCCCGGCAGCCACGGTTCACCGAAGTTCAGGTACGCGACCCAGTTGCCCGCACCGCGCAGCGTCTCCGTCGCGGCCATCGTGTCGGTGGTGACCGCGGCGGTCTCCACGTACGGCAGGAAGTTCTCGCCGTAGACGCCGAGCAGCAGCAGCGGCAGCACCCACCACAGGGTCGCGAGGAGCACCCCGGGCACCCACCACAGGAGCAGCGCCCGCTGCCGGGGCCCGCGCGGCCGGGTCAGCAGGTACAGCGCGACCGGCAGCAGCGAGGCCAGGGTGGAGGCCGCGTTGACCCCGCCCATGCACACCACGAGCAGCGCGGAGCGCAGGGCGGCGACCCGGGCGGCGTAGCGCTCGTCGAGCAGCGGCAGCAGCACCCAGGGGAGCAGGGCGCCGGGCAGCGCGGCGGCCGAGGTGGAGCCCACCACGATGGTGTAGGTCGGCCACAGCGCGTAGACCGCGGCGCCGAGCAGCCGCGTCGCGCGGTTGCCGACGCGCAGCCGTTCGGCGAGCCGCAGCGCACCCCAGAACGCCGCCGTCACCACGATCGACAGCCACAGGCGTTCCGCGATCCACACCGGCAGCTGCACCAGGTCGGCGAGGCCGTAGTAGGGGAGCATCGGGAACGCGTAGCCGATGTACTGGTCGGCGAGGGTGCCGAAGCCGCCCCGGTCGTTCCAGAGTTGGCCGAGGTCCGCGATGAACTGCCAGGGGTCGACCGCGACGCCGAGTTTCGTCTCGAAGGTCATCCGGCCCGGTGCCGCGGCCAGGAAGAGGACGAACACCGCCGCCCAGAAGCCCGCGAGCCACCGGCGCGAGCGGGGTGCCTCGAAGGGGCCGTCGGTCGCTCCGGGCCCGCGGTCGGCGACCGGAGGGGGAGCCTGGGCCGCTGGGGCCGTCGTGGTCATGGGCACCGCCTGAGGATGAGGAGGAGGTTCCAGGTGGCGAATTCGCGCAGGCCCGGGACCCGGGTCACCGCGGAGGCCAGGAACGGCCAGTAGCGGGACCGGGCGGACACCACGGTGACGTCGGTCCGCGCCCTCACCTGGCGCAGCGTCGGACCGATGTGGACGGCGAAGAGGTTCACGCCGAGCGTGTGCTTGGCCGGGCGGCCGGTGCGCCGTTCGTGGCGCGCCCGGGCCCGGTGGGCGCCCAGGTAGTGCCAGGGCGCCCACTCGTGACCGCCCCACGGGGACAGCCAGTTGGTGAACGAGACGTAGATCAGCCCGCCGGGGCGGGTGACCCGGACCATCTCGGACAGGAAGGTCTGGGGGTCGTCGACGTGTTCGAGGACGTTGGAGGAGAAGCACACGTCGGCGGTGCCGTCCGCGAGGGGCAGCAGATAACCGTCGGCGACGACCGCTCCGGCCGGCGGGTGCTCGCCGAGTTCCCGCGGGTCGGGTTCGAACAGCGCGGCGCGTGCACCGCGGCGCCGGAACTCCGCGGTGAAGTACCCGCCGCCGCCCCCGACGTCGACCACGGTCCGCCCGTCGAGCGGTCCGCCGTACGCCTCGACCTGGTCGGCGGCGTCCCGTGCCAGCAGCGTGTAACACGCCTCGGGGTCCTGCTGCTCGCGGAGGAAGGCGCGGAAGAGGGCGACCGACCGGCGCACGGAGGGGTCCTTCGACGGTCGGCGCGGTCCTGCGACGGCCACCGACGGGGCCGGTCCGGGGCGGCGGACCCCGTCACCTGGTGCGCGCACCGGCCCTCACCTCTGCCCGGACAGCGGGGAGTCGGCGTCGCCCGCGGGGGCGGTCCGTTGCAGCGGAACGCCCCAGGACGAGGGTGCGGACGCGCGCCCGGGCGGGGCCACCGGGTCGGCGGGGGGCCGTCCGGTCACCGCCTCGACCGCCACCTCGCGAAACGCCCGTACGGTGGCCCCCCAGGTGTAGCCGGCGGCCCGGTCGCGGGCCGCTGCGCCGAGCGCACCGCGGCGCTGCTCGCTGAGCGCCAGCGCGCACCAGGCCGCGGCCAACGCGCTCTCGCCCCGGGCCAGTACGCCGGTCACCCCGTCCTCGACGGAGTCCCGCAGCCCCGGCACGTCGAAGCCGACGGTCGGCGTGGAGCGCACGGCGGCCTCGGTGACCACCAGGCCCCACCCCTCGACGGCCGAGGGGTGCAGCAACAGCCAGGCGGCGCAGAGCAGTCGGTGCTTCTCCGCCTCGCTGACGTGCCCGGTGAACTCGACCCCGGGCCCGGCGAGCCGTGCCAGCCGCTCGCGTTCGGGGCCGTCCCCGACGATCAGGAGCCGTCCGCCGGTCACCGGCCGGACCCGTTCCCACAACCTCAGCAGCAGATCGATCCGCTTGTACTCGACGAGTCGGCCCATGGCCAGGAACAACGGCGTACTGGAGCGCGGGAGTTGGGGTGCCGGTGGCTCGACCCCGTTGTGCACGACCCGGATGCGCTCCCGGGCCACCCCGATGTCCACCAGGGCGCCCGCGGTGGAGTCGGAGACGGCGACCATCAGATTGCGGCGCTGGCCCTCGCGCAGCGCCCAGTGTTCCAAGCCGCGTCCGAGTCGCCCGGCGGGCGCCAGCGGACCGCCGCCGAAGCGCATGTCCCACAGATCGGTGTGCACGTGGTTGACCAGGCACAGGGTCGGGCCCCGGTGCCAGAGCGGGGCGAGGTACGGCATGCCGTTGCACACCTCGACCAGCAGGTCGCAGTCGCCGACCCGACGGCTCACGGCCCTGCGGGCGCGCAGGTAGTGGCCGAGGTCGCCGCCCGCCGAAACGACCCGGTAGTCGCGGTGGGCGGCGGGCCCGCCGCACACCAGGGTCACCTGGTGGCCGAGTCGGGTGAGGCCGGCGGCCAACTGGTCGACGAGCAACTCGGACCCGCCGGCGGCCGGATTGCCGAGGTCGCGGCGGGTGAGGAACACGATGCGGCGGGGCGGTGCGGGTGGTGCGGGCGGCGCCGCCGGCCGCTGGCCGGACCGCGGGGCGGCCGTGCGCGGCGGGGCGGGCACGTGCTGGGGCATGGGCGCTCCAACTCGTCTCGGGGTGCGGAACCGTGGGGACGGTCGGTGTACGGGGAACGTTCCGGTGCGGACCGGCGGTCGTGGGCGGGCGCACGGCGCGGGGCCTGCGGAGTGGGCGCGGGGTGCGGGTGGTCCGGAAGCCGGGACCGCGTCGGGGGGACGGAACGGCGCGGTCCCGGCGGGTTCCCGGGGGCGGGCGGTGTCGCGGGGAGCCGCCTCCGGGGCGGGACGGCCCGGTGCCCCTGGGGGCGGCCGGGTCGTGGGTGCTTGCCGCTGGTGACGGGGCGTGCGGGTGGTGCGAGGGCTGTGTGTCGTGGGTCGTGGGCGTCGTACGGGACGCGACGGGTGCCGCGGCGGGTCACGCCGGTGTCACGGGACGGTTCGGGAACGGTCGAGCAGCCCCCGTTCGGGGCGGGGACGTGCTCGGATGTGTGGAGCGGTGCGCGGATGGTGTTGGGTGGGATGGACAGTTTTCGCCCGGCGGATCCCCGCGGCTACTCACCGGGATGACAAATTCACCACCCGTTACCCGGCGTATCTCGTCATGTAGCTGACAATTCGGGGGCGGGGGTCCGTCGGCGTCCCCGCACCAGGAGCAGCACTCCCGCCGCCCCCAGGGACAAGCCCAACACCCCGGCCACCAGCGGACCCGTCAGCCCCACCAGGACCAGCTTGCGGTTGTCCGCCGTAGCCAGCTCGACCTGCTTCTTCTGGGTCCGCTCGGTGAACGCGATGCGCTCGCTGTCCAGCAGCACCACCTCGTCGGTGTCCCCGCCGGGCACCCGCAGGGTCTTGCGCGGACCGATCGCCGCGAACAGGATGCGGCCCGTGCGCCGGTCGGCGACGAGTTCGATGCCGTGGTTGGCGTACCACTCCTCGGCCATCACCTGGGACGTCTCCGGCTTGCCGACCAGCCGTCCCGGCACCTGTCGGGTGCCCGTCCTCACCGCGTCGACCCGGGCCGTGAACCGGTAGCCCTCGTGCCCCTGGACCCGCTTGGTGCCCCGGTAGGCCAGTTCCACCGTCGCGCCGAGCGTGCTGTCCCACCAGCGGTACGGGCGCTTCTCCACCCCGAACGGGAACTTCAGGTACGCCTCGCCCTCGAACACGGGACTCTCGTCGCAGCAGTGGACGGGGCGGTTGGTCGTGCGGTCGGTCACCCAGCGTTCCCGGGTCCACTGGAGCGCGTCGCGCGGATCGGCGGCGGGCAGCGAAGCCTTGGTGTCCACGCTCGTGGACACGTCCCAGATTGCCCGTCCACTGGCTTCGCTGTCGGCGACGTCACCGCGGACCTGGCGGGTCACGGTGATCGGCTCGTCCTTGACGGTCTTCACCTTCAGGGTGTCGAAGTAGCTGCCCCGACCGGTGAAGACGGTGGTCACATCGGTGTCGATCGGGGTGCGCTGCGCACGTGGTTCCACGTACCAGGCGAGGAGGGCGGCCAGCACCAGCAGGAAGGTGCCTGAGCCCAGCAGGACGAGCGAAACGGGGGAGGCGGTACGTCGCATCCGGGCACTCCAAGGGATCGGAGGAGGGATCGAGAGGGCTCGACCCGAGGACGGGAACGCGGAGGTCGCGCGCCGAATCAAACGGGCGAAGTGTGGTGAAAAGGGTGCTTCGAGAGCGACGGGGCCGAGCGGAAGGGCCCCCTCGCCCGGTGACGGAGAGTGAGCGCGCGGCGGGAAAAACGAGGGCGCGCCATGGGCCGGGAACCGTAGGCGCACCCTTGACTAGGTGTCAATGCATTGTTGACACTGAGCCCAGCCGGTCGGGGCCGGCACACGCCGTCACGGGACGCCGCGGCCATCGAGCCGTGCGCACCCGGCGGCCCGTACGCGGATCGTGTGGACCTTCCAGGGTGGGGACGACCTTTCGACCGGAGAGGCTGGACCCAGCAATGCCCAGACTGCTCGCCGCCACGCTCACCGTCGTGACCGCCGCCGCACTCGCCGGGGGCGCCGCCCTCGGCATCGTGGCGCTGCTCGACGCCACCCCCGAGCAGCCCAACACCCCGCTCGTGACCTACGAGACGGCCCAGCAGGAGCGCTGACGTGGCCGTTCCCCCAGCTCCCCCGACCCGCCGGGGCTCCCCGAGCCCGCCCGGCTCCCCGACCGGCCCCGGCCGGCCCGGCACTCCCACCGCGCCCGGCCGCCCGGTGCCGCCCGCTGCCGGGCCCTTCTCCGCCTGGCACGACGTGCCCCGCAGCCAGGTCCGGCAGTTCGCCGCGCTCGCCATGGCCGAGGTGCCCGTCCTCGCGGAGGAGATCCTGGGCAAGATCCGCCGCGACTACCCGCACCTGCCCGTCATCCTCGACGACTCCGGGGAGCCCAAGTCACTCGTCGGCATCCGCCGGGCCATCGAGATCTTCATCCAGCACCTGGAGACCGCCGAGGGAGCCCCGCGCGTGCATCCCGAGGTCTTCCAGGACTTCGGCCGCGGCGAGGGGCTCGGCGGACGGAGCCTCGACTCGCTCCAGGCCATCTACCGACTCGGGGTACGCCTGGCCTGGCGGCGCCTCACCGAGATCGGCCAACGCGTCGACATCCCCCCGCCCGCCATGTACGAACTCGCCGACGCGGGGTACGAGTACCTGGACGGACTGGTCGAGGCGTCCGTACGCGGCTACGCCGAGGCCGCCGCCCGACAGGCCGGGGAACGGCTCCGGCTGCAACGCAAACTGATGGAACTCCTCCTCGCCGAACGCGTCACCCACTCGACGGCCGGCCCCGAGGGCGCCCACGGCCCCTACGGACCACCGGAGTTCGCCGCGACCCTCGCCGAACGCGCCGCCCGGATCGGCTGGCCGCTCCCGACGCACGTCGCCGCCGGAGTGCTGCTGCGACCCGCCAGGGAGGCGGTGGCGCCCGCCGTCGGACAGGGCGTCCTGCTCGACATGGAGGCCGAACGGCCCCGGATGGTCGTGCCCGACCCGGACGCGGCGGGCCGGCCCGAACTGCTGCGCCGCGCCATGACCGGCTGGTCGGGGGCGATCGGACCACCGGTGCCACTGGCCGACGCGGCCAAGTCCCTGCGGTGGGCCGAGGCCGCCGTACGCCTGATGGAACGCGGACTGCTGCCGGCCGGCGAGGTGCTGCACTGCACCGAACACACCCAGGCACTCGTCCTGCTCCAGCCCGAGGAACTCATCGACGACCTCGCCCGGCGGGCGCTCGCCCCGCTCGCCGACTGCGGACGCACCCACGGGCGGCGGCTCGCGGAGACCCTGCTCGCCTGGCTGGAGACCCGGGGCGGGGCCCCCGAGGTCGCGGTCCGGCTGGGCGTGCACCCCCAGACCGTGCGGTACCGCCTCCGACAGATCCGGGAACTGTGGGGGGACGCCGTGGACGACCCCGACCGGCGGTTCGAACTCGAACTCGTCCTGCGGGCCCAGCGGTTGCGCGGCGACCTGGGCAACGCCCCCTGACGGTCCGCGGCCCGGCCGTCACCCGGACAGCGGCCACGGCCCGTCCGCCGGGAGGGCGGCCCCGCGGGCGAAGGCGAGGTCGAAGACCGCACCACCCAGCGCCGCCCGCGCGCCCGCCGCGATCCGGTCCACATCGCCCCGCTCGGCGGGCGGCAACGGCGCCCCCACGGAGTCCCGCGCCGCGGCGGCCGCCCCCAGCAACACGGCGGCCCGCTCGCCCTCCCCGGCGACCAACCCCGCCCCGGCCAAGCCCTCCAGGGCGAGCGCGATCGCCCGCGCGTCCCCCAACCCCCGGGCCACCCCCAGCCCCTCCCGGTGCAGCGCCCCCGCGGCCCGCGCATCGCCGCGCGCCTGCGCCACGAACCCCAACTCGGCCAGGACCAGCGCCACCCCCGGCCCGTAGTCCACCTCCCGGAACCAGGACAGCAACGCCCCGAAGTGCTCCGCCGCCTCGTCGAGGGCCCCCGCCCGCCGCGCCCCGAGGCCCAGCCCCAGCCGGGCGTCCGCCTCCCCCGACCGCAAGCCCCCCTCCCGGGCCAGCCGCAGCGCCCGCTCGTGGTGCACCCGCGCCCCCTGGTGGTCACCCGCCAGCAGCGCCAGCCGCCCCAACCCGGTGTGCCGCTTGGCCGCCTCCCCCGACAGCCCGAGCCGCTCGGCGATCTCCAACCCCTCCCGGTGCAGGCGGGTCGCGGCCCCGTAGTCCCCGTTGATCGACGCCAGCGCGGCCAACGGGAACACCGTCTGGAGCAAGCCCCACGGATCACCGACCGCCCGGAACAGCAGGGCGCTGCGCTCCCCGTCCCGCCGCACCGCGTCGAGGTCCCCGCGCGCCATCGCATGCCGGGTCCGCACGCTCAGCGCCGCGGCCGTCCCCCAGTCGTCGCCCAGGGCGGCGAACCCCTCCAACGCCCGGTCCACCAACTCCTCGCCCGTGTCGACGTCCCCGGCCCCCATCTGCGCGGAACCCAGGAACCACAAGGCGCTGGCGTACCCCGCGGGGTCGTCCACCGCACCCTGCCGGTACGGGGCCAGCGCCGCACCGATCCCCCCGGCGCCCACGGGGTCGACGTCGTCCCCCGGGGTCGCCGCCATCAGCGCCAACCCGGTGCGCCACACCACCGCCCGCGCCCGCTCCCGCGCGTACGGCGCCTCCTCGGGCACCGCCGACAGCACCCCGTCCACCGCCCGGCGCGCCCTCGCCGGGCGGCCCCGCAACACCTCGGGCCAGACCAGCGCGTTCACCGTCCGCAACGCCCGGTCCCAGGCGCCGACGCGCACCGCCTGCTCCACCGCCAGCCGCAGATCGGCGCCCGCCCCGTCCAGCCGTTCCAGCCAGCGCTGTTGCTCGGGCCCGCGCAGCAGGGGAGCGGCCCGCCGGGCGAGCCGCGCGTAGTGGCGGCCGTGCCGCTCCCGCACCGCATCGGCCTCGCCCGCCGCCACCAACCGCTCGGCGCCGTACGCCCGCACCGACTCCAACAGCCGGTACACCGGACCGTCGGCGTGGTCCGTCAGCACGACGAGCGAGCGGTCCACCAGCCGCGCCAACAGGTCCAGGACGTCCCCGGTGGCGATCCCGTCGCCCCCGCAGACCTCCTCGGCGGCCTCCACCGTGCAGCCCCCGGCCGCCACGGACAGACGGCGCAGGACGGTCCGTTCGTCCGGGGAGAGCAGGTCCCAGCTCCAGTCGATCACCGCCCGCAGGGTGCGCTGGCGCTCCGGTGCCGTGCGCGGCCCGCCGGACAGCAACGCGAACCGGTCGTCCAGCCGCGCCAACAGTCCGTGCACACCGAGGCTGCGCACCCGGGAGGCCGCCAACTCCAGGGCCAGCGGCAGACCGTCCAGGCGTGCGCACAAGGCACTGACGGCACGGGCGTTCTCCGGGTCGCCGGCGAAACCGGGCGGGACGGCTGCGCGGGCCAGGAACAGTGCCTCCGCGTCCTCCGCCGCCAGCGGCGCCACCGGCCGCACCGACTCGCCCACCGCCCCCAGCGGCTCCTGGCTGGTGGCCAGCACGGACAGGTCCGGCGCCCCGGACAACAGCCGTGCGGCCACTTCGGCGACGGCCTCCACCACGTGTTCGCAGTTGTCGAGGACGAGCAGGAGCCGTCGCTCGCGCAGGGCGTGGCCGAGTCGGTCGAGGGCCGGCCGGGGCGGTCCGCCGTCCGTGGCCTCCGGTATCCGCAGCACCGTCAACAGGGCCTCGGCGACGGCGGTCACCGTCTCGGACCCGTCCGGGCCGCAGAGGGGTGCGACGCCCTGGAGTTCGGCGAGCCACACCCCGTCCGGGAACGCGTCACCGACTCCGCGCGCCACCTCGACGGCCAGCCGGGTCTTGCCGACCCCGCCCGGCCCGGTCAGCGTCACCAGCCGCGAGTGCGCGAGCCACTGCCGCACCTCGGTGGCGTCCCCGGCCCGCCCCACCAACGCCGCGACCGGCGCGGGCAGGTTCCCGCGCACCGTGCCCACCCGCGCGCCCGACGGCCCCGTAGCCGACGGCCCCGTACCCGACCGCCCCGCGTCCGACCCTCCAGCGTCCGACCGTTCCGTGTGCGGCTGCTCGGCGACCGGCGCCGCGGCGGGCGCACCGCCCGGCGGCCCGGCGTCCGGCGGCGCAGCGGTCAGCGTCGGGTCGTGCCGCAGGATCGCCCCGTGCAGGGCCGTGAGCTCCGCACCCGGTGACAGCCCCAACTCCTCGTCCAGCGTGCGGCGCAGACTCTCGTACCCGGCGAGCGCATCGCTCTGTCGGCCCGCCCCGTACAGCGCACGGAGCTGGATCGCCCGCAGGCGTTCGCGCAGCGGGTGCGCGGCGACGAGCTCCTCCGCCTCCCCGATGATGCCCCGGTGGTCGCCCAACTCCGCCCGGGCGGCGAGCCGGTCCTCCAACGCGCTGAGCCGGTCCTCCTCCAGCCGGTGGGCGGCGGCCCGGGCGAAGGCCAGGTCGGCGTACCCGGCGAACGCATCGCCCCGCCACAGGCCCAACGCCTGGGACAACGCCGCCACCCGCTCGTCGGCCCCGCCCGCGGACCGGCCCCGTCGCACCAGTTCGGCGAACCGCACCGCATCCACCACCACCGGGTCGATGCGCAGCCGGTACCCGGCGGCGTCACTCACCAGCAGCTCCCGGCCACCCGCTTCGACCCGCTCCAACGCCGCGCGCAGTCGGGACACTTGGCCCTGGAGCGCGTTGCGCGGATGCTCGGGCGGGGAGTCGGGGCCCCACAGGTCGTCCACCAGCCGGTCCGTGGAGACGGGGCGCCCCGGATCCACCAACAGCCGCGCCAGCAACGTACGGGCCTTCGCGCCGGGCACCGCCACCGGCACCCCGTCCGCCGTCCACACCACCAGCGGACCGAGCACTCCAAAATGCATCAGGCCAGCTTAGGGCCTGGCGTCAAACTGCCGTCGTCGCCCGAAGGACGGTCAGCGGTAGTCCGTGAAGAACGCCCGGACGTCGTCGACCAGGAGATCGGGTGCCTCCATCGCGGCGAAGTGGCCGCCGCGCTCGAAGTCCGACCAGCGCACCAGGTTGTTGGCCTTCTCCTCGTCCCGGCGCAGCGCGATGTCCTGGACGGTGAACAGCGCCACCGCCGTCGGCACGGACGACACCTCCGGCTCGCTCCACGCCTGGGCGTCCTCGTAGTAGAGCGCGGCCGAGGAACCCGCCGTGCCGGTCAGCCAGTAGAGCGTGACGTCGGTCAGCAACAGATCGCGGTCGACGGCCTCGTGGGGGAGTTCCTTCGCCAGGTCCGTCATATCGCGGATCTTGTCGACGATCCAGGAGAGTTGACCGACGGGCGAGTCGGTCAGGCCGTAGGCCAGGGTCTGCGGCCGGGTCGACTGGATGGCGAGGTACCCGCCCGCCTCCGCCATGAACTCGTGCATGCGCCGCACCCGGGCCCGCTCGCGTTCGGTCAGCGTGACGTCGTCCTCCGCCGCGCTGGGGTAGGTCGTGCCGCCGTTGACGTGCACGGCGACCACGTTCTGGGGCGCGATCAGCCCCAGGGCGCGGGAGATGCCGCCGCCGAAGTCGCCGCCCTGGGCGCCGTACCGCTCGTAACCGAGCCGGCGCATGAGCTCCGCCCAGGCACGGGCGATGCGCTGGCTGTTCCAGCCGGCCCCGCGGGGCGGGCCGGAGAAGCCGAAGCCGGGGATCGACGGGATGATCAGGTGGAAGTCCCGGGCCAGCGGCTCGATCAGTTCCAGGAACTCCACGACCGAGCCGGGCCAGCCGTGGGTGAGGATCAGCGGCAGGGCGTCGGCGTTCTCGGAGCGGACGTGCAGGAAGTGGATGTCCTGCCCGTCGATCTCGGTGGTGAACTGGGGGTGGGCGTTCAGCCGCGACTCCCACGCCCGCCAGTCGTACCCGTCGGCCCAGTACGCGGCCAACTCCTTGAGGTACCCGACCGGGACGCCGCGCCCCCAGCCCTGGCCCTCGGTCTCGCTCGGCCAACGGGTGCGGACCAGACGCTCACGCAGGTCGTCCAGCGCGGCCTGGGGGATCTCGATGCGGAAGGGGCGGAGGGTGAAGTCGTCGTCCATGTCCCTGACGTTAGGGGCCGCCTAGGTCAGGATCGGTCCTAGCCGTCCGGCAGGATCGCCCCCATGCTTCCGACCTCCGCCCGCCTGTTGAAACTGCTGTCCCTGCTCCAGACCCACCGCTCGTGGCCGGGCTCCGAACTGGCCGAACGGCTGGACGTCAGCGACCGCACCGTGCGCCGGGACGTCGAACGGCTCCGCGCGCTGGGCTACACCGTGCACGCCGTCGCCGGGGTGGCCGGGTACCGCCTCGGCGCCGGATCGAACGTGCCGCCGCTGCTGCTGGACGAGGAGGAGGCGGTGGCCGTCGCGGTGGGCCTGGGCAACGCCGCGGGCAGCAGCGTCACCGGGATCGAGGAGAGTGCGCTGCGGGCCCTGACCAAGCTGGAACGGGTGCTGCCGCCACGGTTACGGCACCGCGTCCACGCGCTGCGCGCCATGACGGTCCCGATGCCGGCCGGTGGCCCCGCGGTCGACCCCGACACGCTGTCCGCGATCGCGGCGGCCTGCCGCGACCACGAGCACCTGCGGTTCGCGTACCGCGCGCACGACGGCAGTGGGAGCAGACGCCTGGTGGAACCCCACCGGCTGGTGTCGACCGGCCGCCGCTGGTACCTCGTCGCCTACGACACCGAACGCGCCGACTGGCGCACCTTCCGGCTCGACCGGATGGAGCTCCGCCCGCCGCACGGTCCGCGCTTCGTCCCGCGGGAGGCGCCCGCCGACGACCTCGCCGCGTACACATCGCGGGCCGTCACCAGCTCCCCCTACCGGTACCGGGCCCACCTCACCGTGCACGCGCCCGCCGAGCAGGTCGTCGAGCGGATGCCCGCGACGACGGCCGCGGTCCACGCGCTCGACGCGTGGACCAGTTCGCTCACCTGTGGGTCCCACTCGCTGGACGAACTGGCCCTGTGGGTGGGGCTGCTCGGGGTGCCCTTCACCGTGCACGGGCCGCCCGAACTCGTCGTCCACGTCCGCGAACTCGCCGCCCGCTTGGCGCAGTCGGCTCCCGACGGTCCCCCTTCGGCACGTTCACCTGACGGTGCGCCGTCCCCTCCGGGTGCGTCGGGGTTGCCCGCGCCGTTCCCCGCGCCCCCTACGGGTGCGTCCAGCTCCCGTGCGCGGGCCGGCTCGGGTGCGCGGTGCGATTCGCGCCGTTCCCCGCGCCCCTGACGGGGCCCGATCCGGCTCGGGTGCGCTGGGGCCTCGCGCCGTTGCCCGCGCCCCTGATGGGACGCTCCTCCCCGCCGCCGACACCCCTGCACAGGCTCGGGCCCCGATAGGGGCGCGAGGAACGGCGCGAGCAACCCCGAAACACCCGCAGGGACCAGCGCACCCGCACCGGATCGGGCCCCGATAGGGGCGCGGGGAACGGCGCGAGTCGCCCCGCGCACCCGGCCCGGCCCGCGCACGGCCAGGTGTACGTACTGAAGGGGCCGCGGCCACTCCCGAAGCCTCCGCAGGGACCAGCGCCCTCGCACGGGATTGGGCCCCGTGAGGGGCGCGGGGAACGGCGCGAGCAACCACCACGCACCCGCGCAGGACAGCGCCCCCGACCCCGGGCGAAACCGACAGCGGACCGGCAGCGAACCGGCAGCGCCCCCGGCGAAGGTAATCCCACAGCCGGCGCACACCGCGCCACCCACACCAACGGAGGAAGCCATGACCGCCACCACCACCCCCCGCCAGTCCGTCACCGTCCTCGGCCTCGGCAACCTCGGCCGCGCCGTCGCCGAAGCCTTCCTCGCCGCGGGCCACCCCACCACCGTCTGGAACCGCACGCCGTCCCGCGCCGACGCCCTCGTGGCCCGGGGCGCGGTGCGCGCGGCGAGCCCCGCCGAGGCCGTCGAGGCGAGCGAACTGGTCGTCGTCACCGTGCTCGACCACGACACCGCCCGCGACCTGCTCGCCCCCGCCGCCGCCGCGCTCCCCGACCGGACCGTGGTGAACCTGACCACCAGCACCCCCGGCCCGGCCCGCGAACTCGCCGCCTGGGCGGGCGCCCAGGGGGCCCGGTACCTGAGCGGCGCCGTGTACGCCGTGCCGCAGACCATCGGCACCGACGAGGCGTTCATCCTCTACAGCGGACCCGAGGAGGCGTACGGCCCGCACCGGGCCGCGCTGGACCTGCTCGGCCCCGGCACCCACGTCGGCACGGACCCGGCCCTCGCCGCGGTCCACGACGTGGCCCTGCTCAGCGGGATGTACGGCATGTTCGCCGGCTTCTTCCAGGCCGTCGCCCTCACCCGCTCCGAGGGCATCCCGGCCGCGGCGCTGACGGAACACCTGGTGACCTGGTTGAAGGCCGCCGCCGACGCCCTGCCCCAGTTCGCGAAGGAGATCGACGCGGGCGAGTACGGCACGCAGACGTCCAGCCTGGAGATGAACGCCGCCGGCCTGCGCAACATCCTCGCCGCGACCGAGGCCCAGGGCCTGTCCACCGATCTGATCGCCCCGCTCCTGCCCCTCTTCGACCGGCAGGTCGCCGAGGGCCACGGTGCCCAGAGCCTGGCCCGCGCGGTCGAGTCCCTCACCTGACCGGTTCCCGCGGCGCTGAACGCGAGCATCCGCCGCTCCGTACGAAGAGGTGGCCCGTGTCCCCCCGGCACGGGCCACCCTCCGTGCCGGCGGGGCGAGAGCCTGGGCCACTTGCCCGTCGGGCCGGGGCGGCCGGCACCCCAACGGATATCTTTCACGGTGTGACGTGCCGGTTCGGTGCCTCGGCGTGACGTCGGAGCCGGACCGGTCCGCGCAGCCCGCCCGGTCACCCAGCGAGGAGAGTCGACCCCATGTCCCCCACCTCCGGCGCAGCGCCCCACCCGGTACCCGCCACGTCCCGCGCCTGGCACCTGGTGCGCAGGCCCCACGGCTGGCCGCAGCCGACCGACGTCGCCCTGCGGGAGGAGGCGACGCCCGAGCCGGGCCCCGGCCAGGTGCTGGTGCACAACCGCCACCTCTCCGTGGACCCGTACATGCGCGGCCGGATGAACGCCGGACGCACGTACATCGACGCCTTCGAACTGGACCGTCCGATGGAGGGCGCCGCGGTCGGCGAGGTCATCGCCTCGAACGACGAGGGCGTCGCCGTCGGGGACCACGTCCTGCACTTCCTCGGCTGGCGCGAGTACGCCGTCGTGAACGCCCGGGCCGCCGTCAAGGTCGACCCGGACCTCGCGCCGCTCAGCGCCTACCTCGGTGTCCTCGGCATGACCGGCCTCGCCGCGTACGCCGGGCTGCTGCGGGTCGCCGAGCTCAAGGAGGGCGACACCGTGTTCGTCTCCGGCGCGGCCGGCGCCGTCGGCTCCCAGGCCGGACAGATCGCCCGGCTCAAGGGCGCCGCCCGGGTCATCGGCTCCGCCGGCTCGGACGAGAAGGTCCGCCTCCTCACCGAGGAGTACGGCTTCGACGCCGCGTTCAACTACCGCAGCGGCTCGGTCCGCGAACAGCTGGAGGCCGCGGCGCCCGACGGCATCGACGTCTACTTCGACAACGTCGGCGGCGATCACCTCGAAGCGGCGATCGGCAGCCTCAACCGGGACGGCCGCATCGCCGTCTGCGGGATGATCTCGGTCTACAACGACACCGAACTCCCGCCCGGCCCCCGCAACCTCCCCCGGCTGATCCAGACCCGCGGTCGCATCCAGGGCTTCCTGGTCGGCGACCACTACGACCTCCAGCCGCAGTTCGTCCAGGACGTCGGCGGCTGGTTGCGCTCCGGGGAACTGCGCTACCGCGAGACCGTGGTCAAGGGCATCGAGCACGCCTTCGACGCGTTCCTCGGCGTCCTGCGCGGCGACAGCACCGGCAAGATGATCGTCACCCTCGACTAGCGGGCCACCGAGCCGGCCGTACCGTCCGTCCGTGACAAATCAACGTGCTCGTCACAGCACGTCACGGGGAGGGGCGGTCGGCCGTGCCCCGGGTATCGTTCCGGCATGCGTGATCTAGGGGCGGGTTTCAAGTATCTGATGAACGGGCAGCGCTGGGTCGCTGCCCACGGCAAGGCGTTCGGGCGCGGACTGATCCCGGGACTCGTCACCCTCGTCCTCTACCTGGGGGCGCTGATCGGCCTCGCCGTGTGGGGCAGTGACTTCGTGGGGTGGGCCACCCCGTTCGCCGACGACTGGTCCTCCCCGTGGCTCGGCCTGTTCCGCGGCTTCCTGACGGTCCTGCTGTTCGCCCTGGCGCTGCTGCTCGCCGTCGTCACCTTCACCGCCGTGACCCTGCTCGTCGGACAGCCCTTCTACGAGGAGCTGTCCGAACGGGTCGACCGCGACCTCTCGCCCGACGGCAGCGCCCCCGAGTCGGGGCTGCCGCTCTGGAAGGACCTGTGGATCTCCGCGCGGGACAGCCTGCGCGTCGTCGTCCGCGCCACCCTCTGGGGCGTGCTGCTCTTCGCCCTCGGCTTCATCCCGTTCGTCGGCCAGACCCTCGTCCCCGCGGTCGGCTTCATGGTCACCGGCTTCTTCCTCACCGAGGAGCTCACCGCCGTCGCCCTCCAGCGCCGCGGCGTCGACGTGCGCACCCGGCTGCGGCTGCTGCGCGCCCGCCGATCGATGGTCTGGGGCTTCGGCACCCCCCTCGCCCTCGCCTTCCTGGTGCCCTTCGTCGCCGTGTTCCTCATGCCCGGCGCGGTGGCCGGCGCGACGATGATGGCCCGCGACCTCATGGGCGAGGACTCCTCGGGAGCCCGGCCCGTCGAGGAGCACGCCCCGGCGCCCCAGCCGAGCGGGCCCGCCCCCTACGGCGTCTGACGGGCTCCGTGCGCACGACCGGACGTCCACCGGCCGTGCGCACGGCCCCGGTGCGGTGCGCCCGCGGTGCGGGACGGGCACCGCGGGGCCTCAGCGGGCGGCGACCGCCACGGCCAGCACCGCCCGCACCTGATGCACGATGTCCGCCCGGTTGCGCAGGAACTCCGGATCGCTGACCGCTCCGGTCGCCGGGTCGGTGTTCCCCGCTCCGAACTCCAGGACCGGCGTGTGCAGGTGCCCCACCGGCAGCCCCGCCGGGCCGAAGCGGTCCCGTAGCAGGGTGGCCCGGTAGGCGATCTCGTTGGACAGGTAGTTGCCGCCGCCCCCGGCCCGTGCGCTGGACCCGGGCGTCGGCCCGTCCGCCCGGTCCACCGGGGTCGTGCCCCCCGCCGGAACCTCCGTCACGGAGGTGTTGTCCCGCACCGGGAACCGCCCGGTCGGCGCCGCGACGATCGCCGCGTACGGCAGGGTGCTCGACGTCCACTCCGGCCCCGCCGCACCGGTGACCGGCACCTTCCCGGTGTGCCGCACGTTCTCGTTGTCGGGGAACCCGCCGCGCCACGCCCCGTTGGTCCGCTCCACGTCGAAACGGCCGGGGCGGCCCTGGCTGACCGTCGTCAGGAGGTCCACCCGACCGAGGTGGGGGCGCAGGGCCCGCTCCACCTCCCCGTCCGCGAAGTCCTGCCAGCGCACCGGGAACACGGCCGCCTCCACCCGGGCCGGACCCCGTTCCGTCTGGATCACCGTGCCGTCCAGGGCGAGCGCCGCGGCTCCCGAGGGATTGCTGATCCGCACGTCGCGGTCGAGCGTGAACGGGTCGAACCCGGTGACCAGGACGCGCAACGGCCGCTCGCGCCCGTCCTCCCCGCGCCGGTCATCGTGCCGGCCCCCGTGCTGGTCTTCGGAGCCGGAGCGGTCGGCGAACCGGATCGAGTCCTGGCCCCGGGACACCGTCTCCAACAGGTCCAGCAGCCGTGCCCGCCGGTCGGCGGTCAGCCCGGAATCCGGCTCCCAGGTGCGCAGTTCCCGCACCATCGCGAGCCGGGCCCAGTACAGCGGGCGGTCGTCGTCCCGGCTCAGGTCCCCGCCCGACGGCCCCCGCCCCTGCACCCGGTCCACGGCCCGCTCCCACAACCGCGCCCCGTGCCGCGCAACGACCCGCCGCGCCTCCCGGTACCCGTCCGCCCCGTCCAACGCCCGGGCGAACGAGGGCGCCACCGCATCGAACCCGGAGCGCCGCAGCACCTCCCGGGGCACCGCCCGGTCGAGCCGCTGCTCCTCCGCCGTCGGAACGGACGCGGGCGCGGCACCGGGCCCGGCAGCGCTGCTGGTGGTGCCTTCCGCGGCCAGGGCGGGAGCCGCGGTGACGCCGAGCAGCAGTGCGGTGGCCAGAGTGAGTACGCGGGTGCGTATCGGTGCCGAAGCATCCATGGGGGAACCTCCGTTGCCTGTGGGGTGGACGCAGTATCCCGGGAGAGGAGTTGCCCGCGCCAGGGGCGATCCGCCCACCCCACCGGTGCCCCCTGCCTTAGCGGGCCGTCACCGCCCGGTACGCGAGCTCCGCCAACTCGGACTGACCGTCCTTGCTGGGGTGGAACCAGTCCCACTCGCTCAACTGCTCGTCCCCGAACCGGTACGAGAACACCGCCCCGTCGTCGTAACGGCACCGCAGGTCCTTCGCGCAGACCTCCTTGAGCACCCGGTTGTACTCCACCACCCGCTGCTGGACGGCCGCCCGCCGGGCCACCGCCTTCGCGTCGACGGCGTCCGAGTCCTTCAACATCGACGGGCAGATCCCCAGCTTCCACACCTGCTTGCCCATGGGGTTGCTCCGGCCGGTGGACCACAACCGCTTCAGGTCCGGCACGCTCGCCACGAACACCTGCGACTTGGGCGACTGGCGCCGCAGTCCGCGCAGCGCCTGCGCGAAGTCCGCCCGGAAGTCCGCCACCGGAGTCATCGACCCCACCGACGAGCGGCACGCGTCGTTCGCCCCCGCCAGCACCGTCACCAGTTCGGGACGGTGCGCCGCCGCCTGGTGCATCTGCTCCGGCAGGTCGACCATCCGGGCGCCGGTCTTCGCGTAGTTCCAGCTCCGCTCGGCCGCCTTCGCCGGTCCCAGCAGCCGTACCGCGAGACTGCGCACGTCCGCATCGGAACCGGTCGCCCACGAGGCTTCCGGACAGTCCGACAGCACCGAGCACGCGTCGAACGCACGGGTGATCGAGTCGCCGACCGCGGCCAACGACTGCGGACTGCGGTCCCACGCCGGCTTCTGCCGTTTCTGTTCGCCCCGTTGCGAGGCGTTCGACGGCCCGGGTTCGTTCCCGCCGATCGCGTCACACCCGCTCATCCCCACCGCCCCCACCAGTACGGCCGCGGTGGTGGCCACGACGGACCGCGACCGCCGACCGGCGGGTTGTGAACGGTGACTGCGCCTGCGCATTCCGGCTCCCCTCTGTCGCCTTCCACGACGTCCTGGCGGGCCCGGAGGTTGAGTCCGGGCGGAAACAGGGCCTGGCGGAAACACCGTGACGACCCGTGACCGGGAGCGGGCGGGGCGTTCCTGCCGGGCGTCCCCGTGGGTGAAAGCGCGGGGCTCGTGGCCATGGGGACCGACAGTACGTCACACTCCGCGCCCCGCCGCACGGTAGCCTCGGCCCCGTGGTGCCCGTCACCGCCGTCCGGCGGTGACGGGGCGGGTCGGACCCGCCCCGTGGCGCCGCACGACGCGGTATCCGGTAAATTACACCACGTCACATCTGTCTGCTTTTCATGGTTTTCCATCGAATCTGAGGAAGAATCGCTCGGCACAGGAGCGGGACCGCCCGACCACGGCGACCCCTCGCCCCACCCTGGAGGTCCCGGTGACGACACGTGGAGTCCTGTACGTGCACTCCGCACCGCGCGCTTTGTGCCCGCACGTCGAATGGGCGGTGGCGGGCGTACTCGGAACGCGCGTCAACCTCGACTGGATCAGGCAGCCCGCGGCACCGGGGACGTGGCGCACCGAGTTCTCCTGGAAGGGCGAAGTGGGCACCGCCTCCCAGCTGGCCTCCGCCCTGCGCGGCTGGGACCTGATCCGCTTCGAGGTCACCGCCGAGCCCTGTGCCACCGCCGAGGGCGAACGGTACAGCTCCACCCCCGACCTCGGGATCTTCCACGCGGTCACCGGCATCCACGGCGACATCCTCGTCCCCGAGGACCGTCTGCGCGCCGCCCTCGCCCGCTCCCAGCGCGACGGGACCAGCCTGGAGGCCGAGATCGCCAAGCTCCTCGGCAAGCCGTGGGACGACGAACTGGAGCCCTTCCGCTACGCCGGCGAGGGCGCCCCCGTCCGCTGGCTCCACCAGGTCGTCTGACGCCGAACGGCGTGAGGGGCCCCACCGAACGGTGGGGCCCCTCACTCTGTTCACGGGCGGGTCGCCTCCGGGAACCCCCGCAGACGCCCCGGCGAACCGCTGGACTACTGCTGGACCGAGCGGAACGCGAGGACCACGTTGTGTCCGCCGAAGCCGAACGAGTCGTTCAGCGCGGCGATCGTGCCCGCGGGCAGCGCCCGAGCCTCACCACGGACCACGTCCGCGTCCACCTCGGGGTCCAGGTTGTCGAGGTTGATCGTCGGCGGAGCGATCCGGTGGTACAGCGCCAGGATCGACGCCACCGTCTCCACACCGCCCGCGCCGCCCAGCAGATGGCCCGTCATCGACTTCGTCGCCGAGATCGCCATGTGGTCGACGTCGTCGCCGTACACCTTGCGCAACGCCTTCACCTCCGCCACGTCACCCTGCGGCGTCGACGTCGCGTGCGCGTTCACGTGCACGATCTCCGCCGGCTTCAGATCCGTCGCGTCCATCAGGTTGTGCAGCGCCTGCGCGATGCCCTTGCCCGAGGGCTCCGGCTGGGTGATGTGGTGCGCGTCCGCCGAGATGCCCTGACCGATGGCCTCCGCGTAGATCCGGGCACCCCGGGCCTTCGCGTGCTCCGCCGACTCCAGGACGATCACGCCGGCGCCCTCGCCCATCACGAAGCCGTTGCGGGCCTCGTCGTAGGGGCGCGAGGCCCCCGCGGGGTCGTCGTTGTTCTTCGACATCGCCATCATGTTGCCGAACGCCACGATCGGCAGCGGATGGATCGCCGCCTCCGTGCCGCCCGCCACCACGACGTCCGCACGACCCGTACGGATCATCTCGATGGCGTAGCCGATGGCCTCCGCGCCCGAAGCGCACGCCGACACCGGAGTGTGCACCCCGGCCCGGGCGCCCATTTCGATGCCCACGTTCGCCGAGGGGGAGTTCGGCATCAGCATCGGCACCGTGTGCGGAGACACCCGGCGCACGCCCTTCTCCTTCAGTACGTCGTACTGGTCGAGGAGGGTCGTCACCCCACCGATGCCCGACGCGATCACCGTGCCCAGCCGGTCCGGGTCCACCGAGGCGTCCTCACCGGCCCGCGCGGTGTACCCGGCGTCCCGCCACGCCTCCTGGGCCGCGATCAGCGCGAACTGCGCCGAACGGTCCAGCTTGCGGGCCTGGGGGCGGGGAAGCACCTCACCGGGCTCCACGGCCACCCGAGCGGCGATGCGGACCGGCAGGTCCGTCGCCCACTCCTCTTCGAGCAGCCGGACACCGGAACGGCCGTTCACCAGGCCGTCCCAGGTCGAGGCCACGTCGCCACCCAGCGGTGTGGTTGCGCCGATACCGGTGACGACCACGGTGCGATTGGTCGAGCTCACAGGAATTCTTTCTCCACGGTTACGAGGGATTCAGCGGCGCCACCGCCGGGTGGCGGCAGGCATACCGGGCCTGCGATCAGCCCTGGTGCTTCAGGATGTACTCGGTCGCGTCACCGACCGTCTTGAGGTTCTTGACGTCCTCGTCCGGGATCTTCACGTCGAACCGCTCCTCAGCGGCGACGACGACCTCGACCATGGACAGCGAGTCGACGTCGAGGTCGTCGGTGAAGGACTTGTCCAGCTGGACGTCCTCGGTGGGGATGCCGGCGATCTCGTTCACGATCTCGGCGAGACCAGCGACGATCTCTTCCTGAGTGGCGGCCATGTTGGCGCTCCTTCTTGTCACTAACAGAGGTGGGTCAGCTTCCGGACGGACCCGAAGATCCGGCACGGATGCCTAGGGGAGAGTAACGACCGTGGCGGCGTACACGAGACCCGCCCCGAATCCGATGACGAGCGCGGTGTCACCGCTCTTCGCCTCACCGGTCGCCAGGAGCCGCTCCATCGCGAGCGGAATCGAGGCTGCCGATGTGTTGCCGGTGGTCTCCACATCGCGGGCGACCGTCACGTGCTCCGGCAGTTTGAGGGTCTTCACCATCGAATCGATGATCCGCATGTTGGCCTGGTGCGGAATGAAGACGTCCAGGTCGTCCGCGGTGATCCCGGCGGCGTCCAGCGCCTGCTGGGCCACCTTCGCCATCTCGAACACGGCCCAGCGGAACACCGCTTGGCCCTCCTGCGTGATCGCGGGAAACTTCTCGACCGTGCCGTCACGGTAGTCCGTCCACGGCACCGTCTGCTTGATGGTCTCCGACTTGTCGCCCTCGGAGCCCCACACGGTCGGGCCGATCGCCGGTTCCTTCGACGGACCCACGACCACCGCGCCCGCCCCGTCACCGAACAGGAACGCCGTCGCCCGGTCCGACAGGTCCGTCAGATCGCTCAGCCGCTCCACGCCGATCACCAGGACGTACTCGGCGCTGCCGTCGACGACCATGCCGCGGGCCAGCGTCAGCCCGTAGCCGAAGCCCGCACAACCCGCCGAGATGTCGAACGCCGCGGCCTTGTGCGTACCGAGCCGGTCCGCGATCTCCGTGGCCACCGCCGGCGTCTGCTTGAAGTGCGACACCGTCGACACCACGACCGCGCCGATCTGCCCAGGCGTGATCCCCGCGTTCGCGATCGCCTTCCCCGAAGCCTCCAGGGACATCGCCGACACGGTCTCCTGGTCGTTCGCCCAGTGCCGGGTGGCGATCCCGGACCGCGAACGGATCCACTCGTCGGACGAGTCGATCGTCTCCAGGATCACTTCGTTCGGCACGATCCGCGTCGGACGGTAGCCGCCGACCCCGAGGATGCGCGCGTACGCGGCGCCCCTACCGGTCTTGATCTTCGCCATGCTCTCCGGACTCTCCTTCTCAGGCTCGGGCTCAGGCCGTCTGCCCGGCGTGCTCGGCGATCAGCGCACGAGCGGCGTCGAGATCGTCGGGGGTCTTCAGTGCCAGCGTCGGCACACCCGGCAGGGCCCGCTTCGCGAGTCCCGTCAGCGTCCCACCGGGGCACACCTCCACCAGCGCGGTCACGCCGCGCTCCTTGAACGTCTCCATGCACAGGTCCCAGCGCACCGGATTCGCGACCTGACCGACCAGCCGGTCCAGCACCTCGGCGCCCGACTCCACCACCCGGCCGTCCCGGTTGGACACGTACGCCACCGCGGGGTCCGCGGGCGCCAGCTCCAGGGCGGCCTCGCCGAGGACGTCCACCGCCGGGGCCATGTGTCGGGTGTGGAACGCGCCCGCCACCTTCAGCGGCACCACGCGACGCACCCCCTCCGGCTTGTCCTGAGCCAGCGCGGCGAGCTCCTCGGCCGTGCCGGCCGCGACGATCTGACCGGCCCCGTTCGCGTTCGCCGGGGTCAGCCCCAGCCGCTCCAGGTGCGGCACCACGATCTCCGGGTCACCGCCGAGCAGCGCAGCCATCCCGGTGTCCGTCACCGCGGCGGCCTGAGCCATCGCCAGCCCGCGGACCCGCACCAGCCGCAGCGCGGCCACCGGGTCCAGCACTCCCGCGAACACGGCGGCCGTGATCTCGCCAACGCTGTGACCGGCGACGACGTCCGCCGTCACCCCCGGCAGGGCCGCCGGGGCCGGAGTACCGGAGCCCGTGTCGAAGCCGTCACCGTTGGGGAGCGACACCAAGGCGTCAGGGCCCGCGAGGGCCGCCGCCGACAGGATTCCGGCAGCCACCAGCAGCGGCTGCGCGACCGCCGTGTCACGGATCGCGTCCGCGTCGGCCTGCGTACCGTAGTGCAGCAGGTCGAGATCGATGGCCTTCGACCAGGCGGCCACCCGATCGGTGGCACCGGGCAGGTCGAGCCAGGGGGTCAGAAAGCCGGGCGTCTGCGCGCCTTGGCCGGGAGCGACGAGTACGAGCACACTCACACTCTCTCTTGTAGAGGGTGGAACCCGCCCGTGGGGACAGGGACGAAGAACCGCGGGGGGAATTGTAGGTCCCCAACAAGACCGGCTAAGTCGGGACATCCCTGTCGGCGAGGCGTCCGAGGATCAGGGCGATTCGCAGAGTGAACGCCGACCGCACGTCAGAGGGTGACCAGCCGGTGACGTCAGTCACACGTCGGAGCCGGTAGCGCACGGTGTTCGGGTGCACGAACAGCATCCGTGCCGCACCCTCCAGGCTGCTCGCCTGTTCCAGATAGACACTCAGCGTTTCGAGCAACGCCGAGCCGGCCTCCTCCAACGGTCTGTAGATCTCCTCCACCAGCTGATCACGCGCTGACGGGTCCGACGCGATGGCGCGCTCCGGAAGGAGGTCGTCGGCCAGCACCGGACGCGGCGCGTCCTGCCACGCCCCGCACGCCTTCAGCCCCGCCGCTGCCGCCTGCGCGGACCGGGTGGCCGCCAGCAGGTCCGGCACGATCGGCCCCGCCACCACGGGACCCGCCGCGAACGGTCCGATCAGCGACTTCGCCACCTGCAACGGGTTGTCGCTACCGCCCGCGATCACCACCAGCCGATCCCCGAGCACCCCCGTCAGCACCTGGAGCTTCGCGTGGCGCGCGGCCCGACGGATGGCCTCCACCGTCAACTCGCTGTCCCCGTCCGGCGCCGTCCCCAGCACCACGCACACATGGTCCGGGGCGTTCCAGCCCAGCGCCGCGGCCCGGCTCACCGCGCCCTCGTCGGCCTCGCCCGACAGCACCGCGTTCACCACCAGCGACTCCAGCCGGGCGTCCCACGCGCCCCGGGCCTCCGCCGCCTGCGCGTAGACCTGAGCCGTCGCGAAGGCGATCTCCCGCGCGTAGACGAGCAGCGCCTCGCGCAGCACCGACTCGTCGCCCGGCGCCGCGACCTCGTCGATCGCGGACTCCATCACCTCGATCGTCGTCCGCACCATCTCCACGGTCTGGCGCAGGGTGATCGCCCGCGTGAGTTCGCGCGGGGCCGTGCCGAACACGTCCGTCGAGATCGCCTGCGGAGCGTCGGGGTGACGGAACCACTCCGTGAACGCCGCGATACCGGCCTGGGCGACCAGACCGATCCAGGAACGGTTCTCCGGGGGCATCGCCCGGTACCAGGACAGCGTCTCGTCCATCCGTGCGATGGCCTGCGCGGCGAGGCTGCCGGAGGACTGCTCCAGACGTCGGAGGGTGCCCGCATGGGGGTGGGCCCGGGTGCGGCCCCGCGGGCGCCCACCCGAGGAACTGTCCTCGGTGGGTCCGCGGCGGGCGGGGTGCTCGGCGGCATCGGGCCAGTCGGGATCCTCGGCGGGTCCGAAGTTCCCCTGGACACCGTTGCCCGGGGCGGTGTGGGCAGGTCCGCCGTGGCCGGGGCTGCCGGGTGCAGCTCCGCCGCGGGCGGGGCCGGACGCTCCGGACTCCGGTGTGCGTGGTCCACTCCGGCTCGCCCCGCGCGGCGAACCGGAGGCGGAATCGCGCGATGCGCCGGGGGCTGCGGGGTCGGTCTTACCGACTTCGGGTTCGGACACGGGGACAAGACTGCCTTATCAGGACGGCCGAACGTATCGCCGGGGCCGAGCAGCCGATCGAGCAGCCGATCGACCGGCCGACCCGACGGCACACCTGACAGGTGGCCGTGCGGCCGTGTGGCCGTGCGGACCGTGGCGTGCACGTCGTGACGCGGCCCAGCCTTCCGGTGCCCCGTCGTGCACGGCCCCGGGGCGCGTGGTCACAGCCCCAGGGCGCGCGGCGCGCACGGCCCCGGGGTGCGTGGCGGTCCGCGGCCCGCACCCGTCCGTGCGTCGGGCCGCCCCGGCCGTTCATGCAGTGGTCTTCAGGGGCCGCGAGCCCGCCGACCGAACGGAGGGCCCCACCCCCGCACCGTCGTCCCGAGGGGGGCGACTACCGTGTGGAGTGTGATCAACGTGCGCCGCGCCGCTGAGCGCTACCCCGGAGGCGACCCCGCGGCGGGCATCGAGTCCCGGCACGCGTTCTCCTTCGGGCCCCACTACGACCCGGACAACCTCCGTTTCGGTTCGGTCATCGCCTGCAACGAGGAACGCCTCGCCCCCGGTGCCGGCTTCGACGAGCACCCCCACAGCCACACCGAGATCATCACCTGGGTCGTCGAGGGCGAACTGACCCACAGCGACTCGCAGGGCCACGCCTCCCTCGTCCGCGCCGGCGACGTCCAGCACCTCAGCTCCGCGAGCGGTGTGCGACACGTCGAACGCAACGACGGTACGGACCCGTTGGTCTTCGTCCAGATGTGGCTCGCCCCCCTCGCCCCGGCCGGCGAACCCCGCTACGAAATCGTCCGCGGCATCGCCGACTCCACCCCGTACGCGGTTCCCGAGGCTGCCGCCACGCTCCATGTGCGCCGCCTCGCCCCGGCCGAGCGCGCGGTGGTTCCCGACGCCGCGTACGTGTACGTCCACGTGGTCCGCGGTGAACTCCGGCTGTCGTCTTCCGTCGCCGAGGGGACCGCATCCGCCGGCCGTCCCGGAGCCCCGGAGTCCGGCGAACTTCTCGGGCCCGGTGACGCAGCCCGGCTCACCGAGCCCGAGGGCCTGGAACTCAGGGCGGCCACCCCCGCTGACGTCCTCGTCTGGGAGATGAACCGCCCCTGACCCGGAAGGGGCCGCTGTGGCTCGATCAGAGCTCGGCGAGTACCGCATCGGTCAGCTTGGGCCACACCTCCACGGCCCACGGTCCGAACGCCCGGTCCGTGAGCGCGACGCAGGCCGCCCCGGTGCCCCGGCCGTCCGCCCATCGCGCATCCGGGTCCACCCACAGGAACGTGCCCGCCTGTCCGAAGTGCCCGAACGTCCGCGGTGACGACGAACTACCCGTCCAATGCGGTGACTTGGCGTCCCGGACTTCGAACCCGAGCCCCCAGTCGTTCGGGTTCTGGTGCCCGTACCCCGGCAGCACCCCCTTGGTCCCCGGGTACTGCACGGTCATCGCCTCCGCCACCGTTCGCGGATCGAGCAGCCTGGGCGCCTGCACCTCCGCCGCGAACCGCACCAGGTCGTCGACCGTCGACACCCCGTCCTTCGCTGCCGAGCCGTCACCCCCCAACGTGGTGCCCACCATCCCCAACGGCTCCTGCACCGCCTGCCGCAGGTACTCCCCGAACGGCATCTCGGCCGCCTTCGCCACGTGATCGGCCAGCACTTCGAAGCCGGCGTTCGAGTAGAGCCGACGTACCCCGGGCTCCGCCACCACCTTGTGCTCGTCGAACGCCAGCCCACTGGTGTGGGCGAGCAGGTGCCGCACGGTGGCGCCGGCCGGCCCCGCGGGCTCGTCCAGCTCCACCGCACCTTCCTCGTACGCCACGAGGACCGCGTACGCTGTCAACGGCTTGGTCACCGAGGCCAGCGCGAACCGGTGACCGGTGGCACCGAAGGTCCCCGCCAACTCGCCGTTCGACCGCACCACGGCTCCAGCGGCAGCCGGCACCGGCCACCCTTCCATCAACCCAAGGCTCTGCATCCTTCGAGCCTATCCACCCCGTGGACCGCCCCTCTCGCCTGCCCTTCTCCCGACCTCCGCGGCCCCCGCACGCCCTCCTGTTCCGTCTGGCGCTTGCTTGGAGTGCACTCCAAGGTCCTAGCGTTGAGGGCATGACGGTGACGGACACGGTGACCCAGACCTCTCTCGCCCCCACTCCCGGGTGGATCGGCTCGGACGACTCCTCCGGATCTTCCGGCCCCCTGGACGGCAAGGGCCCCGTCCGTTCGGTGGGTGCCGGCCTCGCAGGCGCCGAGGGAACGGACACGGCCGACCCGAACGGCCCGACGGATTCGATCGCCCCGACCACGGATGCAGGACGTTCCTGTACCGCTGATCCCGCCCCGCACCCCCGCCCCACCGGGCAGGACCTCTACACCATCAGCGAGGTCGCCGCCTTCACCGGCCTCTCCGCCCACACCCTGCGCTGGTACGAGCGGATCGGCCTGATGCCGCACATCGACCGCTCCCACGCCGGCCAACGTCGCTACCGCAACCAGGATCTGGACTGGCTCGACCTGGTCGGCAAGCTCCGCCTCACCGGCATGCCGGTCGCCGACATGGTCCGCTTCGCCGAACTCGTCCGCGGCGGGGACGAGACCTTCTCCGAGCGTCGACTGCTCCTGGAAGCAACCCGCCGTGAGGTCCTGGCCCGCATCGCCGAACTCCACGGCACCCTCGCCGTCCTCAATCACAAGATCGACTACTACGCCTCTGCTTCTTCTGCTTCCCCCACCTCCTCCGTCTCCGAAGGGACCTCCTCCCGATGACTCCCCTGACCACCACCCGCCTCGGCACCCACGGCCCCGTGGTCGGCGCCCAAGGACTCGGTTGCATGGGCATGAGCTTCGCCTACGGGCCCACCGACGCTCAGGAAGCCCGGGCGACCCTGGAACGCGCCCTGGAACTCGGCGTCACCCTCTACGACACCGCCGACGTCTACGGCGACGGGGACAACGAACGCTTCCTCGCCCCCTTCCTCAAGGCCCACCGCGACGACATCCTCGTCGCCACGAAGTTCGCCCTGTCGATCAACCCCGACGACCCGACCGGGCGGCACGTCAACAACGACCCTTCCTACATCCGTGCCGCCGTCGACGCGAGCCTCCAGCGTCTCGGCACCGACTCCATCGACCTCTACTACATGCACCGCCGCGACCCGGCCGTCCCGATCGAGGAATCGGTCGGGGCCATGGCCGAACTCGTCCAGGCCGGCAAGGTCAAACACCTCGGGCTCAGCGAGGTCACCGGCTCGGAACTGAGGGCGGCCCACGCCGTCCACCCGATAGCCGCCCTACAGTCCGAGTGGTCCCTGTTCAGCAGGGACATCGAACAGGGCGTCGTCCCCGCTGCCGCGGATCTCGGTGTCGCCCTCGTGCCCTACTCGCCCCTGGGCCGCGGATTCCTCACGGGTTCCTTCGTGAACGCCGACAGCGACCTCAGCGCCCAGGACTTCCGCCGTCTGCAACCTCGCTTCACCGGGGCCAACGCCACCGCCAACGCCGGCCTCCTGGAGCCGATTCGCGCTGTCGCCGACGCCCGTGACGTCACACCCGCGCAGATCGCCCTCGCCTGGGTCCACCAGCGGGCCGATGCCCACGGCCTGCCCGTGATCCCCATTCCCGGCACCCGCTCCCGCCGTCGGGTCGAGGAGAACACCGCCGCGACCCGCGTCACGCTCACCGCCGAGGAACTGTCCCTCCTTGAGCCCATCGCCGCACGGGTCTCGGGCGACCGCTACGCCGATATGTCCTTCACCTCGGCGAACCGCGCGTAGCGGTTCCGCGCCTCGGTCTCGATCGTTGGAGGGGTGCGCTGCTCCGAGCTTGGCCCGGTCGAGCAGCAGACCCGCCCCGGGGCGGCGGCCATGTCCCTGCTGTGAACGGCCCCGTCGGCGTTCCTCTGTCGAATCCACCCGCTTTGCCTTCGGTCATCGGAAGGTCTTCTGTCCCAGCAGAGCTCTGATCACGATGCCTCGCGGTCCGTCGGAGGACGCCCGGTGACCGTACCGCTTCCCGTGGCGATCTCGGCGAACGCCCGCAGGGACTCCGTGTTCGGAGCGAAGTAGCCCGTGTGCCCTTCCACCTGCCCGGTGGGAACGCGTAGTGCTCCGAACGAGGGGTCAACCGGGTCCCTGCCGTGTCCGAGCCCGAGGAATTCGACGTTCGGCACCTTCCTGATCCAGTCGCTGTCGTCCCTCGCGGCCCAGACCCGAGCGCGGGTCCGCAAGTCGGCGACGCTATCGGCCCACAGCCCGGGCGAACCCAACACCACCAACTCCGAGGCGGCCAGTCCCGAAGCGGCCAGCCCACAGACCACCGAGCCGTTGCTGTGGCAGAAGACGACGGGTCTCGGGGCGCCGTCCACGGTGGGGAGTGCGGTCACGAAGCGGTTCAGCCGGGGCGCTCCCGCTGCCGCGAGCCGTGCGGTGGCCGCGTCCGGGCCGAGACCCGTCGGGGTGGTGTAGCCGACCCAGGCGATCACCGCGATGCCGTTGCCCGCAGCCCGGTGCAGCGACCGCGCCATCCCGGAGGGCGTGCTGTACGCGTCACGGCTCCGGTCGAACGTACTCAGGCCGTTGTCGGAGCCCGGCACGATCACAGAGACGTGGCGGGCCCTGCCGAGGTCTCCGTGGACCTCCGCCAGCTGTCCGCGTCCTCGCGGGTCGAATGCCAGGATCTGCCGCCCCGGCGTGAGCAGAGCGGAGTACCGGGCCGCGAGTTCCCTCGCCCGCGCTCTGCCAGCTGGTGGGACAGTCGGGTTCACGGAGCGCACCCGCTGTTCCGAGTGCTCGAGCCGCAGAGCACGGGCGTTCGCCTCGTACCGCAGGGAGACCGGCGCACCGTCGAGGTTCCCCACCACGCCGGATACTCGGTCGGCCCGCCACGCGGTGATGCCCGGAGGCGGCCCCGTCAGGGGCATCTGCCCCTTCTCCAGGGTCCACCCCACTGTGCCCGCCATGGCCGTGAGGACGAGCAGGGCCGCCACCAGGACCCGCCACCCACGCTCCTGATACAGCGCCCGCATCCGGAGCGAGGTGCGGGCCGGTCGACCCGCACCGGGCTTCTTCCCTCGTCGCATCGGCATCACCTGTGCGACCAGCCAACTCCTCCGACGTGTAGGTGACTCCACGCTCATCTCCGTTGTCCCTTCGTCCGACTGCCTGACGAGGGGAAAGGTACGAAGGTGAGAACGGGCGACACATCACACTGCGGTGCCAAGCCTTGGCTCATACCGGGGTATGAGGCCGCCGTACCCCGGTGCGGCGCGGCAGCACTTGGGTCCGCTGGGCCCACTGTCGCACCGCGCTGACGTGCCGTACTACGACTCTCCGGGCGTGACGAGACCGGACTCGTAGGCGAAGACCACGGCCTGTGCCCTGTCCCGCAGATTCAGCTTGGCCAGCACCCGACCGATGTGGGTCTTGACCGTTTGTTCGGCGAGGACGAGACGTCCCGCGATCTCCTGGTTGGACAGCCCCCGCGCGATCAGGCCCAGCACCTCGGTCTCGCGCGGGGTCAAACCGTTCAGTGCGAGCGAGCGCTCCCTGCGGGAGCTGGTCTTCCGCTCCGCGAACTCGGCGATCAACTTGCGTGTCACCGAAGGAGCGAGCAGGGCGTCGCCGCCTGCCACGATCCGCACGGCGGAGATGAGGTCGGCCGGCGGTGCGTCCTTGAGGAGGAAGCCCGAAGCCCCGGCGCGTAGGGCCTCGAAGATGTAGTCGTCCGCGTCGAAGGTCGTGAGCATGAGCACTTTGGGCCGGTGCACCACGCCGGGAGGCGGGTCCAGAAGGGTGCGGGTGGCCGTCAGGCCGTCCATCTCGGGCATGCGGACGTCCATGAGGACGAGGTCCGGGTGGGTGGTGCGGCTGAGGGTCACGCCGTCCTTGCCGTTCGGGGCCTCGCCCACGACGTCGATGTCGCTCTGCGCTGCCAGGAGTGCGGCGAATCCCGCTCTGACCATGGCCTGGTCGTCGACGATGATCACGCGGATGGCCATGTGCGGCAGGGCTCCTCGGGGTTGGCTGCGGAGGTCGACGAAGGCTCTGGCGGTGAGGCGGTGGTGCCGCGGGGCTCGGCGACGGGCAGACGAGCGGCCACGCGGAAGCCCCCGTCGGGCAGGGGGCCGACGTCGAGTGTGCCGCCCACCAACCTGACGCGTTCCGCCATGCCCCTGAGCCCGTGCCCTGTCGAGCCGAGCTCCAGCGGTACGGCTCGCCGGGGTGCGGGTCGGTTCACGACGACGACGGTCAGATGGTCACCGTCAGTGGAAATGAGCACTTCGGTGCGTGCCCCGGGCGCGTGCCGCACGACGTTGGCCAGCGCTTCCTGCACGATGCGGTACGCGGACAGCTCGACGACCGGGGAGAGTCGGGTCAGGAACTTGACGAGGGTGATCTCAGGCAGCGACAACACGACCGGAACGCCGGCGCGCACGGTCGCGTCGGCCAGCTGCCGCAGCCGGTCGAGGCCGGGTTGGGGAACTCGTTCGCCCGCCGCGTCCTCGCTACGCAGGACGGACAGGAGCCGTCGCATTTCGCCCAGGGACTCGCGTGCTCCCGCCGCGATCGACTCGAATTCCCGCACCGTTTCCGGAGAAAGATCCGGCAACCGGTAGGCGGCGGAGTCGGCCTGCACGGTGATCACGGACATGTGGTGGGCGACCACATCGTGCAACTCGCGGGCGATTCGCGCCCGTTCCTCCAGGAGGGTGCGCTGAAAACGCTCCGCCTCGTTGATGGTCTCCTGTTCCGCGAGTTTGTGTTGTGCTTCCCGACGCTCCTTCACCAGGGTCCCGAGGAGCAGGACCCCGCCGCTGAGGGCGATCGTCACGGCACTCGTGCTGTGGCTGCCGGGGGAGTTGTACTCGGTGAGCACCGCTGTCGCGGCGAGGGTCGCCAGCCAGACGGCGCCGAGCGTGCGTCGACCCTCCCGCTGGGAGAGCGCGACGCAGAGGGCGAGGTAGCCGATGATGATCGTGGGCGTCCAGGGCGCCGGTCTGGACTCGGTCGAACCGATCGCCGCCACTGCACCGGTCACGTCTGCGACCGCGATGATCCCCCACGCACGCAGGGGCCGTGTCACGGCGAGGATGAGGGGACCGGCCTGTGCCACCGCAAGGAGGATGGCGAGCCCGACGCCGATGGCGTAGTGGTTGGTGAGGAGGTGGGCGGTGACCGGCAGCAGGATCGCCACCAGGGCGAGCGCGACGAGAGGGGGTAACCGTCGGACCCATGCGCGGGGCGAGTCCGCCAGTAACGCTCGGGGGCGCTCCGGGGGAGCGGTGAGCAGGGAACCGGTGTGGCGCAGCCCGTCCATGACGAGGACAACGGACCGCCGCCCCGGTGCGGGCCCCGGCCCGTGTCCTGATGGTTGGGGGGACGTGGGTGTGGTGCTCATGTCCCGCTCAGCGTAGGCAAGGGTGGACGACCGTGCCGTCATACCGAGGGGCTGGAACCCCTCTCATACCTAGGTATGAGAGGGAGGAGGGCCAGCAGCGCGGTCAGAGCTCGGCGAGCAACTCGGCCTTCTTGGAGTGGAACTCCTCGTCGGTGATGAGACCGGCCTGGTGCAGTTCGCCGAGATGCCGGATGCGGTCGGCGATGTCAGCGGGGTCCCTGCCGCCCGACGGGGAGTGCTGAGCGGGCACCGACACCACCGGTCCCGCCGAGCGCACTGCGGCCAGGACCGAGGCGGCGAACGGCAGGGACTCGTGAACGGGTCCGTACCCGAGGCCGAACACGACCGCTGCGGGGTCCTGGTCGGCCTGCCCGGTCGGCCCGGGTTCATCGCGACGCAGGAGTCGTAGGTGGCCTTCGAAGAGTTCGGGGGAACGCCACTCGACGCCACTGAGGTCGGCCACCGCGAACTTCTGGTCGCCGGCCTTCCACTTGGTCGAGGACGCGCCCGTCCACGACCAACGGTACGAGACGGCCGTTCCGTCGAAGGCCGCCTTGCCGTCGTACGCCTTGAACGTGAGGGGTGGTGCGGGAGGGGCCACCAGGTAGCGGCCGGCGGAACGGACGGGGCTGTCGCGTGCGAGGAGCGGGCGCAGTTCGTCGGCGTAGTACTCGGCGAGCGTCGCACGCTCCACCGGGAGCACCAGTCGGTAGGGGTCGGAGGCCTCCTTCAATTGCCCGGCGGCCGCGTCCATCAGCGGGTCGGCCCCGGGGCGGGGCACGGCGTGCAGGACGACGGTGCCGCGTCTACCCGGGGTCAACGTGACCGCGGTGATCGCCTCGTGTGGGACACGGCGCTCGACGAGCGCCTGGAAGAGTTTGGGCGTGCGTATCCCCCGTTCGAAGCGGATGTGCACGGAGTCGGACGCGAACTCCCAAGCGGCGTGAAATCCGGCCAGTACATCACCCATGCGGGTCATCGTATGCGGCACGGACGCCCCCGTCCCGCCTGCGACGAGCCGCAGTTCTCCCGTTTTCTACGCGCGTCAGACCGTTGCGGCCGAGGACAGACCACTTCTGCAACTGTCATCCCGATCGGCACAGCGCAGCCCCAGGAAGGCGCCCACGCCGATCTCCGCGAAGTTGCTGAGGCTCTCGGTCCCGGGTTCGAAGTAGCCCGTGTGACCGTCCGCGCCGCTCGCGGACAACAGCCTCGCCCCGAACGCCCGGGAGAAGGGGTCGGCGCCGTGTCCGATGCCGCCCAGTTCCAGGTGGGGCACGTCTTCGATCCAGTCGTCACTGTCGCGCGTGGCCCAGATCCGGGCGCGAGTGTCGAGGTGGGACGCTCGATCGGCGCGCATTCCCGGGCTGCCGGCGACGGCGATGTCCGTCACGCGGGAGGGCAGGGCGGGCGCGGCGACGCCACACAGCACGGAACCGTAGCTGTGACAGTAGAGGGCGACTTCCGCCCTGCCGGGGAGCCCGCGCACCATCGCGTTGAGCCGGATCGCACCGCTCCTGGCCCGTATCGCCGTGGCCGCTTCGACGCCGAGCCCTTCGGGGGCGGTGTAGTCGGCCCAGGCGATCACCGCGGTGCGGGCCCCGGGTGCTGCGGCGCGTTCGGCGTCGTACAGGGCTCGGGCCATGCCCAGGGGCGTCGAGTGCGCCCGGTCGGGCCGTTCGAAGGTCACCAGACTGGTGTCGACGCCCGGGACGATGACGGAGACGCGCTGCGCGTGGGCGAGGTCGCCGAGGACCTCCGCGATCCGCCCGGCGCCGGTCGGGTCGAAGGCGAGTACGCGGCGGTCGGGGTGCATGAAGGCCGCGTAGCGGTGCATCCGACGTTCCGCCTGGCGCTGGCCCTCGGGCGAGAGACGGTCGTCGCGCACGCGCCGGGATTCCGCTTCGCGGGCGACGTCCAGGGCGGTGCGGTTGGCCCGGTAGCGCAGGGTGAGCGGGGCGCCGTTCATGTTGCCGACCACGAGCGGGTGGCGGTCGGCCAACCGGTCGCGTTGGTCGTTGGTCAGCGAGGCGAAGAACCGGGCGAGCTGCCGCGGGGACGTCTGGGGGTCGGGCAGTTCCCGCCCCTGGAGGTGTCCGTTCTCCCAGGCAGCCAGCGCGGCCTTGAGCGGTGAGCCACCGTCGCGTCGGCTGCTGTGGGCCGTCCAGCCGGTGGTCGTCAGCATGATGAAGACGACGCCCAGGGCGACCAGGGCGCGCCAGACGTCGAGTTGGGGGGATGCATCGGAGGAAGTCACTGCGGGACACCCTAGGAGACGCCCACACCCCCCTGGGCAATGCGTGACACAGATCACGTTTCCCTGGGCGGAATGCTGTTACGGGGTGGTGTCGTGAAGACCGTAGATCGCCTTGCTGGCCTTGGGTGTGGGTCTCGACGGGCGGAGATCGCACGGTCCGACGGTCGTGGGGCCTGACCTCGCGTGTCGGACGCGGACTCCTATTGACGCCGTCGAGGGCCCGTGGGCAGGGCGGTGCGCGGTGCCGCGGTGCGCTACTCGGCGGGTGGGCGCCCTGCCGGTCCGCCGCCAGTGCGGGAGTCGCTGCGTGCGGGTAGCGCTCGGTGAGATTCCTACTGGGCGATGTCGGTGTCCTGGTCCGCGGCCCAGGGCGTAAGCGTCTCGCCGTGCGCAGGCGTCGATTCGATCATCTGGTACGTGCGCATGCGGAGGGTGAGGGGCGCCGTGGCCCGATGCTCTCCCCGTCGGTGTGCCCGGCCGACGGGATGGCGCCGGCCTCGAAGCCGGGCAGTGTGCTGCCGGACGGCTGGACGGACGCCGAGTTGCCGCCGCTCGGTCCCGAAGGGCTCGACCGGGTGGCCGCGGCTGCCCAGGCGGGGTGCCGCACCGGCGTCGCCGGACCTCCCCGCGTGCTCCGCCGTGACGATCACCGAGGTCGCCTCCTCCGGAACGGGTCTCGCCTGCCTCGTCGCCCCGGGTGTCGGGTTCGCCGCGGGCTTCGTTGCGCTGCTGCCTGAGCAGGGCGCCCAAGCGGAGGCCGGCTGCGGCGCGGTGCACATCCGACGTCGATGCACATCCGGCGTCGGTTCACATCCAACGCCCCACCTCTGAAGGCGTGTTCGGTCCCGCGACGGTGTGGCCGAACGCGCGGCTCCGGCCTCCGGGAAATAGCCACCAACATCTGGGACGACTCAACAGTTCCCGAGCGGCGGGGATTTCGCCTGTCCGGGTGGCACATGCCCGGAGGGCTTCCTTCCGCTCCCCGCGACCGGCGATGGTTGCACCAAGTGATCAGTCCAACACGGGGGATGAACCACATGCGCTCCACCCTGCTCAGGTCCACCACCCTCGCGGTCGCCACCGCGGCGGTGCTCCTCGGTCCCGCTCACGCGGGCACCACCAGCGTGCCGACCGCCCGTCCGGCGAACCCGCCGGACCGCGTGGCGACCCAGCAACAGGCCGTTCCGAGCACCCAGCCCCGATCCACCGCAACGACCACCGCCACGACGCTCGGCCGCTGCGGACCGGGCGAGCTGTGCCTGTGGGCGAAGACCGACTTCAAGGGCACCCGGCTCACCTACGAACTGTCCGAGATCGACATCGAGAGTTGCGTCGCGCTGCCGGCGGGGGGCAGCGCGCAGGCCCTCGCCAATCGACTCGGACGCCCCGTCACCACCTACCAGTCCGCCGAGTGTGAGGAGACCGGAGAGTTCGACACCTATCCCGGGAACGGCACCTGGACCCCGCAGTCACCTCACCGCATCAGAGCGTTCAAGGTGTGGGAGAACTGACGGTCGGGACCGCCGGCCATCGGTACGGACGCCCGGACTCCCTACGGTCCCTGATCCCGCCCCGGACCGTAGGACGACCGAGCTACGGACCCCTGTCGGGCTTCTCGTGGGGCGCAGGAGGCAAGGGGGGCCTGCCCGCTGACCCGGTCTGACGCCCGCGAAAGAGCCTAGGCGTCGCCCCCGGCCGCACCCGGGTCGGCGGCAGCCACGTCCAACAGCTGGTACCGGTCGATCGCCTGCTTGAGGACTGACCGGTCCACCTTGCCCTCCCGTGCCAACTCGGTGAGCACGGCCACCACGATCGACTGCGCGTCGATGTGGAAGTAACGCCGTGCCGCACCCCGGGTGTCCGCGAAGCCGAATCCATCGGCCCCCAACGACTGATAGGTACCCGGCACCCAGCGCGCGATCTGGTCGGGAACGGATCGCATCCAGTCGGACACCGCGACGAACGGACCTTCGGCGCCCGACAGCTTCCGCGTCACGTACGGCACCAACTGTTCCTCCTGCGGGTGCAGCAGGTTGTGCCGCTCCACCTCGACCGCCTCCCGGCGGAGTTCGTTCCAGGAGGTCGCCGACCATACATCCGCCTTGACGTCCCACTCTTCGGCGAGGATCCGCTGGGCCTCCAACGCCCAGGGAACGGCGACGCCTGACGCCATGATCTGGGCCGGGAGCGAGCCGCGGTCACCCGCCCTCAGCCGGTACACACCCCGCAGGATGCCCTCGACATCGACGTTCTCCGGCTCGGCCGGGTGCTGGATCGGCTCGTTGTAGACGGTGAGGTAGTAGAAGACGTCCTCACCGGGCGAACCGTCCTCGGTCTCGCCGTACATCCTGCGCAGCCCGTCCCGCACGATGTGGGCGATCTCGTACGCGTAGGCCGGGTCGTAGGCCACGCAACCCGGGTTGGTGGAGGCAAGCAACTGCGAGTGGCCGTCAGCGTGTTGGAGGCCCTCGCCGGTCAGGGTCGTGCGCCCGGCGGTGGCTCCCAGGACGAACCCGCGTGCCAACTGGTCGGCCATCTGCCAGAACTGGTCACCGGTGCGCTGGAAACCGAACATCGAGTAGAAGACGTACACCGGGATGAGCGGTTCGCCATGAGTGGCATAGGTCGAACCCGCGGCGATGAGTGAGGCCGTGCAGCCCGCTTCGGAGATACCGTCATGCAGCATCTGCCCCGTGGGCGACTCCTTGTACGCGAGGAGCAGGTCCCTGTCCACCGACTCGTACTGCTGACCGAGCGGATTGTAGATCTTGGCGCTCGGGAAGAAGGAGTCCATACCGAACGTGCGGTACTCGTCCGGAGCGATCAGGACGAACCGCCTCCCGATCTCCTTGTCCCGCATCAGGTCCTTGAGCAGCCGCACGAAGGCCATCGTGGTGGCGATCGACTGATGACCGGACCCCTTCTTGCCGCTCGCGTAGGCCTTGTCGTCGGGCAGAGCCAGGGGCTTCGCTCGCACCACCCGCGACGGCACGTATCCACCGAGTGCCGTGCGGCGGTCGTGCATGTACTGGATCTCTTCCGAGTTGCGGCCCGGGTGGTAGTAGGGCGGCAGACCGTCGTCGAGTTGCCGGTCGCTGATCGGCAGGTGCAGCCGGTCGCGGAATCCCTTCAGATCGCCGACGGTGAGCTTCTTCATCTGGTGGGTCGCGTTGCGGCCCTCGAAATTGGGGCCCAGCGTCCATCCCTTGACCGTCTGCGCCAGGATCACCGTGGGCTGACCCTTGTGGGCCTTCGCCGCGGAGAAGGCAGCGTAGATCTTCCGGTGGTCGTGGCCGCCCCGGCCCAGGTGCAGGATCTGGTCGTCGGTCATGCTCGCGACCATCGCGCGCAGTCGGTGGTCGTCACCGAAGAAGTGGTCCCGGATGTACGCCCCCGTCTCCGTGGCGTAGGTCTGGAACTGCCCGTCGGGGGTGGTGTTCAACCGGTTCACCAGGATGCCGTCCCGGTCCTGGGCCAGCAGCGGGTCCCACGAGCGGTCCCAGACCAGTTTCACGACGTTCCAGCCGGCTCCCCGGAACTGGGACTCCAACTCCTGGATGATCTTGCCGTTGCCCCGGACCGGACCGTCCAGCCGCTGGAGGTTGCAGTTGATCACGAAGGTCAGGTTGTCCAGCCCCTCGCGAGCAGCGATGGACAGCTGGCCCAGCGACTCCGGCTCGTCCATCTCGCCGTCACCGAGGAAGGCCCACACGTGCGAGGACGAGGTGTCCGCGATGCCCCGGGCCTCCACGTACCTGTTCATGCGGGCCTGGAAGATCGCGCCGAGCGGTCCCAGCCCCATCGAGACCGTGGGAAACTCCCAGAAGTCCGGCATCAGTCGCGGGTGCGGATAGCTGGGCAGCCCGTCCGGGGCCTTCGACCGCTCCTGGCGGAACGCGTCGAGTTGGCGTTCGGAAAGTCGGTCGAGGAGGAACGCCCGTGCGTAGATCCCCGGCGAAGCGTGGCCCTGGAAGAAGATCTGGTCGCCGCCGTCGCCCTCGTCCTTGCCCCGGAAGAAGTGGTTGAAGCCCACGTCGTAGAGGGAAGCCGACGAAGCGAAGGTGGCGATGTGCCCGCCGACGCCGATCCCCGGGCGCTGGGCCCGCGACACCATCACCGCGGCGTTCCAACGAGTGGCGTTGAGGACCCTGCGCTCGATCTCCTCGTTGCCCGGGAAGAACGGCTCGTCCTTGGTGGCGATGGTGTTGACGTAGTCCGTGCTGCGCATTTCGGGCACAGCCACGCGCTTCTCGCGCGCCCGTTCGATGAGGCGGAGCATCAGGTAGCGGGCCCGTTCGTGGCCCCGTTCGTCGATGGCGGCGTCGAGCGAGTCGAGCCACTCCTGGGTCTCTTCGGGATCGAAATCGGGGACCTGACTCGGAAGGCCGCCAATGATGATCGGGTTGCGATCGAATCCGGAAGCCACGCTGTTCCTTCGCTGTCCGGTGGCACGGTCGTGGGACGTGCCACTTCTGGTGGGTGCGCCGTCTCCCATCGTGTACCTCGGGGTGGGAAACGTCATTCGTACCGAGAGGTAACCGGGACCTCGACTCGGCAAATGGGGCATGATCGTCTAAAACGTAACAATACGTCCACCGTGTGTCCGTCGATCCGGGTCGTTCGTCGGTGCCGTGTCCGTTCGGCCCTCGTGTGCCCGTATGGTTTGTCCGTGACGGACGGGCTGCGGGTGGTCGACCTCTGCCCGTTCCCTGACCCCCCGCTTCTGGAGCTTCACCGCATCCCTCGGTACTTCTCGGGAATTCTTCGAGGCTCCACCTACCCGGACTCCGGTTCGCGAAGCGGGCGAATAGGGCACACTGTCGTGGTGTGTGTCACTGATTGCCGCGATTTCGTATCGGAAGTTGCGGTGACACGGTCGGGAACGTCACCGTTTCGGCGGTCTCGACGGCCGGGTACTTGCGCGATCCGCCCCGCCCGTGTGGACTACGGCCAACGCCCCGCGCTGGCGCGAGGCCCATCAGGACAACATCCGAACATGATCAGGAGGCAAACGGTGAGCGCGACCGCGGACCACGCGGAGGAGCGGACGAACCCTGCCGCCAGGCTGGGGTTCCAGCCCGGGCAGGTGGTCCAGGAGATCGGCTACGACGACGATGTCGATCAGGAACTCCGCGAGGCCATTGAGGAGACCATCGGCAGCGACCTCGTCGACGAGGAGTACGACGATGTCGCCGATGTCGTAGTGCTGTGGTTCCGCGAGGACGACGGCGATCTGACGGACGCGCTGGTCGATGCCATTGGGCTGATCGACGACGGCGGCCAGGTCTGGCTGCTGACGCCCAAGACCGGCCGGGACAGCTACGTCGAACCCAGCGACATCAACGAGTCCGCGCAGACCGCGGGTCTTTCCCAGACCAAGAGCATCAGCGTGGCCAAGGACTGGACAGGGAGCCGCCTGGTCACGCCGAAGGCCGCAGCAAAGAAGCGCTGACACTGCGTTCCCGTGGGGGATCATCGCCCCACGGGAGCCCTACGCACTCCAGCGTGTGTCCCCGTCGACCCAGTCGGCGGGGACTTCGTCGCTTCCGAGGCGCTCCCGGGCCACTCCCGGGGCGTGCTCGGCGGGGGTTGTGGGGATCTCCCGGCCCTGCGAGGCCGCGCCGTGGGCGGCATCCGGGTACCCGGGCCCGTGCCCGACAGCCCCCGCCCCAGGCCCACGGACCGCACGATCTCCAAGCCCACGGACCACGTGGTGCGCACCCCCCCTTCCTCCCGGGCTCCCCGCAGCCTCCGCGGCCCGGCCGGCTCGCGGGATGGACACCGCCACGTTCCGGCGCGGTCTCCCCTGACACAGACCTGAGTGCTCGCGCTGCGTAGGGTGGTGGGCACCACCCGAACAGCCCCGCGAAGGGAATGCGTGACCATGGCGATTGAGGTCGGCACCAAGGCCCCGGACTTCGAGCTCAGGAACCAGCACGGGGAGACCGTGCGCCTGTCCGACTTCCGTGGTGAGAAGAACGTCGTCTTGCTCTTCTACCCGTTCGCCTTCACCGGGGTGTGCACGGGCGAGCTGTGCGCACTGCGCGACGAACTGCCGAAGTTCGTCAACGACGACGTCCAGCTGCTGGCGGTCTCCAACGACTCCCCGTTCAGCCTGCGCGTCTTCGCCGAGCAGGAGGGCCTCGAGTACCCCCTGCTGTCCGACTTCTGGCCGCACGGTGAAGCCTCGCGCGCGTACGGCGTCTTCGACGAGGGCAAGGGCTGCGCGGTCCGCGGCACCTTCGTCATCGACAAGGAGGGCGTCGTGCGCTGGACGATCGTGAACGGCCTGCCGGACGCCCGGGACCTGAACGACTACGTGAAGGCCCTCGACACCCTGTGATTCTTCGGGACCAACCCCTGCGGAGCACGGGAACCCGTCACTAGGATCGAAACGTTGATTCGATACCAGAGCACGACGGGGCTCCCCGCCCCTAGACACCATTGGGAGGACTTGTGGGAGTCAGCCTCAGCAAGGGCGGCAACGTATCGCTGACCAAGGAGGCGCCCGGCCTCACCGCGGTCGTGATCGGGCTGGGCTGGGACGTCCGCACCACCACGGGTACGGACTTCGACCTGGACGCCAGCGCCATCCTGACCAACACGGAGGGCAAGGTCACCAGCGACCAGAACTTCGTCTTCTTCAACAACCTGAAGAGTCAGGACGGCTCGGTCGAGCACACCGGTGACAACCTCACCGGTGAGGGCGAAGGCGACGACGAGCAGATCAAGGTGAACCTGGTCGCGGTCCCCGCGGACGTGGCCCGGGTCGTCTTCCCGGTCTCCATCTACGACGCCGAGAGCCGCCAGCAGTCCTTCGGCCAGGTCCGCAACGCGTTCATCCGAGTGGTGAACCAGGCGAACAACCAGGAGATCGCCCGTTACGACCTCTCCGAGGACGCCTCCACCGAGACCGCGATGGTCTTCGGCGAGCTGTACCGCAACGGTGCGGAGTGGAAGTTCCGCGCCATCGGCCAGGGCTACGCCTCTGGCCTGCGCGGCATCGCGCAGGACTTCGGCGTCAACGTCTGAGTCGGAGCACGACCGCCCGGTGCGACGCCCGCGCGGCGTCGCACCGGGTCGGGCAGGACAACAGCCCCCGGTCGGGGGCCCGGGGGGAGCACGGCACGGCCGTGTGTCTGTCCGTCCCCGGGATGGCGCTGCATCACCTCGGGGAGGACGACGAACATGGGTGTCACGCTTGCCAAGGGGGGCAATGTCTCCCTATCCAAGGCCGCACCGAACCTCACACAGATCCTGGTCGGCCTCGGATGGGACGCACGTTCCACCACGGGAGCCCCGTTCGATCTCGATGCCAGCGCGCTGCTGTGCAATGCGGGCCGCATCCTCGGCGACGAGTGGTTCGTCTTCTACAACAACCTGGCCAGCCCGGACGGCTCCGTGACGCACACCGGAGACAACCTCACGGGTGAGGGCGACGGCGACGACGAGTCCTTGGTGATCGACCTCGCCTTGGTCCCGGTGACTTGCGAGAAGATCGTCTTTCCGGTTTCCATCCACGAGGCGGACGCCCGGGGGCAGACCTTCGGCCAGGTCAACAACGCATTCATCCGTGTCGTGAATCAGGCGGACGGTCAGGAACTCGCCCGTTATGACCTGTCGGAGGACGCCTCCACCGAAACGGCGATGATCTTCGGCGAGGTCTACCGTTACGGAAGTGAATGGAAGTTCCGTGCGGTGGGGCAGGGGTACGCATCGGGTTTGAGGGGCATCGCTCTAGACTTCGGGGTCAGTGTTTCGTGAAGCTGGGCCCGGTGCGGGGGTGACCTCCTGCCGGACTCCTACCGGGGGACCCCCGTGACAGGAATGGGTAGCCAGTGATTCTCAAAACCTTCGGTTGGTCGTTCGCGGTCACCGCGCTCGGTCTGGTCGCGGCCTTGCTGTACGGGGGATGGGTCGGCTTCGGTGTCGTCGCCATACTCTCCATCCTGGAGATCTCGCTGTCCTTCGACAACGCGGTGGTCAACGCCGGAATCCTGAAGAAGATGAACGCCTTCTGGCAGCGCATCTTCCTCACCATCGGCATCCTGATCGCCGTTTTCGGTATGCGACTGGTGTTCCCGGTGGTGATCGTCGCCGTCAGCGCCGGGCTCGGCCCGATCGAAGCGGTCGATCTCGCCCTCACCGAGAAGGACCGTTACGAGGAACTCGTCACTGACGCCCATGCCTCCATCGCCGCCTTCGGTGGCATGTTCCTGCTCATGATCTTCCTCGACTTCGTCTTCGAGGAGCGGGACATCAAGTGGCTGCGCTGGATCGAGCGCCCGCTCGCCAGGCTCGGCAAGGTCGAGATGCTGTCGGTCTGTCTCGCCCTGATCGTGCTCCTGGTCAGCGCGGTTGCCCTCGCGCCGCAGGCCCACCAGCACGGCGGCACCCATGCCGACAAGACGGAGACGGTGCTGCTCTCCGGCATCGCCGGACTCATCACCTACCTCGTCGTCGGTGGTCTCTCGGGGTTCTTCGAGGGCAGGCTCGAAGAGCAGGAGGAACGCGAACACGAGGCCGAGGAGACCGCCAAGCGCAGCGGCAAGCCCGTGGTGCTGATGGCGGGCAAGGCCGCGTTCTTCATGTTCCTGTACCTGGAAGTGCTGGATGCCTCCTTCTCCTTCGACGGGGTCATCAGCGCCTTCGCGATCACCAACGACATCGTGCTCATGGCGCTCGGCCTCGGTATCGGCGCGATGTACGTCCGGTCCCTCACGGTCTACCTGGTCCGTGAGGGCACCCTCGACGACTACGTCTACTTGGAGCACGGCGCGCACTACGCGATCGGCGCACTCGCCGCGATCCTGTTGATCACCATTCGGTACGAGGTCAACGAGGTCATCACCGGGCTCGTGGGCGTGGTCCTGATCGGCTGGTCGTTCTGGTCGTCGGTCCGTCGCAACCGCGCCCTCGCAGCGGCCGGCGGCGGGGCCGAGAACTCGGACGGCAAGCCGAAGATCACCTCCAAGGCATGAGCACCGACTGATGTGACCGGTTCGAGGGTGTGACCGGGCTCGCCACGAGGAACGCTCTCAGCGGGGCGGCCGTGGGACATGGTTCCCACGGCCGCCCCGCTACGTACGCAAGGAAGCCCGGGCCGACACCGCCGGGCCCGGGGATATCAGGGCATTGGGGGGCTGCATGTCCTTCTGGGACAGTCTGTGGCGCGGGCGCTCGGCGGACTTCGAGTCCGGGAGCTCGGCGACCAACTCCATCGAACTCACCAAGCGGAACCCTTCGGTCTCGCTCACCAAGCAGGGGGCGGCCACCGGGAACCTGCGCGTCAACCTGTCCTGGCGGATGCGCACCTCCGACATAGGGGGCCCGGACCGCGGCGGGCTGCTGAGCAACCCGTTCAGGATGTTCAAGCCCGACGCCGTCCAGGCCCACACCCAGAGCATGGTCAACGTCGACCTCGACCTCGGCTGCCTGTACGAGCTGTCGGACGGGTCCAAGGGCGTGGTCCAACCACTGGGCGGCTTCTTCGGGGACCTCAACGGCTCCCCGTACGTGAAACTGAGCGGTGACGACCGTTTCGGCTCCGGCACCGGCGAGACGATCTTCATCAACCTCGACCAGCGCGAAGCGATCAAGCGGCTCCTGATCTTCGTCTACATCTACGACCAGACGCCCGCCTTCGACCGCACCCACGCCATCGTCACCCTCTACCCGAGCAGTGGCCCCCGCATCGAGATCAGCCTCGACGAGCGCGCCCCGCAGGCCCGCTCCTGTGCGGTGTTCTCGTTGGAGAACGTCAAGGACCAGCTGATCGTCCGGCGGGAGGTGAAGTTCGTGTACGGCTTCCAGGCGGAACTCGACCGGCTGTACGGCTGGGGGCTCCAATGGGGCCGCGGGTACAAGTCCAAGGCTGACCGCTGAGCCCATGCCTCCGGGCCGCACGCGTCCACCGGGGAAAGGGGGCCGAGGGCCCGGTCGTCACCGGGTCAGCGGGGCTGGAACTGTGGGCCCTGGGGCGGCAGCCGGAAACTCGGGTCCGGCACCGCGGAGACCGGCTGCGGATAGCCGTAGGAGGGCTGCTGTGCGCCGCCGGGCTGCCCCGACACGGGGTGCGGGTACCCGTACGCGGGCTGGGCCGCCGGGCGGCCCTCCGGCAGCGGGGGGTAGCCGTACGCGGGCTGGGTGACCGGCTCCTGCGGGGCGGGCGGGGGCACGGACGGCTGGGGGGACGTCGGCAGCGGCTGTTCCGGTGCGTCGCCGCTCTCCGGCGTCGACTCGTCCACGGAGATCCCGAAGTCCGTAGCCAGCCCGACCAGGCCGTTCGAATAGCCGTCGCCCACGGCCCGGAACTTCCACCCGTCGCCGCGTCGGTACAGCTCACCGCAGATCAGAGCCGTTTCGGCACCCGTCTCGGGCGTGATGTCGAAGTACGCGATCGGCTCGTCGTCCGCGGCGCCCGCGTCGTGCACCTGGATGCGCAGGGACCGCACCCGGTGGAAGGGCACGTCGTCCGCCGACGCCACCAGGAGGACCCGGTCGACCTCGCTCGGCAGACCCCTGAGATCCGTCTGGATCGTGTCGGCGAGCCCCTCCGGCACCCGCTTCTTCCCGAGCCGCCACACCTTGCCCGAAGGGTGTCGGGGCTGGTTGTAGAAGACGAAGTCCTCGTCGGACCGCACCCGGCCGTCGGGTCCGAGGAGCAGTGCGGAGACGTCGACGTCCGGGACGTCCTGCCCGGTGGCCCACCGCAGCACGGCACGGACCGCCGCGGCTTCGAGCGGGACGTTCGACCCCTTCAGCATCGCGTGCGTCATGCGGCCATCCTGCCCTCCCGGTCGCCGCCAGGACAATGCGGGTGCCGTGCTGCACGGTGAGGTCAAGGAGCGCGACCATGAGGGCGACATGCTTCGCTTACCAGGATTTCATGGGGCATGGGAACCCTTGACACACGTTCCTACGTACTATTACCGGCCACATCGCGTCGGAACACTCCGGCAACACGGGGAGACTCATGCGTCATTTCGGGCACATAGCCCCACAGGTGCGTCAGCGCCTCTTCTACCGGGAGCCGTGCGACTTCACCGCCGACTCCCCCGCCCGTGTGCTCGCGGTTGCGCTGGGAGCCACCCTGTACAGCCCCGCCATCAGGCCCACGCTCGCGGACGACATCCGCAAACAGGCAGGTCGAGGCGTGATCTCGATGGTGATCTGTCTGGAGGACTCGATCGAGGACTCCGAGGTCCCCCAAGCCGAGGAGAACGTCGTCCGCCAGGTCGTCGAGCTGGCGACCCGGCCGGTCGGTGACCTGCCCCTGCTGTTCATGCGCGTGCGCACCCCGGAACAGATACCCGATCTCGTACGACGGCTGGGTTCCTCCGCGGCGCTCCTGTCCGGATTCGTACTGCCGAAGTTCACCGAGGAACGCGGCGTCCCGTTCCTGGAGGCACTTGCGGCCACGGAGGCCGCCCACGGTCGTCGACTGTTCGCGATGCCGGTCCTGGAGTCCCCGGAACTGCTCCATCTGGAGTCCCGCCGCGAGACGCTGGACGGCATCGCCCGGACCGTCGACAAGTACCGGGACCGCGTGCTCGCCCTGCGTCTGGGCGTCACCGACTTCTGCTCCGCGTACGGTCTGCGCAGGCCCCCCGACATGACCGCCTACGACGTGCAGATCGTGGCGTCGGTGATCGCGGACGTCGTGAACCTCCTCGGGCGGTCCGACGGCACGGGCTTCACCGTGACCGGCCCCGTCTGGGAGTACTTCCGGCGCCAGGAGCGGATGTTCAAGCCCCAACTGCGTCGCAGCCCCTTCCTCGCCGGTCGCGCCGACGAACTGCGCCAGGAACTCATCGACCACGATCTCGACGGACTGCTGCGCGAGATCGAACTCGACCGCGTCAACGGGCTCCTGGGCAAGACCTGCATCCATCCGTCGCACGTGCTCCCGGTCCACGCTCTGTCCGTGGTCAGCCATGAGGAGTACAGCGACGCGCGGGACATCCTGCGGCCCGATCGCGAAGGCGGCGGAGTGATGCGCTCGGCCTACACCAACAAGATGAACGAGGTGAAGCCGCACCGCGCGTGGGCCGAGCGGACCCTACAGCGCGCCGAGGTCTTCGGCGTCGCAGGTGAGGACGTCGGTTTCGTGGAGCTGCTCGCCGCCGGGCTCACCGGCTGATCGTAAGGAAGCGTGGACGACGTGGTGTGGACGGGGACGTGGGTCGCCAGACGGCTCGGGATCGAACTGGTGGGGGCCGCCCCGGCCGGGGGCGGCCCCGACGCTCCCGACGGACCGGAGGCCACCGCCGACGGTGCCCGGACCGGTGGGACCGGTGGGACCGGTGCTGGGACGGGACAGAGCACGCAGGACGGCCGGGGGAGCGGACGGGGTGCGCCGGTCACCCTCCACCCCAGCACGACCGCGGACCCGCCCGCGACCGGGGACACCGGCGCGCCCCAGGAAGGGCTCGACGGCGGCGCAGCGCTCCGCGAGCTGCTGGGACTCGCGCTGCGCCGCAACCCCAAGCGGGCCCACCTGCTCGTGTCCAACGTGCTCGGCAAACACGTTCCCCAGTCGCCGGCGATCGTCCACCGGTACGGGTACGACCTGGGCCGAAGGGTCCGTGACCTCCTGGGCGAGGACATCGCCCCCCGGGCCGTGGTCCTCGGCTACGCCGAGACCGCCACGGGGCTCGGGCACTGCGTCGCCGACGGCATCGGCGTCGCCCCCTACCTGCACTCCACCCGGCGCCCTGTGGCCGGCGTCGCGGAAGCCGCGGGATTCGAGGAGGCGCACTCCCACGCCACCAGCCACCTGCTGCTCCCGGCGGATCCCGACCTCCTCACGGGCGACGGACCCCTGGTCCTGGTGGACGACGAGTTCTCCACGGGCAACACCGTCCTCAACACCGTGCGCGCCCTCCACGCCCGCTACCCCCGCCAGCAGTACGTGATCGTCGCCCTGGTCGACATGCGCTCCCCCGGGGACCGCGGGCGGCTCGACGCGTTCGCCGGGGAGATCGGCGCGCGGGTCGACCTCGTGGCCGCGGCCTCGGGCACCGTCCGGCTGCCCGACGGGGTCCTGGAGAAGGGCCGTGCCCTCGTCGCCCAGTACGAGACCGCGCCCGGAACCGGACATCCCGGAACCGGACACCCCGGAATCGAAGGCCACCTGCGCCCCGATCCAGCGGAGGCCGCTCCGCCCGCGTCCGTGGCCCGGGCCGAACTGCGCTGGCCCGCAGGGGTGCCCGACGGCGGTCGCCACGGGTTCACCCCCGAACACCGAGCCCGGCTGGAAGCCGCTCTTCCCGGCCTGGCCGAGGGCTTGGCCGCCCATCTCCCGCGTGGGAACGGCGCTCCCACGGCGGACGGCGATCCGGTCGACCGGCCCCGGGTCCTCGTACTCGGCTTCGAAGAGCTGATGTACGCCCCGTTGCGCCTTGCCACCGCGCTGGAGGAACTCGGCTTCGCCGACGTCCGCTACTCGACCACCACGCGCTCGCCCGTGCTCCCCGTCGACGACCCCGGCTATGCGATACGCAGCAGCCTCGTCTTCCCCGCCCACGACGGCCCCGGCGACGGCCCCGGCGACCGCTACGCCTACAACGTGGCCGGTGCCGGCTTCGACGCCGTCGTCCTCGTGGTCGACTCGGTGGCGGACACCCCTGCGCTGCACGCCCCCGATGGCCTGCTCGCCCTCCTCACGCGCCACACCTCCCGGGTCGTCCTCGCCGTCGTACCGTCCCATGTTCCGCACCCCGCGGCCCCCACCTCCGAAAGGCCCTCCTTGCTCCCCGAGCCCCTGCGCGGCCCTGCCTTCTCCTCATACGCCCCCGAAGACGTCGGCTGGCTGCTCCAGGACCTGTCCTCCGTGACGTTGGAGGCCCCCACCGAGGAACGCGAGGAAGCGATCCAGCAAGGAGGGGCGCACTACGCGGAGTCCCTACCGGTGGAGTACCAGCCGAGCCCGCAGTACCAGCAGCTCTTCCACAGCGCCCTGGACGTCTCGGCCCGCCGGATCGCCCAGGCCGTGGGTACCGTCACGGACCTGGTCCTCGCCGAGCGCTCTCCCCGCCCCGTGCTGGTCTCCCTCGCCCGTGCCGGAACCCCCGTCGGCATCCTCATGCGCCGTTGGGCCCTGCACCGCTACGGCATCGATCTGCCCCACTACTCCGTGTCCATCGTGCGGGGCCGGGGAATCGACGCGAACGCCCTGCGCTGGCTCGCGACCCATCACGACCCCACCGATGTCGTCTTCGTGGACGGCTGGACGGGCAAGGGGGCCATCACCCGCGAACTCGCCCAGGCGCTCAAGGAGTTCCAGGAGGCCACCGGAGTCCACGGGTTCCACCCCGAGATCGCCGTTCTCGCCGACCCCGGGGCCTGCGTACGCACCTACGGCACCCGCGAGGACTTCCTGATCCCCTCGGCCTGCCTCAACTCCACGGTCTCCGGACTGGTGTCCCGCACCGTCCTGCGCGCCGACCTCGTGGGACCGGACGACTACCACGGGGCCAAGTACTACCGCGAGTTGGCCGGTGCGGACGTCTCCCATGACTTCCTCCACCGGATCGCCACCCACTTCCCCGAGGTCGTCGACACCGTCGACGTCCAGGTGAAGGAGATGCTCACCGCCGACCGGGCACCCACCTGGGAAGGGTGGGCCGCCGTCGAGCGGATCAGTGAGGAGTACGGCATCCACGACGTCAACCTCGTCAAGCCCGGGGTGGGGGAGACCACGCGGGTCCTGCTCCGTCGCGTTCCCTGGAAGATCCTCGCCCGGCACGGCGCCGGCGCGGACCTGGAACACGTACGCCTCCTCGCCGAACAGCGAGGCGTCCCCGTCGAGGAGGTCCACGACCTGCCCTACAGCTGCGTCGGGCTCATTCACCCGCACTACACCCGTGGCGCGACCGGCTCCGACGGCAAGGCGGTGACCTCGCTGTGAGCACCGCACCCGACCGCTCGACCGCCGATGCCGACCGGCGCCCGGTCCTCGTCGCCAGCGACCTGGACCGCACCCTGATCTACTCGGCCGCCGCGCTCGGCCTGCGCATGCCCGACGTCGAAGCACCCCGTCTGCTGTGCGTCGAGGTCTACGAGGGCAAGCCGCTGTCCTACCTGACCGAGACCGCCGCCGCGCTCCTGGCGGAACTGGCCCGCACCACCCACTTCGTGCCCACCACAACCCGCACTCTCGCGCAGTACCGCCGCATCCACCTGCCCGGCCCCGACGCCCGCTACGCGATCTGCGCCAACGGGGGTCAGATCCTCGTGGACGGACACCCCGACCGGGATTGGCAGCGGTACGTCCTCGGCAAGGTCACCGCGGAGTGCGCCCCGCTCGACGAGATCCGTGCCCATCTGCGGGAGACCGCCGACCCCGCCTGGCTCCTGAAGGAACGCGTCGCGGACGAGTTCTTCGCCTACCTGGTCGTGGAACGTGCCCTGCTGCCCGCACAGTGGGTCAAGGAACTGGCGGCATGGGCCGAGGACCGCGGCTGGACGGTCTCGCTACAGGGCCGCAAGATCTACGTCGTGCCGAAGCCGCTCACCAAGAGCGCGGCGGTACGGGAGGTGGCCCGGCGCACCGGGGCCACCCGCATCCTTGCGGCAGGGGACTCGCTGCTCGACGCCGACCTTTTGCTCGCCGCCGACCTGGCCTGGCGGCCGGGCCACGGTGAACTCGCCGACGAGAACTGGCAGGCCCCCCACCTCACAGCTCTTCCGCAGAGGGGGGTCGTTGCCGGCGAGCAGATCCTGACGAGCTTGACCCGCGCCGCTGCCCCGGACCGGGCTTGAACATCCGCACCACGATGAAGGCGACCACCGCGAGAACCGCCAGGACCAGGACGACCTTCGAGTAGGCCGACACATAGCCGGTGACCTCCGTCCAGTTCTCACCCAGGAGGTACCCGGCGAGGACGAAGATGGTGTTCCAGATCGCGCTACCGAGTGTCGTCAGGCCCAGGAAGATGGGCAGTGACATCCTCTCGATACCCGCGGGTATGGAGATCAAGCTGCGGAAGATCGGGATCATCCGTCCGAAGAAGACGGCCTTCGTTCCGTGACGGTTGAACCACGCCTCCGTCTTCTCGATGTCCGCGACCTTCACCAGCGGAAGCTTGGCCGCTATCGCGATCATGCGGTCGCGGCCGAGCACCGCTCCGATGCCGTACAGGGCTAGTGCGCCCACGACCGATCCCGCCGTGGTCCACAACAGGGCCGCTATGAGGTTCATCTGCCCCGTGCTCGCCGCGAACCCTGCGAGCGGCAGGATCACTTCGCTGGGCAGGGGAGGGAACAGGTTCTCCAGTGCAATGGCCAGCCCGGCGCCCGGAGCCCCGAGCTCGTCCATCAGGCTGTTGATCCATTGCGGAGCGCTGCTTTCGATCATGACTCCACCGTAGAAAATGCGAGCTGAATGCACACTGAAGCCGACCACAAGCTTTCGGTGGTGCGCGCCACAGTCAAGAAGTGCGGTTTTCCGCAATGTGCGGGTGTCTTGCGGCTGGCTACTGTGAGCGACGTGAACACAGCCGTACGCGGCGGGCTCAAGCTCGTCACAGGACTTGCACTCGGCGCTTGCACGGCAGTCGTCGAGTTGGTCTTCGTCGTGCTCGCCGGACTCATCCTCCTGCCATTGCGCGCCTGGCCCCGGGGCCACCACACCGTGCTACGACCTGTGCACAGGATAGGGCGGCGGTTCGTGGCGTGGGAACGCGCGAGACTCGCGGCGTACCAGCGGACCCGGCTGCCTCCACTGTACGGGGCGCCGGACGGCGATGATCGCGCACTGCGCTACATCGCCGCCCGCTGGCCCTTGGGGCTCCTCGGTGGTGCGGTGCTGGGCTGTCTGGTGCTCGGCCTCGGGTACGGGGTGTTCCTGACCTTCGGCTGGATCGTGATGGAGGTGAGACACCCCGACGACGTGATGCTCAGTGTCATCGGTGGGCTCCTGTTGCTCTTCCTGGCGGTTCAGGGCGTGCTCGGGGTCACCATGCTCGAACGCCGACTCATCACGCACCTCCTCGGACCCAGCCCGGAGGAGGAACTGCGCCGACGCATCGACGAACTCTTCGCCAGCCGGGCCGGGGTGGTCGATGCCGTGCACGACGAACGCCGACGCATCGAACGTGATCTCCACGACGGGGTGCAGCAACGCCTCGTCGCCCTCGGGATGTTGCTGGGACGGGCGCGGCGCGGCGATGACCCCGACCGCACCAGCGTGCTGCTCCGCCAGGCGCACGAGGAGAGCCACCGTGCTCTGGTGGATCTACGGGAGGTCGCCTGGCGGGTGTACCCCGCGGCGCTGGACGAGGCGGGCCTGGAAGCGGCGCTGAGCACGGTCGTGGACCGCTCGGAGATACCGGTGCTCCTCGGCTACCACGTCATGTATCCGCCGCCCAAGGCAGTCGCAGCGGTCGCGTACTTCGTGGTCGCGGAAGCCGTCACCAACACGGTCAAGCACGCGAACGCGACCAAGATAGTGGTCATGATCGGGGAGGAGAAGGGCGACCGGCTGTACGTCACGGTCGAGGACGACGGCCAGGGCGGTGCGGTGCCCGAGGGCGGAGGGCTGACCGGATTGGCCCGAAGGGTCGCAGCGCTGGACGGGACGTTCGAGGTGCGGAGCCCACCCGGAGGGCCTACCAAGATCACTGTGGAGCTGCCGTGCGTCTGATGCTCGCGGAGGACTCGACGTTGCTGAGAGAGGGGCTGATCAGGCTCCTGGCGGACGAGGGACACGAGGTCCTGGCCGCGGTGGGGGACGCCGAGGCGCTACTGGAGGCGATCGCCAAGGAACGCCCGGACGTGGTCGTTGCTGATGTGCGGATGCCTCCGTCCCATACCGACGAAGGGCTCCGCGCTGCCCTGGAGATCCGCGAACGCTGGCCCACGGTGGGGGTGCTCGTGCTGTCCCAGTACATCGAGAAGCGCTACGCCAGGGAACTGCTGTCCGGGCAGGCGGGAGGAGTGGGCTACCTCCTGAAGGACCGGGTGGTGCAAGTGGACGAGTTCCTCGACGCCTTGGCACGGGTGGCGAGGGGAGAGGCGGCTTTCGACCCGGAGGTGGTGCGTCAGCTCCTGGGGGGTAGCTCCCACGGCGATCAACTCGTCCGGCTGACCGCGCGGGAGCGGGAGGTCTTGGCGGAGATGGCGCAAGGGCACGGGAACGCCGCCATCGCCGGTCGTCTGCACATCTCGCAGAGCGCCGTGGAGAAGCACATCAACGCGATCTTCGAGAAGTTGGAACTCGCAGGGGGGTCGGGGTACTCGCGCCGGGTGCTCGCGGTGCTCCGCTACCTGGGGACGTGAGCCGGGTGCGCCGTGCCCGGAGGCACGGCGCCACGCCGGGTCAGCCGCAGCGGCCCCCTCCGCAGCAGCCACCGCCACCGCCCGAGGACGGAGGGGGCGACGGGGCGGCGGAGCTTCCGGCGACGGCGACGGTCGACAGGAGCTTCACCGTGTCGTCGTGGCCCGCCGGACAGTCGGCGGGTGCGGAGGACTCGGCCATGGGGCGACTGACTTCGAAGGTGTCGCCGCAGGTCCGGCAGCGGTACTCGTAGCGAGGCATGGAAACAGGTTAGCGGCCGTGTCCAGGCCGCTCAGGTGGTGCGCGAGTGACACCTGACGGCGGGCTTCAGGAGCCGGCGGCACGGGAGGGGAGCGGAGGGAGGGACGGGGAGAGGTCAGGTACTGGTGCCGCGGTCCTCGCGGATGCGGGACACCACCGCGGCCACCTGCTGGCGCACGGCCTCGGTCTCGGTCAGGAAGTGCCAGTAGTCGGGGTGGCGCCCTTGGAGGGTCTGGACGGCCCGTTCCAGCCGGGCAACGGCCTCGTCCAGGGGGCGTGCATGGCGGGGATCGGGGGTGTGGCGGCCGGCCATGGCGAGGCGCTGGGCATCGCGGATGGCGAAGCGGGTGCGCTCGATCTCGTCCTCGGGGCTCTTGGAGACGGCGTTCAACCGCTGGAGGCGGTTGCCCGCCGCGGACACTGCTTCGTCCGTGGCGTTGAGCAGGGCGCGGACGGTGGAGAGGAGGGAGGTGGCATCGGGCCAGCGTTGAGCGTCACGCGCGGTCTGGGCCTCGGCGAGCTTGTCCTCAGCCCGACGGACGTCGGCTGCGGCTTGGCCCGGCACATGCTGGAGGTCCTGCCAGCAGGCGATGGTGAAGCGGCGGCGCAATTCGCTGAGTACCGGCTCCACCTGTTCGGCACGGGTGGTGAGGGCCTCGGCACGGGTGCGCAGGGAGACCAGCCGGCGGTCGATCTCGGCAGCGCGCTCGGGAAGTCGCTCGGCCGCCACGCGTACCGCTTCGGCGTCGCGGGTGACCCGCTCGGCGCGGTGGAGGGTTTCCGGGACCCCGTGGCGTCCCGCTCCCTGGTTGAGCTTGGTCAACTCGGGGGCGAGCGCTGCGAGGCGGGCGGCGAGGTCGTCCGCCTTCAGCCCGGAGGCACGTGTCGTGTCGAGGGCGGTCGTGGCGGTCAGGAGCGCCTGCCGGGCACGCTCGACGGCGGGTGCCAGACGAGCGAGCTGGGTCTCGGCCTTGTCGAGGAGGGGGCCGAGGCCCTGGGAGAAGCGGTCCAGTTCCTCCTTGACCTTGGTGAGGGCGTCCTTGGCCTGGGCCAGTTCGGTGCGGGCCCGGGACGCGGTGGACGCCTCCAGATCGTCACGGTCGAGGTCATGGGCGTCGACGGCGGCGATGTACTGGTGGCTGACGTCGTCGATGCGTCCGCTCAGGGCGGCGAAGTCGGCAACGGCACGCCGGGCGGCCGGCGAATCGTCGACGGCGGTGATGGTCTCTATGGAGATGCGCAGGTCGCGCTGCGCGGTGTCCAGTTCGTAGAAGGCGGCGGCTGCGGCGTCCTTGGCGGCCTGGGCCTGGGCTCGCTGGCCCTCGGCGCGCCCGCCGAACCAGCGACGGGTGCCGCCGCCGTTGAAGGCGCCGGGGAGGGCCACGGCCGCCACGGCGAACAGGGCGACGGGCAAGGTGAGGGGGAGCAGGCAGCGTGCGAGGGCGTTCCGAGCGGGGGAGCCGCTACGGCCGTCACGGGTCCGCGGGTCGACCGTGGCACGAGCGGATGCGGCCGGTGCGCTCGGTGTGGCCGGTGCGAAGGCGTGGGCCAGTGCCCCGGCTGCTGTTGCCGGGCGGTGCCCGTCCGGGCTGCCCGCGCCGTTTGAGTCGCCCGGACTACCCGGACTACCCGGACTGCCCGGACTGCCCGGACTGCCCGCGCCGGCCGAGCCGTCCGAGGTGTCAGGGGTGTCCGAAGGATGGGGGATGTTGAACGCCTGTGGTGTTGTCGGTGTGTACGGCTGTCTGGGTGTCGCCGTCACTTACCTCTCCCGTGCTGTGGTCCGCCGTGCCCAGTGTCATTGTCCCACCTGGTACGGACGAACACACGGGGCGTTCAGTTCACGTTCCGCACGGTGACGCTTCCGTTGTCGCTGTGGGCGGAGACGGAGCGGTGGCTGCTGTCGTCGCGGGGGACGGACACCTTCACGCTCCCGTCATTGCTCTTCGCGGACACCTTGTACCCCGTCGCGTCGCCTTCACGGCCGGGAAGGGTGACGGAGACGGAGCCGTCGTTGCTGCGCGCGGTGACCCGGTCCGGGACGGAGGTCAGAGCCAGCCGTAGCGACCCGTTCTCGGTATGGGCCGCCATCTCGCGGGAATGCAGGTCGCTCGCGCGGATGCTGCCGTCGCCGCTACGGAGGGTGAGGGGGCCGCTGAGGTCTTCGACCTTCACGGAGCCGTCGTCGGTGCTGATGTCCACGGAGGTGCGGAAGCCGGAGGCCCGCACCGGGCCGTCGTCGTTCTTCACGACGAGGGTCACCCCGCGGGGGACTTCGATGCGGTGCTTGACACCACAGGTGGCGATGAATCCGGAGCAGTCGCGACGCAGGACGAGACGGTCGTCCTCCATCCGCCAGTTGAACGTCGACTTGGAGCCGATCAGCTTCCGGGCCTTGATCCAGCGGGTCACCTCGACCTCGTCACCGTCGGTCGGCACGAGTTCGAGGCTGGAGTCGTCGGAATCGACGGTGAGCGTCTTGCCGGACAGCGCGAAGGAGCGTCGGTCGGGGGAGGAATCGTCCTCCGGGTCACTCGCGCAGCCGCTGGCGGTGAGGGCGAGAACGGTGACTCCCGTGGCGGCGAGCAGCGCCGTGCGGCGGCGACGCGGGCGCCGATGGGCGATCGGTGCGGTCATGGATATCCCCCTGGGACGAACGATCCGTAGCGGCACTCCCCGGTACCGCTGTGCGGCTCCGGTGCCCGGAAGCGGTACGCAAGGTGCCTCGCGGGTCGGTGGGCCGGCGGGCCTCGCGGGCCGCCGCCGGAGCGTGATTCGACGATAGGGAGAAACGGTCCGCACGGGCATCGGGGTCCCTACCGGATCTGGGGTGGGGATAACCCCCGGCCGCTGCGGGAAATGGGTTTGTGGGGCCCGGCAGGAAGCAAGGTAGGCTGTCGACTCATCCCGGGCGCGTAGCTCAGTGGTAGAGCGCTGCCCTTACAAGGCAGATGTCGGCGGTTCGAAACCGTCCGCGCCCACCGGAATCGGTCGTGCTGGTGTGATCCCCGACCGATCTGATGCTGTGTGACGTCGGAACGGTCCCTGGAGAGTACGTGGCTCCGGGGGCCGTTTTCGTGTGCGCGGAATCCCGGAGAGCGGGCGCGTCGGGCGGGCGAGGTGGGTGAGCCGGTACGCGCGGGTCCCGGTGCCTTACTGCCGCTCAGGGCGGCGGGCCGGGCGGGGCGCCGTGGGCGTGCTTCAGGGCGGCTCGGGCGTTGACCTGGTCGGGGGCGGTGACCTCGGCCCAGTAGCGGTGACAGGTGACGAAGACGGCGAGTTCGCGCTCTCGTGCGCGGAGCTTCTCCACCTGAGCCTGTTCGTCGGGGGTCCAGCCGGGGGAAGCGGGGCGTTCGACTCTGCGCCAGCTGGTCTCGTCGCTGAAGCCGTCGAGGGGTTCCACCGACCAGGGGAGGCGCTTGAGCAGGTCGATGAGCTCCGCGCGTACTTGGTGCAGTTCCTCCTGGCCGGCCAGGAGGTCGCTCGGGAAGTCATAGGTGGCAGCCACGCAGGAATGGTACGCCTGTTCGAATTTATCGAGCGAGTCGTGGCGGACCCCCGCGGCGTGGGGGGTGGCGGGGGTGCGCCGTCATGCCGGTGCGGGCTTGGAGCCGTCGGGTCCGTGGAGGGAGACTGGGGTCATGTGCCGCAGCATCAAGACGCTCCGTCCGCCCGTCATCCCCGAAGAGGCCACCGAGGATGAGATCCGGGCCGCCGCGCTGCAATACGTGCGGAAGGTCTCCGGCTTCAGGGCCCCGGCCGCCCATAATCGTGAGGTGTTCGACGCCGCTGTGGAGGCGGTGGCCGCGGCCACGGCGGAACTGTTGGCCGGGCTTGAGGTCAGGGGCCGGTCCGCGGGCAAGGCTCACGTTTCGGCCGCGGCCTCCTGAGCCCGGCCCGGCTCCTAAGCCCGGCGGCCCGGCCCCTGAGCCTGACCTGCCTCCTGGGCCTGACCCCGACTCCTGAGTTCCCGTCCGGGCCCCGGAGCCCTCACGGCCGGGCTCCGGGGGCGGTGGTCGACGGCACTCGCCGGGTGAGCCGGCCGTGACCGCCCGGGTCCGGGTGCCGAGGGGAGGGCTTCAGCCGGTGGTGGTCGCGACGGGGCGTCGCATCAGGTACGCCGCTGCGGCTCCCGCCCCGAAGAGCGCCAGCAGGGACACCCCGGCCGCCAGCCAGGTCGCGCCCAGCCACTGCGCCCCCACATAGCCGAGCCCCACGCTGTAGCCGGCCCAGGCGATGCCCGCGAGTGCGGACCAGGGCAGGAAGTCGCGGTTGCGGCGCTGTGCGGCGCCGGCGCCGAGTGAGACGAGTGAACGGCCCGCCGGGGCGAACCGGGCGATCACCACCAGGGGCCCGCCGCCCCGTGCGAGCGCCGAGCCGAGCCGGGCCTGTGCGGAGGTGAGCCGGCGGGAGCGGGCGATGGCCCGATCGAACCGCGCACCGCCGCGCCGGGCCAGCCGGTACGCGCAGAAGTCGCCGAGGACCGACGCGGTCGCGGCGCACAGGATCAGTGCCAGGATGTCCGGCACGTCGTGCGGGACCTGGCCGGTGGCCGCCCCGGTCCCCGCCGCGGCGGCCGTGGCCGCCGTGATCACGAGGACGCCGCTGGGCAGCATCGGTAGGAACACATCAAAAAGGACGGAAATCGCCACAATGGCGTAGATCCATGAGCTCCCGGTCAATGGGCCCATACTCTCCAGCACCGAATCTCCCCCGGTCGGCATCGCGATGCCGCGATGTCGCGTGGTGCGGCAGGGGCGGCGCTTGGTGACAGCCATACAGCGTACGCGGAGGTTCGTTCCTGTGATCCACCGGGGGCTCAAATGTTCTCCACGCGGTGTTCACTCTCGGCGGGCGGGAGGATGGCTTGATGGTGCTCTTGAGGTGAGCGCAGGTGTGAGGTAAAAGGCCCGTGAGGCGGGCGGGCCCGCGCGGCGATGGGGATGGGGGTGCCGCGCGGGCTCGAAGGTGCTGCACGGGGCGGTCCGGGCCGGGGCTGGGTTCCTGTCCGGTTCCGCCGCCCGCGACCGTCCCGCCTCCCACGACCGTCCCGCCGCCCACTACCCTCCCGGCGCCCGGATCGGGCGCCGGGTCGGGCGCCCGACCCCGGTGGTGCCGGGCCGAGAGGGGTGGGCGGATGCCGTGCTGGGTGTCAGGTCGGGCTCGGGGCTCGGCCTCGGCTACCGGTGCCCCGACCGCCGGAGTCTCCCGGCGAGCGGTGTGCGGTCTGCGGTCTGTGGCATGCAGGTTCTGAGCGCCCCGGGGGAGCGGATCAGGCGGAGGCCGCCGCGGGTTCCTGCCGGGACTGCTTTCCCTCCTCGTTCCGCGACCGTGAGGAGAGCAGCCGGTCGAGACCGAAGGCCCCCGAGCCGGTGAACACCAGCAGCAGGAACGCCCAGCAGAACATCGCCGAGGCTTCGCCGCTGTTCTGGAGCGGCCACAGGGCTTCCGGCTGGTGCACCTTGAAGTAGGCGTACGCCATGGAGCCGGAGGAGATGAACGCCGCGGCGCGGGTGCCCAGGCCGATCATGACCAGGCCGCCGCCGACGAGTTGGATGACCGCGGCGTACCAACCTGGCCAGGTGCCGGCCGAGATGGTGCCGCCGCCGTGTGCGCCGCCGAGGACGCCGAAGAGGGAGGCGGCGCCGTGGCAGGCGAAGAGCAGGCCGACGACTATGCGGAACAGGCCGAGAGCGTAGGGCTGGGCGTTGTTGAGACGTCCAGTCATGGGGGGACTCCTTCGGTGTGGTGGGGACGTAACCGAGTGAAGCCACAGGTTAGGTTGACCTAATGAGTGCTTGCAAGTTCAACATTTGGCCATATGTAGTCCCTGTGTAGTCCCTGTGTGGAGTTCCCGTGCGATCCCTGAGCGGCGCTGCCCCGGCGGGCCGGGTGAGCGCTGCTGCCCCGGCAGGCCGGATCCGGCTCATCCGCCGGTGGTGCGCCCCGTGTCGGCCGGTGTTCCCGCGGCCGGGGTGAGCATCGTCTCCCACACCTCTTCCAGTCGGGCTCCGCCGTCCGCTTCCGGCCGTGCCCGGTCGAGCCGGAGCCACGACTCCCGTCCGCGCAGGGTCAGGGTCATCAACTGGTTGCCGAACCACGGTCCGCCGCGCTTGGCCCACTTCAGCTCGCGCGCGCCGGTCTGTCCGTGACCCGCCAGGACCCGTCCGAGCGCGGTGGCGAACCGGCTCCAGCCGAAGCGGAAGGCCCAGGCGAGGTGCGCGGGGAAGGAGTTGTGGACGGGGGAGCAGGTCAGCTGGAGTACGCGGGCCGCGGGGTCGGTGCCCAGGGGCCACTCGGTCGGTTCGGCGAGGTACGCGTGGTGGACGTCGCCGGACAGGACGTACACCGCTGCGGGTGCGGACGGGCCCGAGCCCGCTTCGGCGATCAGCGAGGTCAGTTGGGCGAAGGACTCCGGGAAGGCCGCCCAGTGTTCGAGGTCGGCCCGCCGGCGCAGCTGCTCGCCGAAGCGTGCCCAGCGCTCGCCACGGTCGCCCCGGCACAGTGCCGCGTCCCACGCCTCGCCGTCGTGGACCAGCGGCGGCAGCAGCCAGGGCAGGGAGGTGCCGATCAGGAGGTGGTCGTAGCTCCCGGGTGCGTCGTGGGCCTGCTTCCGCAACCAGCGTGCCTCGTCCGGGTCGAGCATCGCGCGCCGGTCCTCGTCCAGCACGCGGGCCGCGCGGGTGTCGACCATCAGCAGCCGGACGCGTCCGAAGTCACGGCGGTAGCTCCAGCGCACCCCCGCCGGTTCGGCGTCGGCCTCGGCGGCGAAGGCCCGGAGCACGTCCGTGCCGTCGGGGGTCGAGCGCACCCGGGCGAAGAGTTCGTCGTCGGCGAGCTCGTCCGGGGGCAGGTTGCCGAGGTGCTGGTACACCCAGTACGACATCAGACCGCTGAGGATCCGCTCGCGCCACCAGGGGGTGGATCTGATCTCGGTGAGCCAGGCGGCGCTGGTGTTCCAGTCGTCGATCACGTCGTGGTCGTCGAAGATCATGCAGGACGGGACGGTGGACAGCAGCCAGCGGACCGCGGGGTCGAGCCACGACTCGTAGTAGAGCCGGGTGTACTCCTCGTAGTCCGCCACCTGGGCGCCCGGGGGTTCGCTGAGGTCGCGACGGGTGGCGAGCCAGCGGCGGGTCGCGGGGGACACCTCGTCGGCGTACACCTGGTCGCCCAACAGCAGCAGTGCGTCGGGGCGATGCCGGTCGGCCCCGGGGTCGAGGGCCAGTCGGGCGGCCAGTGCGTCCAGGGCGTCCGGACCGATCGGGTCCTGTTCCCCGGGGGGCTGCGCGGCCCAGCGACAGGAACCGAAGGCGATCCGCACCGGACTGCTCGGGTCGCCGGTGCCGTCGGCCGCGGGAGCCGCAGGGGTTTTGATCACCGAGGCCGGGAACCGCGTGGCCGACGGGAGGGTGGAGTGCGGTGGGGGCCACACCCGGGTGCCGTTCAGCAGCACCTCGTACTCCGTGGCGGTGCCGGGGGTCAGCCCCCGGACCGTGACCAGTGCGTAGTGGTGTCCCGCGACCTGGAAGGTCGGGGTCGCGCCGGCCGAACCGTCCGCACAGCGCACCTCGGCGGTGCACGGACGGCCCGTCTCGATCCACACGGTCGCCGACGAGTCGTCGACGTACCTCAGCAGTGGCCCCAGGCGTAGCACCGTGATGGTGATCACTCTCCTCTGTCGCCCCGTACGGTACGGAACGCCAGGGGAGGGCCGGCCGGTTCCCGCTGGCGCGGCTGTGGCCGCCGTCCTGCGGGTCCCCCGCTTGGAGCTGCGAGAGGCGTGTTCCCCCAGGTGGGGGAGGGTGTCAGCAGGAGTTGAGGATCCCCTGGAGCGCGGCCTTCTCGGCGGTGTCGACGTCGAGGGCGTAGTGCTTCTTCACCTGCACCCACATCCGCGCGTACAGGCAGTGGTACGACGCGCTGGGCGGCATCCACTCGGCCGGGTCCTTGTCGCCCTTGGCCTGGTTGACGTTGTCGGTGACCGCGATCAGTTGCGGACGGACGAGGTCGTTGGCGAAGCCCTGGCGGGCGCTGTTGGTCCAGCTGTCGGCGCCGGAGCGCCACGCCTCGGACAGCGGGACCACGTGGTCGATGTCGAGGTCGGAGGCGAGGGTCCAGGTGGCGTCGTCGTACTCGGAGAACCAGGTGCCGGACACGGCCGCGCAATTGGCGTCCTGCACCACGTTCGTGCCGTCGCGTTCGAGGACGACCTCACGGGTGTTACAGGTGCCGGAGACGGTGCTCCAGTGCGGGAACTTGCTCCTGCTGTAGCCGGTCGAGGAGCCCTCGGGGGCCTCGTTCAGCTGGGCGAGGTAGACGCGGGCGGTGGCCGCGTTCACCGGGGTGGGCGGCGCGGCCTGGGCGGTCGGGCCGGTGAGGGCGGCGATGGCGGACAGTCCGGTCGTCAGTGCCACGACGGCGCCGAACCGGCGGGTGCGGGTACGGTCGCCGACCGCAGGCGGGGTGGCGGACGGGGTGTCGGTGGGGGACTGGTGCGCGTGGCCACGGGACATGAGGGCTCCCTGATCGTCATGGGGTGGCGGCGCCGGGCGGGCGCGGCCGTGGTGGCGTCCGGGGATTGCCGGAAAGTGAGTGCCGGACAACAGGGTTGCGGCATGGGCACGTCACATCAAGAGGGATAACGGAGGATCATGTTCCGCGTAGAGGTGAAGAGTTGTGAATCCTCCCAGAATGAGCGGGGGTTCCGTGCTCCGTCGTGCGCCGTCCTGCGGTGGGGTGCGCGGGTGGTCCGCGGCCGTGCGAGGGTGCGCCCCCGGGTGCGCCGGACGGGTCGGAGCGGTGCGGCCGGGTTGCGTGGGGCGACCGCGCCCCGGGCGGTTCGGGCGTACGGCGGCCCCCTGTCCGGCGGGTCCGGTTGCGCGGGGATCTCCGCGCCGGTCGGGGGTCGGTCGCGGTGCGGGGTGACGAAGGTCCTTGGGGCGGGCGCGGCGCTCTCGCGTACCATGGGGTCAGCAGAAGGGGAGTAGCTCTTCGCCGGACCGTCGACATACTGCTCAGCTCGTCTGAGCCGGCGCCCGGAGGCGGGGCCCGTGCACCGGGTCCGGCCAGCGAGACCTTCGGCCAGCAGTGCTCATGCGCACACCCGTGCGCGTGTGGAGCGCTGCCGTGCCGAGGGCGTCGTCCGCAGTGACTCTCGGTGGGGCAGCCCGACCGATTGAGGAACCTTGATCAGCATCAGTGTGGTGGCGCTCGTCTTCGGCGTCGTCTTCCTGGCCGAGCTGCCGGACAAGACCGCGCTCGCGGGACTGGTCCTGGGCACGCGGTACCGGGCCTCGTACGTGTTCGCCGGGGTCGCGGCGGCCTTCGCCGTCCACGTCGCGCTCGCCGTCGCCGCGGGAAGCGTGCTCACCCTGCTCCCGGAACGGTTGCTCAGCGCCATCACGGGCGTCCTGTTCCTCGGCGGCGCGGCCGTGCTCGCGTTCAAGAAGAGTGACGGGGACGAGGAGATCCGCCAGCCCGAGGACCAGAGTTTCTGGAAGGTCTCCGGCGCCGGATTCATGCTCATCCTGGTCGCCGAGTTCGGTGACCTCACGCAGATCATGACCGCGAACCTGGCCGCCCGTTACGACGACCCGCTCTCCGTCGGGCTCGGCGCCGTACTGGCGCTGTGGGCCGTGGCCGGGCTCGGGATCGTGGGCGGCAAGGCGCTGATGAAGCGGGTGCCGTTGGCGCTCATCACCCGGATCGCCGCGCTGCTGATGCTGGGCCTCGGCGTCTGGAGCCTGTACGAGGCGGTGGCCGGCTGACGGTGGCATTCACGCCGTTTGTTTTGTACCGTGTTTGAACAAAGTGGTTCCGCTCGCCTTCCCTGACCAGCGGGCGGGGCCACCTTGGTCCGCTGCGCCGCCCGTGCGCCCGCCCGGCCCCGCCGGCGGTCCGGCCCGGGCGGTCATCGTCCGGGCGGTTGCCGTCCGGACCGGCCGGTTGCCGTGCGCGGGCCCGCGCCCCGCGGTCACCGGCCCTCCCGTCCACCGGGTGCGCCTCCCTGAGGGCTCCCGGGGCTCACCGGGCCCCGCCCGCGCCGGTCCCACCCTGGCACGCGGGGTCCTGACCGTTCCGTGCGCCAGCGCGTTCCGTGGCGCCCACCCTCACCCTGGAGCATGCCGATGACGGCCACACCGACGCCGGACACCGCCGTTCTGACCACCCGCGCCCTCCTCCTGGACATGGACGGCACCCTCGTGAACTCCGACGCCGTGGTCGAGCGCTGCTGGCGGCGTTGGGCCGCCCGGTACGGACTCGACCCCGATGCGGTGATGTCGGTCGTGCACGGTCGTCAGGGCTACGCCTCCATGGCCCTGCTGCTGCCCGACCGACCCATGGCCGAGAACTACGCGGAGAACGACCGCATGCTCGCCGAGGAGACCGCCGACCTGGACGGGGTCGTCCCGGTGCCGGGTGCCCCCGCCTTCCTCGCCGCCCTGGCCGCGCTGGCGGTGCCGTACGCGCTCGTGACCTCCGCGACCCGGGAGCTGGCGGCTGCCCGGATGGGGGCGACGGGGCTCGCCCTGCCCCGGGTGAGGGTGACCGCGGAGGACGTGGGGGCCAGCAAGCCCGATCCCGAGGGGTTCCTGAAGGGCGCCGCGGAGCTCGGGGTGCCGGCCGCCGAGTGCGTGGTCTTCGAGGACTCCGCGGCCGGGATCGCCGCGGGGCTGGCCGCGGGCATGCGCGTGGTCGGAGTGGGGCCCCGGGCGGCGGAGCACGGGGCCACCGTCCAGGTCGACGACCTCACCCGGATCCGGGTGGACCGGGCCGCGGACGGGGCGATCCGACTCACCCTGAGCTGAGCTGACGGCACGCACGCACTCACTCACGCACGGCCTGACGGCCCGATGACCTGACCGCGCTGTCAGGCCGTCGGGCCGTCAGTCGTCGTTGCCGCCGCTCCTGCCGCCCTCGCCGCCGCGTCCGTCGCCCCCGCCGGAGGACGAGGTCTCGGACTCCAGGACGCCCCGGGTCAACGGGCCGTACGTGCCGCGCTCCTCGGAGATGCCCCGGGCGATCTGGTAGCGGGTGAGGGCCTGCTCCACCTCGGAGTTGAAGACGCCGTCGCGCGAACCGGTGTAGAGACGCATCTGCCACAGCCGCTGCTGGAGGTCCTGTACCGCCGCGCCCCGGTCGCCCGCGCGCAGGGTGCCGTCGGAGCGGGGCGGTGTCGATTCGGCGGGGCGGGAGGCGGAGTTGGACGGAGCGCTGGAACTGGGGGCGGTGGACTTCTCGCTCGGGCTCTTGGACGGGCTCGTCGTGGCTCCGGGGGCGGCCGGTCCGGTCGAGGTGGACGAGCTCGCCGAGGGGGTCGTCGAAGGCGCCCGGCTCGTCGCCCTGTTCGACGGAGTCGATCCCGCCGAGGTCTTCCCGGTGGGCGGCGCCGCGTTCGGTGCCGAGGTGCCCGGGATGGTGGTGTCGATGTCCGGCAGGGCCTTGTCGTGCCGGGGCTTGTCGTAGCTGAAGACCCCGCCGGCGACCATGCCGATGCCGGCCGCGGCGACCGCCACGGTCGAAGCGGCGATGAGCGCGAGGCGGCGCCGGCGGGCCCGGGGGTCGGGCTCCGGGGGCTCGTGCCGGTCACGCGGTCCCGGACGGTGCCGCCCGGGGCTGCCCGGGCCGTCGGTGGCGAGGGTCGGCCGCGGGCCGACCTCCGCCTCGCCGCGGACACCGTGCGGGAAGCTCATGGTGGGTTGCTCCGGCACGCCGTGGCCGGGTCCCGGGAGCTGACCGGAGGTCGGGGGAGGGGCGGATGCGGGGGCGTGGGGGGCCTGGAAGCCCGCCGCCGGTTGTTCGACCGTCCACCCGACCTCTCCGTCCGCCGGGTGTGGCTGGGGCTGCGGCTGCGCCTGACCGTACGCCTGGCCGTGTCCCTGTCCTTGCCCGTGTCCCTGACCATGCCCCGGCGAGGGAGCCTGTCCTTGCGTGGGCGTCTGCCCCGGCCCGTACCCCTGCCCCCGCCCCTGCGAGGGCGTCTGCCCCGGCCCGTACCCCTGCGGGGCCTGCACCTGCGCCGGGGGTCCGGCCGCGTCGTCGAAGGGCGGCATGGGGCCGGGGAGCGCGTCCGACCGTCCCGCGGCGGGATGTCCGGCCCTCCCCGCGTCCGCGCCCGGCGTGGGGGAGGCCCCGGGCGTGGGCCCCGGGGGCGTGCCGTCGGCGCCCGCCGCCATTCGGGGCAGGGGCTGGGTGGGGGAGTCGGGCGGGGGCGGCCCCGGTCGGGGCTCAGGGCCGGGCGGGGCGCCGGGCCCGAAGGCGTTCGTGGGGGAGTCCGGCTGTCCCTGACCCAGGTAAGGGCGCACCTGGAGGCGGGCGAACTGCCCGGTGTGGTCGGTGAGTTCGGTGTGCTGTTGCGGGTCCGCGGGCCGCGGCGGGCGCGTCGGGTCCGGTGGCCCGGACGGGTGTGTCGGATCGGTGCCCTGCCCGGCTCCCCGAGCCGTCGCACCGGTACGTGCCGCGCATCCGCAGCCGTCGGGTGCCTGCGCACCCTGCGGCATCCCGCACCGTGGACATGTCTGTCGGTTCACCGTCTGGGTCCCCTCCCCTTGGTTGAAGGCGATTATGCAGACAACCGGGCGGCCCCGCAGGCACCGCGCCCCCCGCTCCCGACAGGCCGGACCCGGGTCCACGCACCACGATGGGAGGTGCGGAGAGCACGGATCCGCTCAGGAGGTGTGCATGACACGTGGTGAGCAGGGGCGGGACGGAACCCTCCCGCAGCGGGGTCGGGCCGCCGGTGAGGACGGGCTCGGCGGCTCGGTCATGGTCTCGATCGGAGCGCTGCTCCTCGGCATGCTGCTGGCCGCGCTCGACCAGACCATCGTGTCCACGGCGCTCCCCACGATCGTCAGCAACCTCGGCGGCCTCGACCACCTCTCGTGGGTCGTCACCGCCTACCTCCTGGCGTCGACCGCGGCCACCCCGCTGTGGGGGAAGCTCGGCGACCAGTACGGTCGCAAGAAGCTCTTCCAGACCGCCGTCGTGATCTTCCTGGTGGGCTCGGCGCTGTGCGGGGCCGCCCAGAGCATGCCGCAGCTCATCGGCTTCCGCGCGCTCCAGGGGCTGGGCGGCGGCGGACTGATGGTGCTGTCCATGGCGATCGTCGGGGACCTCGTCCCGCCCCGGGAGCGCGGTCGGTACCAGGGGCTGTTCGGCGCGGTGTTCGGCACCACGAGCGTGCTCGGACCGCTGTTGGGCGGGCTGCTCACCGAACAACTGAGCTGGCGATGGGTGTTCTACGTCAATCTGCCGATCGGTGCGGTCGCCCTGGTCGTGATCGCCTCCGCGCTGCGCATCCCGCACCGGGACGCCCGGCACACCATCGACTACCTCGGCACCTTCCTGATCGCCTCGGTCGCGGCCTGCCTGGTCCTGGTCGCCTCCCTCGGCGGCACCACCTGGGCCTGGGGCTCGGCGCGGATCATCGGCCTGACGGTGCTCGGAGTGCTGCTGGCCGGGGCGTTCGTCCTGGTGGAACGCCGGGCCGCGGAACCCGTGCTGCCGCTGAAGCTGTTCCGGATCCGGACGTTCACGCTCGCGGCGCTGATCAGCTTCGTCGTCGGCTTCGCGATGTTCGGGGCGATGACGTACCTGCCGACGTTCCTCCAGATCGTCCGGGGCGTGTCGCCGACCATGTCGGGCGTGCACATGCTGCCGATGGTCGTCGGGCTGCTGCTCGCCTCCACCGGGTCCGGGCAGATCGTGAGCCGCACCGGCCGCTGGAAGGTCTTCCCCGTCGCGGGCACCGGGATCACCGCCCTGGGCCTCCTGCTGCTGCACCGCCTCGGCCCGGACACCAGCACGGCCGTGACGAGTGCGTACTTCTTCGTGTTCGGGCTGGGCCTCGGACTGGTGATGCAGGTCCTGGTGCTGATCGTGCAGAACGCGGTCGCGTACGAGGACCTGGGCGTCGCCACGTCCGGGGCGACCTTCTTCCGGTCCATCGGGGCGTCCTTCGGGGTGGCCGTCTTCGGGTCCGTCTTCGCGGGGCGCCTCACCGACAAGTTGACCGCCGCGCTGGGCGGGCAGGCGCTGCCGCCCGGGGTGGACGCGGCGTCGCTCGCGGCCGATCCCCGGGGACTCGACCGGCTGTCGCCGGCCGTGCGCCCCGCCGTGCTCGACGCCTTTGCCTCGGCGATCACCGACGTGTTCCTGTACGCGGTGCCGGTGGCCCTCTTCGGATTCGTCCTCGCCTGGTTCCTCCACGAGGACCGGCTGCGCGGCTCGGTGACCGTTCCCGACGGCACCGAGACGCTGGCCAGCAACCCCGTGCAGCGCTCCTCGCACGACGAGTGCGCACGGGCGCTGTCCGTCCTCGGCACCCGCGAGGGGCGACGGCGGATCTACGAGACCATCACCCGCCGAGCCGGGTACGACCTGCTCCCCGCGAGCAGTTGGCTGCTGCTGCGGATGCGCCGGCACGGGGTCGTGGAGCCGTCGATCCTCGCGGAGGGCGGCAACGTGCCCTTCGAGGTGGTCGCCGCGGCGGCCCGGCAGGTGGAGGAGCGGGGGCTCGGCGCACGGGAGGGGTTGGGGCTGACGTTGACCCGGCGGGGCCGCCGGGCCGCCGACGCGTTGGCCGTCGCGCGGGAGGAATCGCTCGCCGAACTGCTCGGGGACTGGTGGGGACCGGACCGGCCGGCCGACCTCACCGCCCTCGTCCGGACCCTGAGCGCGGAGCTGTGCGGGTCCCACGCGGAGCGCCCCAAGGGCCCGCCCCGACCCGGCACGGTCGCGGACCCCGCGCCCGGCGCCGGCACCCCGCCCGGTACCGGCACCTCGCCTTACACCGGCCCGCCCGGTACCGGCCCGCCCGCCGGGCCGTCGACCGACTCATCGACCGGGCCGCCGACCACACCACCGACCGGGCCGCCGCCGTGAGACGCCCGCCGTGGGGAGGGTCGGGCGACCGGTAGCATGGGGGGTCGTCATCACGTCCCCACGGGGGGAAGCCGGTGCGAATCCGGCGCTGACCCGCAACCGTGAGCCGCCCGACCGGGCGCCAGCCGGAGCACCCCGTACGTCGACGTGACCGGCTCACGCCACCGGGAACCGGTGACGGGCACCGTCGAGGAACACGGGGCCGGAGCCGCCCGGAGCCGCCCCAGCGACGCGTGCCCGTGCGCCCGGTCCGCAGCGAAAGGGCACACGCCGACCATGAACATCCGCCGCATCGCCGCGGTCCTCGCCGCCACCGCGGTGCTCGGCACGGTGACCGCCCCCGTCGCCCTCGCCGACCAGGCCGCGGGAACCCCCTCGCCGTCCCCGTCCGCCAAGCTCCCGACCGGCCTGTACGGCACCACCGACCCCACCTACGACGGCGTCTGGCGGCAGTCCCTGGCGATGCTCGCCCAGGACACCGCGGAGGTCGTCCCCGCCGCCGCTGCCGTCGACTGGCTCACCGGCCAGCAGTGCGCGAACGGCGCCTTCGCCGCGTACCGGGCCGCTCCGGACGCCCCGTGCGACGCCAAGACCCCGGTCGACACCAACAGCACCGCCGCCGCCGTCCAGGCACTCGCCGCCCTCGGCGGACAGGACGACGCGACCCGGGACGCCGTGGACTGGCTGACGTCCGTCCAGAACGCGGACGGCGGCTGGGGCTACCTGCCCGGGGCGCCCAGCGACACCAACTCCACCGGCCTCGTCATCGGCGCCCTCACCGCCACCGGTGCCCGCCCCGCACAGGTCCGCTCCGCGGAGGGCACCACCCCGCACGACGCGCTCCTCGCCCTGACCGTGCCCTGCACGGCGGCCGAGGGCGGCGGCGCCTTCGCCTACCAGCCGGACAAGAAGGGCGCGCTGGTCGCCAACGACGACGCCACCGCCGCCGGAGTGCTCGGCGGCCTGGACCGCACCCTCGCCCCGACCGCCGCACCCGATGCCGCTCCGCGCGACTGCGCCAAGCCCCGCACCGCCGAGGAGGCCGCCCGCGACGGCGCCGCCCACCTCGCCGGGGCGCTCAAGGCCGACGGACACCTGGGGAGCAGCCTGCCGGGCGCCGAAGACCAACCCGACCACGGCAACACCGCGGACGCCGTGGTCGCCCTCGCCGCCGCCGGACTCGGTGACCGGGCCGCCCCCGCGGTCACCTGGCTGGAGCGCAACTCCGTCGACTGGGCCAAGCAGACCGGCCCCGCGGCCTGGGCCCAACTGGTGCTCGCCGCCCACGCCACCGGCGCCGACCCGCGCGACTTCGGCGGCACCGACCTGGTCGCCGGGCTGAACGCCACCGGCCCCGAGCCGAGCGCCGCGCGTGACGAGGCCACGGGGAAGGACGGCGATGACGGTCCCGCCGCCGTGTGGATCATCGGTCCCGCGCTCCTGCTCGGGGCGGGCATCGGCTTCCTGGTCAGCCGCCGGAAGCGGCAACAGTGACCGCCGCACCCCCGGCCCCCGCACCCTCCGCCTCCGCCCCCGGCCGGGTGGCGGCCGTGCTGACGGCGCTGCTCACCGCCCTCGCCGTGGCCCTGCTCACCGCCGCGCCCGCGCAGGCCGCCGGATACCGCTACTGGTCCTTCTGGGACCTCACCGACGGCTCCTGGACGTACGCCACCCAGGGGCCGGCGCTCGCCCGCCCCGCCGACGGGGACGTCCAGGGCTTCCGCTTCTCGGTGAGCGAGAACTCCGGCGACGCGGCGAAACCCCGCGGACCCCGTGACTTCGCCGGGATCTGCGGCGCGACCGCCCCGCGTGACGGGACCAAGCGGGTCGCGCTCGTCATCGACCCCGGCACCCCGGCCGACGCCCCCGGGGGCGAGAGCCCGCCGGCGGCCCGCACCGCGTGCGCGCGGGTCGGCACCGACGCGACCAGCGCCGAGGCCCTGGCCGCCGTCGCCAAACCGCTGCGCTACGACAGCAACGCACTGCTCTGCGCCATCGACGGCTACCCCCGCACCGGCTGCGGCGAACAGGTCTCCGCCGACCGGGCGACGACACCCGAGCGCCCCGCCGCGGACGGAGCGGGCGAAGGCGGCGAGGGCGGCGGGCCGTCCGCCGGGGTCTACGTGGGCGCCGCCGCCGTCGCGGCCCTGGGCGCCGCCGCCGTCTGGCGCTCCCGGCGCCGGGGCTGACGCATGTCCGAGCGCCCGTCCCCTTCCCGGTCGGCCACCGCGCCGCGGGCGACCCGTCTCGCGGCGCCCGCCGCGGACCGGTCGGGCGCGCTGCACCCGGGTGCCTGGTGGGTGTGGGCCCTGGGCCTCGGGGTCGCGGCGTCCCGCACCACCAACCCCCTGCTGCTGGGGCTGCTCGTCGCGGTCGCCGGATACGTCGTGGCGGCCCGCCGCACCGAAGCGCCGTGGGCGCGGTCGTACGGCGCGTTCGTGAAGATCGCGCTCGCGGTCCTCGGCATCCGGCTGGTGTTCGCCGTGCTGCTCGGATCGCCGATCCCCGGGACGCACGTCCTGGTCACCCTGCCGGAGCTGCCGCTGCCCGCATGGGCCGAGGGCGTGCGGATCGGCGGGCGGGTCACCCTCGAAGGACTGGTCTTCGCCCTCTACGACGGGCTGAAGCTCGCCGCCCTCCTCATCTGCGTGGGCGCCGCGAACGCCCTGGCCAACCCGTCCCGGCTGCTGAAGTCGCTGCCGGGCGCGCTGTACGAGGCCGGGGTCGCCGTCGTCGTCGCGATGACGTTCGCCCCGAACCTGATCGCCGACGTACGGAGGCTGCGGGCCGCGCGGCGGCTGCGGGGCCGCCCGGACCGCGGACCGCGCGGGCTGCTCCAGGTCGCGCTGCCGGTCCTGGAGGGCGCCTTGGAACGGTCCGTCGCCCTCGCCGCGGCGATGGACGCGCGCGGCTACGGGCGCACCGCCTTCGTCCCGGCCCCGGTGCGCCGCCTGACCGCCGCGCTCACCCTGGGCGGACTGCTCGGGGTGTGCGCCGGAACGTACGGGCTGCTCGGCGCGGACGGCGCCGGGTACGCCCTGCCGCTGCTGCTCCTCGGGCTGTGCACCGCGCTCGGCGGACTGTGGCTCGGCGGCCGTCGCTCGGTGCGCACCCGCTACCGCCCGGACGGTTGGGGGCCGCGGGCCTGGCTGGTCGCCGGGTCGGGGGTGGGCGCGGCTGCGGTGCTGATCGGCTGGGGGACGTTCGGCGGGGCCGCTGCCGAGGTGCTGCGGCCGGGGGTGGTGCCGCTGACGGCTCCCGAGCTGCCGCTGTGGCCGGCCGCGGCGATCCTGCTCGGGCTGCTGCCCGCCTTCGTCGCACCGGCGCCGCCGAAGCGCACGCAACGCCCACGCCCCACGGGGTCACCGGGGCCACAGGAGGAGGCGAGGGGTTCGTGATCCGTTTCGAGAACGTGTCCGTGCGGTACGACGGCGCCGGGCGGGACGCGCTCGCGGGCGCCGACTTCGCGGTGCCCGAAGGCGAACTCGTCCTGCTCGTCGGACCGTCCGGGGCGGGCAAGTCCACCCTGCTCGGCGCCGTCAGCGGACTCGTACCGCACTTCACGGGCGGCACCCTGCGCGGTCGGGTCACCGTGGCCGGCCGGGACACCCGCACCCACAAGCCGCGTGAACTCGCCGATGTGGTGGGCACCGTCGGTCAGGACCCGCTCGCGCACTTCGTGACCGACACCGTCGAGGACGAACTCGCCTACGGCATGGAGTCCTTGGGCATCGCCCCGGACGTGATGCGCCGCCGGGTCGAGGAGACCCTCGACCTGCTGGGCCTCGCCGAACTGCGGGACCGGCCGATCGCCACCCTGTCCGGCGGCCAGCGCCAGCGGGTGGCCATCGGCTCGGTCCTCACCCCGCACCCCCGGGTCCTGGTCCTCGACGAGCCGACCTCGGCGCTCGACCCGGCCGCCGCGGAGGAGGTGCTCGCCGTCCTCCAGCGGCTGGTGCACGACCTCGGGACCACCGTCCTGATGGCCGAACACCGACTCGAACGCGTGGTGCAGTACGCCGACCAGGTGCTGTTGCTGCCCGGCCCCGGCTCCGCCCCCGACGCCCGTCCGGTGCTGGGCCCGCCGGCCGAGGTCATGGCCCACTCGCCCGTCCACCCGCCGGTCGTCGCCCTCGGGCGGCTCGCCGGCTGGTCACCGCTGCCGCTGAGCGTCCGGGACGCACGGCGCCGGGCCGCGCCGCTGCGGGACCGGCTCGCCGACGCGCCCCCGCCCGCACCGCCCGCGGCCCCGGTGGCCGCCGCGCCGGTCGCCGAGGTCGTGGGACTGCGCGTGCGACGGGGCCCGGTCGAGGCGCTGCGCGGGGTCCACCTCACCCTCGGGGCGGGGGAGACCGTCGCCCTGATGGGCCGCAACGGCGCCGGGAAGTCCACCCTGCTGTCCGCGCTCGTCGGCCTGGTGGAGCCGACCCGGGGCACCGTCCGGGTCGGGGGCGCCGCGCCGCACCGCACCCGACCGCGTGACCTGGTCCGCCGGGTGGGACTCGTTCCCCAGGAACCCCGCGACCTGCTGTACGCCGACAGGGTGGCCGCGGAGTGCGCCGCCGCCGACGGGGACGCCCAGGCCCCGCCCGGCACCTGTCGGGCGCTGGTGTCCGAGCTGCTGCCCTCGATCACCGACGACACCCATCCGCGTGACCTCTCCGAAGGGCAGCGGCTCGTCCTCGCGCTCGCCGTCGTCCTGGCCGCGCGACCGCCGCTGCTGCTCCTCGACGAACCCACCCGGGGCCTCGACTACGCGGCCAAGGCCCGGCTGGTCGGGGTGTTGCGGGGGCTCGCCGCCGACGGCCACACCATCGTGCTGGCCACCCATGACGTGGAGCTGGCCGCGGAACTCGCACACCGGGTGCTGATCCTCGCGGAGGGCGAGGTCGTCGCGGACGGCCCGGCCGCCGAGGTGGTCCTCGCCTCCCCGTCCTTCGCCCCGCAGGTCGCCAAGGTCCTGGGGAGCGGGCCGTGGCTGACCGTGACCCAGGTGCGGGAGGCCCTGCGGTGAACCGTCCGGACGGTACGACGAGGGCGGTGCGGTTGGGGCCCCGGTCCGCCGCGGCGCTGCTGCTGGTCGGCGCGGTCGGGGTGGCCGGCTTCGGCTGGCCGTTCCTGGCGGCTCCCGCCTCCTCGGTGAACGCCCACGCCCAGGACGCGCCCTGGCTCTTCGCCGCGCTGCTGGTGCTGCTGATCGGGGTGGTCGCGGCGACGATCTCCGAGTCCGGGCTGGGCGCGAAGGCGGTGGCGATGCTCGGCGTGCTGGCCGCGACGGGCGCCGCACTGCGACCCCTCGGCGCGGGGACCGCCGGACTGGAGCCCATGTTCTTCCTGATGGTGCTGAGCGGGCGGGTGCTCGGGCCCGGCTTCGGCTTCGTGCTGGGCTCGGTCACGATGTTCGCCTCGGCGCTGCTGACCGGCGGAGTCGGCCCGTGGCTGCCCTTCCAGATGCTGGCCATGGGCTGGTTCACCCTGGGCGCCGGACTGCTGCCCGGGTCCGAGCGGCTGCGCGGTGCGGGGGAGCGGCTGCTGCTGGCCGGGTACGGCTTCCTCGCGGCGTTCGCGTACGGCACGGTGATGAACCTCGCCGGCTGGCCGTTCATGGGGGAGCTGACCTCGTCCGTCGCCTTCCAGCCGGGGGAGCCGGTCCCGGAGAACCTCGTCCGGTTCCTCGCCTACTGCCTGGCCACCTCGCTGGGGTGGGACCTCGGACGGGCGGTGCTCACCGCCGTGCTCACGCTGGCGCTGGGCGGCACGGTCCTGAAGGCGCTGCGGCGCGCGACCCGGCGGGCCGCGTTCGACGCCCGCCCCGCGTTCACCGAGGGGTCCGCCTCCACGGACGGGCCCGCGTCCACCGAAGGGCCCGCGCGCGACCCGGTTCCTGCGACGCCGGTCACATCCACCGGCCCCACCGAGTACGGACCCGACCGCGGTCCGTGAGCGGGGCGGGGGGCGACCGGTGAGGCGCGCCACAGGGCTTCGGCCCTCCACTAGGCGGGGTCGTAGCCGGATCGCCTTGACGTGTTCGCGTCGTCAGGGGGTCTGACCTGCGGTTTGAGAGCCACGTCACACCAGGGGTCGGTCCAGCACATGCGACTCCCACTAGTAAAAGGGGTGATTGCGGGACGTTCCCGAACCTGTTTCTCTGGACCGAGTCGCAAGGCGCCACGAGCCCACCCGGGCCGCGGCGCCCTCGCATTCCTCACCCCGGCACAGCCGTGGGGACGGAACGCGGGTGACCGTCCTTGTCCCCGGCCGAAAGGTCCACCGTGTCCGTCTCGTTCGCCTCCTCCGCTTCCCTGCTCCGCCGTGTCGCGTCCCCGAAGAAGGCCCTGACCGGTGTCGCCGTCGCCGCCGCCACGACCGGAATGCTGCTCGCCGCGGCCCCGGCCCAGGCCGCCACCGCACCGCAGGCAGCCCCGGTGACCGCCAAGGCGGCCCAGGCGACGTCGGCCAAGGCGATCGCGAAGAAGCTGATCGCGAACGACACGCAGTACGCCGCCTTCGAGAAGATCGTCACCCGTGAGTCCAACTGGGACGTCACGGCGCAGAACTCCTCCTCCGGCGCCTACGGCCTGGTCCAGGCCCTGCCCGGCTCCAAGATGTCGACCCACGGTTCGGACTGGCGCACCAACGCCGAGACCCAGATCAAGTGGGGCATCGACTACATGGAGGACCGCTACGGCAGCCCCGTCGGCGCCTGGGACTTCTGGAAGGCCAACAGCTGGTACTGAGCGGCCCCCGCTCGACCTCTGCACGACCCCTCACCGGGGCAACGGAACGGCGACACCCGACAGGGTGCCGCCGTTCCGTCGTTCCCGGTCCCGTTCCCGCCAGACCCCCGGGTCAGCGACCCCGGTACGCGTCGTGGACGGTCACCGTCGAGACGTTGCCGTCCCGGTCGACGAGCCGGGCCCGCAGCGAGACGTCCCGGCCCGCCGCCGGGTTCCGCACGCTCACCTTCCCGTTCCGCACGTCCTGCTCGTCCCAGCTGGCGCCCCCGTCGTACGAGGCCTGCACGGTGAGGGAGCGCACCGCGGTGCCCGCTGCCGTGCCCTCCACCCGGACCGGGAACACCTGGACGCGGCCCGCGGGGACCGTCCCGTCGGGTGCCACCGAGGCGTCGAACCACGCCACCGACGCGGGCAGCCGCGTCGCACCGGCCGGCCCGGCGGCCGAACGGAAGGTCCAGCTCGCATCCACCCGGGACGCGTTCGTGGCCACCGTCGCGGCCCGGGTCACCGAGGTGCTCAGCCGGTACTCGGCCTCGTCCGCGGGCACCCGGAACGACTTCCAGCCGAACAGCGCGTCGTCGTTCTCCCCGACGAGCACGTCCCCCCGGTGCAGGGTCGTGCGGACCGAGGCGAGGTCCGACCGGCCCAGGTTCCGTCGGGCGTCCGAGAACAGCGGCACCATGCCGTAGACCTCGTTCCCCTCGCGGTACAACCCGAAGTGGTCGCCGAGCCGCGGGCCGAGCACCCCGGTGTTGAACGCCTTGCGGTACGTCCGCCCGGGGAGGTAGGTCTCCGCCGCGGGCAGGCTCTGCCACACCTCCGGGACCGGCCCCCACTCGTCCACGACGCCGCTGTTCTGCCGGTACTCCATGTCCCAGGAGACCGCGGGCGTTGCGGACACGTGCACCGTGCGCACGCCGGGCACCGGTTGTGGGACGCGGACGGTCGGGGTCTTGGTGCCCCCCTGCACGAGGGGCCACAGGAACAGGGCGCCCTGCTTGCCGGCGACCGACGCGCCGAGCTTGGCCCGCAGCGTCGCCAGCTCCGAGGGCCGGTACTGCTTGGCGTAACCGGTGGCGTAGGCGTTCACCGGGGTGCGGTGCACGGTGTTGTACTCCTCGCCGCGCCCGGTCACCCACTGCCCGCCCCACTGCTGGGACAACCACCCGTCGGGCACCTGCTCGCCCAGGTGCGCGGTGCGCAGGACGCGGTAGGAGGGCAGCGCCCACACGAAGTTCCGCACGACCTGCCCGGAGTCCACCCGCAAGGACGGGCTGGCGTTCACCGGCGCGGCCCCGGCGTCGGGGACGGTGATGTCCACCGGCCGGGCGGTGCGGGCATCGACGGTGACCTTGGTGTCCCCGGTGAGCCGCAGCCTCGGCTGGACGATCAGGTCCATCCCCTTCGACACGTCGTTCAGGGCCACGTACACCGGATTCACGAGACTGTAGTCAGCGGCCGGGACCCGGAGCCGGACGGTGCCCGACGGGTCGTGCGGCCGGTACTGCTGCCCCTTGGCGGGGCCGCTGAGCGCGTTGAGGGTGGTGGCGTGCTCCCGGGTCGGCAGGCCGTCGCGTCCGAGGGTCTCGATCGTCAGGTCGTACGACTCGACCTCCCGGTGCACCGTGGCGACGCTGCGCACGCTCTGCCCGCCGCCGGTGGCGACGACCTCCGCGGTGTAGTGCCCGTCGACGTCGCCGCCGAGCCGGGTGTCCGCGGCCAGCCCGACCGAGACGCTACCGCCCGCCGGCACCGTGACCCGGGGCGACCCGAGCGCGAAGAAGCCCTGCGGAGCGGGCCGCCCTTGCTGGTCTTCGCCCGTCACGCTCAGGTCCAGGACGACGTCCCGGGACCCGGTGTTGCGATACGTGATCTCCTTGGTGCGCGGGACGTCGTCGTGGTGCGGCCACTGTGCCGTTCCGAAGCCCAGGGAGACCGGGTCGGTGAAAACGGTCTGCGTCAGCGCCCGGTCGACCTGGAGCCGACCCGTGCCCTGGACGAGGGTCGGATCGCCGGTGTCCTTCGCGGAGGCGATCAGGGCGCCCTTCAACTCCCGCTGGGTCCAGTTCCGGTGACGCTGCTTCAGTAGGGCCGCCGCGCCCGCGACGTGCGGCGCCGCCATGGACGTGCCGCTCATGGCGGTGTACCCGCTCGGGTCCGCCCCGCCGTTCGTCAGGGAACTGGCCGCGGCCTTGATGTCGACGCCCGGCGCGGTGAGTTCCGGCTTGACGAGCTCGGTGCCGACGCCGGGGCCACTGCCGGAGAAGTCCGCGACCTTGTCGGCGGCGTCGACCGCACCCACCGCCAGTGCCTCCTCGGCGGTGGCCGGCGAACCCAGCCAACCGCGGCCCGCGTTCCCGGCCGCGACGGCGAACAGCACGCCCTTGGTCCGCGCCAGTGTGTTGACCTGGACTTCCATCACGTCCAGTTCGGGGGTGTCGTCGGCGCTCAGGCTCAGGTTCACGATGTCCGCGCCCTGCGCCGCGGCCCAGTCCATGCCGGCGGCCACCCAGGACAGCAGGCCGCTCCCGCCGTCGTCCAGCACCTTCCCGTTGAGCACCGACGCCCCGGGGGCCACCCCCTTGTGGGTGCCGCCGGACCGGGCTCCGCTGCCCGCCGCCGTCGAGGCCACATGGGTGCCGTGGCCGTGGCGGTCCTTGGTGTCGGGCGTGTCCGTGAGGTTGTGCTCCGCGACGACCCGCCCCGCGAGGTCCGGGTGGGTGGCGTCCACTCCGGTGTCCAGCACGGCGATCTTCACCCCGGTGCCGTCGTACCCGGACTGCCAGGCGGCGGGTGCCCCGACCCGGGGGACGCTCTTGTCCAGGCTCGCCTTGGTGACCGCGTCCAGCCAGACCCGGTCGATGCCCGGAGCGGCGGCCCGGCCACCGGAGCCCCGGGGGTCGGTGAGGGCGTTCCACAGGTCCGCAGCGCCGTCCCGGGAGACGGTCAGGGCGTCGGCCCCCAGGGTGGCCAGGCTCCGGGCGAGCCGGGTGCCGTCGGCGGCCCGCACCTGTGAGCGGGCGGCGTCCCGGGAGCGGGCCCCGTCCCCGTACCGGACGATCACCTTCAGCCCGGTGCCGTGCGCGCTGCGGTAGGCCGCCTTCGCGCGTTCCGTGATGTCGAACAGTCGCCGGTCGAGACTGCCGCTGTCGATCAGCCGACGCGCATCGGCCGGGATGACGTACGTGTGGCCGTCCCGTTCGTGGCTCTCGAAGGCGATGCGCTCACGGCCCTCGCCCCGCTCCACCGAGACGAGCGCGCCCTTCTCGTCCACCACGGCCCGGTCCCCGGTGAGGAGCGGGACGGTCCGCAGTGGCCCGGCGTCTGACGCTTTCGGCCCCTTCGCCGAGCGGTGGGTCGGTTCGGCGCCGGGCGGCGCCGACACCGGGGTGGTCAGACCGGCCGTCAGGCCCGCGACGGTCGCCAGCGCGGTCACGAAGATCCGCGCTCTGGTACGTGGAATCTGCATGTCTCCCCCCAGAGGGACAGAGTCGAAGAGGACGATTCGACCAGCCGCCCGCCCGCTGGGGACCCGGCTCCGCCGCACCCGGCGCGATCGCGCCAGCCGGGTGACGGGCCCTCCCCGGGGAGCGGGGAGGTGACTCCCGTCACCTCGTGGAGCCCGGGGGCCGTCGCCCCTGGTGGACCGGTCGGGCGGGCGCCGTCCGGAACGGGGCGCGCCGCCGGTCGGCCCGGCCCCCGGCTCCGGCCGCCCCGGTCAGCGGTGCGGACACCGCGTCCGTCGAGGGGCGGGCGCACCGCAGCCGTGGGTCCGCTGGATGCCGCACCCCGGGCCGGGCCCCACCGGCGGGCCGGAATCCAGGGGCAGTGAACGTTTCCCCGGCGCGGCGCGTCTAGGCTGACGTACTCGTCTGTCCGCCGCCCTCCGGGCTCCAGCAGAAACGGTCATCGTGGTTCCCGAGCCGCCAGCCCTCACTACGCCCCGTACGGACTCGGCGCCGGAGCTCCCGTCACAGCAGGCGCGTGCCGGAGCCCTCCGGTCACAGACGCTGGCACCTCCCGGAGTCCCCGCGGCCCGCCCGGCCCCGGGGCAGGAGGGCACCGGACCCGGGGCCACGGGCGCCGCACCGCACCGCCTGGTGGCCTTCGCCTGCCGCTACCGGGTACCGCTGCTCGTCACGGTCCCCACGCTGCCGCTGTACGCGCTGTGGTGGGCGTTCCTCGCGACCGGCGCCGGTGACCTCGCCGCGCAGGTGGCGTGGACCCGGTTCGCCACCGAGAACCCGGGCTCGCCGTACAACCTCTTCTGGTACGGCGGCATGCACGTGCCGAACTACAGCCTGCTGTCCCCTTACCTCATGGCGGCCGTCGGCGTGCCGGCGGTGACCGTCGCCTCCGGCATCGTGTCCACCTGGTTCGCTGCCCTGCTCGTCGAGCGGACCGGAGTCCGTCGCCCCCTGGGCCCCGCGGTCCTGTTGTCGATCGCCCTGTGGTGTGACGTCGCCTCCGGTCGCACCACCTTCGCGCTCGGCCTCGCCTTCGGGTTCGCCGCCCTGGTCGTCCTCACCGGCCCCCGCCCCGCGCTGGTCCGGGCCGCGGTGCTGGCGCTGCTGTCCACCATGGCCAGTCCGGTGTCCGGGCTGTTCCTCGTCGTCGCCGGCGGTGCGTGGTTCCTGGTGCGGCGCTGGGGCCCGGCCCTGGTCCTGTTGCTGCCCCCGGCGGCGGTCGTCGGCCTGACCACCCTGCTCTTCCCGTTCAAGGGCGAACAGCCGATGTCCGCGGGCCGCATCCTGGAGCCCGCCGGGTTCGCGCTGGCGGTGGCCGTCGCCGCGCCCAAGAGCTGGCGCGTCGTCCGACTGGGCGCCCTCATCTACGCCGTGGGCGTCGTCCTCAGCCATCTCATCTCCTCGCCGATCGGCACCAACGTGGAGCGCCTGGCCCTGCTGGCGGCGCCCGCGGTGCTGCTCGCCGCGCTGCTGGTGCCCGAGGCGGACCGGCTGCGCCGGGCGGTGCTCGCGGTGGCGCTGGTGCTGTCCTCGGTGTGGCTGACCCACAAGACCGTGGACGACCTGATCGTGTCCACCAAGGTGCCGGCCTGGGCGAAGAACACCGAGGACGTCATCGCCGAGCTGGAACGGCTCGGCGCGGACCGGACGCGGATCGAGGTCGTGCCCGCCCGCAACCACCGCGAGGCCAGCGCCTTCGCCCCGCACATGAACCTCGCCCGGGGCTGGAACCGGCAGCTCGACGTCGAGCGCGGCCGGCTCTTCTACGACGGCTCGTTCTCCGAGGCCACCTACCGCGACTGGCTCGACCGGTGGGCCGTCGGGTTCGTGGTGCTGCACGACGGGAAGCCGGACGGCCCCGCGCAGGCCGAGGCCGCGCTGGTCCGCTCGGAGCCCCAGTGGCTGGAACCGGTGTGGCGGGACGCGCACTGGCGCGTCTACCGGGTGCGGGACGCCGTGCCGCTGGCCTCCGCGCCGGGCACCGTCCTGGACTCCAGCAGCACGGACGTCACCGTCCGGATGGGCAGCGCCGGGTCCTCCACGGTGCGGATCGCCCACTCGCCGTGGCTGCGGGTCGAGGGCGCCTGTCTGGAGCAGCACGGCGAGTACACCCGCCTCGTCGCCCCCGAGGCCGGCACGTACCGCATCGAGTCGTCCTGGGGGTCCCGCCCGAGCAGCGGGGCCTGCCCCTGACCGTCGGTCGGGAACGCGGGAGGGGGGCGCGGCGTCACACGC
>NZ_JBHWIQ010000006.1:0-71313 GCF_042732055.1 Streptomyces sp. NPDC059816
AGATCGAACCACGCGGCCCCATCGAGACCGAAGCAGCCCGCCGCCTCGCCGACGATCTCAAGAACGAGTGATCACCCGGTTACCCAACACTTTCTAAGACGCGGCGCGCTCTCCGGCCACCGGGTAGTTCAGCAGGGCGAACCGCGCCAGGGAACGGACCTGGTCGAAGGTCTTGAGAGTGTCGAGGTCCTCCAGGCCGAACCATGCGGCCCCGTGCACCTCTTCGAGCTGCGCCTCCACGGCCTGTTCCCGGGTGCCCGGCTGCCGCTGGACGTAGAAGAACTGGACCAGCGCCGCCGTCGGGAAGCCTTCGCGCTCGATGTCCACATAGAAGGGCACAGGTTCAGGAGTAGCGTTGTGGTCGGCCGGGTGGATGGCCCGCTGACTGGAGATCGCCTCCACCAGTAGCCCCGTCTCCTCCTTGAACTCGCGCACCGCCGTGCCCGCGAAGGACTCCCCGGGCTCGATATGACCGCCCGGCGGAACCCATTTGTCGAAGCGATTGTGGTGCACGAGCAGCACTTTGCCACGCTCGACGAGGTAGCCCGAGCAGCAGTACACCAGACCGATGTCGCGGGACGTCTGGCCGTCATTGATCAGAATCGAGCGAGGCACCCCGCCACGATAGCCCACAGGAAACCACTCAAACTCCCGTCCAGGTGAAGCAAGTTCAGCGCAGTGTCAGCAGCGCGCCGATGACATGTCATCGGCAATGACAGCGCGATGTCATCGCGTCCACGTCATCGCGGGACGGATCGTGGTCGTATCCCCGGCCTGCAGCTCCCGCTCGCGGCCGGCGATGCCCCTGTCCGTCGAGGAGAGGTCCCCGATGTGCTCTCGTCCGTCCCCGTGGCGTGCCCGGTACCAGCAGCGGTTTGCGGCTCCGCAGACCGTGGTGGTGCAGCCCACGACCTGGTGCAACCTGGGCTGCCTGTACTGCTACCTGCCGTTTCGCAAGCTCAAGCACCAGATGCCCCCGGAGGTGGCCGAGGCCCTGACGCAGGCGGTGGCGCAGTTCAACGACAGCGGCCATCCGATCGGGATCGTCTGGCACGGCGGGGAGCCGCTCGCCGTGGGCCAGCAGAAGTTCGCCGCCCTGCTCGCGCCGTTCGAGGCCCTGCGGCGGGCGGGCCGAGTCCATCACTATGTGCAGACCAACGCGACGCTGATCACCGAGACGTGGTGCGACCTTCTGGCCGCGTACGAGGTCCGCGTCGGGGTGAGCGTCGACGGTCCGGCCGCCTTGAATGCCGAGCGTGTCGACCTGCGAGGCAAGCCCGCCTTCGACCGGATCCTGCGCGGAATCGCGCAGCTGCGCGAGCACGGCATCCCGTTCTCCGTCATCTCAGTGGTCGGCACCCTGGGCATCGCGATGCCGGAGGATCTGCTGGAGTTCCTGACCTCGCTGGGCGCCCACTCCGTGGGCTTCAACATCGAGGAGATCGAAGGGGTCAACACCAACCGGCAGCCGCCCACCGCGGTCCAGGCCGAGGAGTTCTGGCGCCGCACCCTTACCTGGACCCGTGAGCATCCTGGCGCCCCGGCAGTCCGGGAAGTCGAACGCCTCGCCGAATACCTCCAGCTGATCCGGTCCGGCCGGAGAGCTGAGTGGGACGGGCGCCGCCTCGACCCGATCCCCACCATTTCCTGGAAGGGCGACGTGGTCCTGCTCTCCCCGGAACTCGCGGACACGGCGGCGCCCGAGTACGGCAACTTCGTGGCCGGCAACATCCTCGACCGCCCCCTGCCCGAGATCCTCCGGGATGCCCACAGGCTGCGCTACGTCCGCGACTTTCTCACCGGCCTGGACCGCTGCCAGGCCGAATGCGAGTTCTTCGACTTCTGCCGCGGAGCCCAGGCCGCCAACCGCTACTTCGAGAACAGCGACCTCACGACCACCGAGACCAACTACTGCCGGGTCTCCCGGCAGGCCCTGGTCACGGCCCTGTCCACGCTCGCAACCAAGGAGGCTGTTGCATGAAGATCCTGAACCGACTCGCCACATCCGACACCCCCGTCGTGATGGAGTTGATAGCCACGCACGACGTCCCGACCCCGGTGATCGTTGAAGCGACGTGGGACAACCGGCCCACGTGGGACAACTGGGCGAAGAACCCGGCCCCCTTCGACAACCGCCCGACCTGGGACAACTGGAACAAGAAGAAGTAGCCCGCGCCGCTGCTGGCACGCCCCCCGAGGGGGCGTGCCAGCAGCGGCGACCGAGCCACCGCGTTGAAAGGCCTTTGATGAACACCCGCACGATCCGCCGTACGAGCGTCACGCTCCCTGCCCTGAACGAACCGGGTCTCTACCTCTCCAACGTCACCTCTCTGGAGGGTAGCCGTGGCCGGGTGGCGGAGTTCCACTACGCCGACGCCGACCTGCGGGACCTTGACCTGGCCAACACCCACCTGATGGACGGGCGGATCACCGGCCTCAAGGCCCAGCGCACCCGCCTGGAGAAGCTCCGCGTCGACTCCGTGGAGTTCACCGGCTGCGACCTGTCCTCGCTGCAGTGGACCGACAGCAAGATCTCCCGAGCCGTCTTCCGTGACTGCAAGCTCATGGGCGCCGCCCTCGAAGACGTGACGCTCGGCAACGTCCTATTCGAGAACTGCAAGCTCGACTACAGCACCCTCACCCGGGTCCGGACCACCGGACCCGTGATCTTCGCCAACTGTTCGCTGCGCGAGACCACCTTCGCCGCCGCTGACCTCGGCGCCGCCCTGATCGATGACTGCGATCTACGGCTGACCGAGTTCGACGGCGGGAAGTACCGCGGCCTGGACCTCCGGGGTAACGACCTCTCCCAGCTCCGCGGCCTGGCCTCGCTCAAGCAGATCGTCATCGACCAAGCCCAGACACTCCAGCTCGCTGATGCCCTCACCGCCGAGCTGGACGTCACATTCGGTGAAGATCTCGACGACAAGTAGCCCCGCACCCGCCCTGGGGAGGCACGGCCATGGGCCCACAGCTCGTATTCCACACCTTCGACGACCTACGCGGCCGGTGCGACATCGCGCCGATCCGGCAGACCGCCAGCGAGTCCGGATACGACGACGGCGCCATCGTCCCCGACGAGAACTGGAAATCGATCACCGCCACTGACGCCGAGCAGCATCGTGCCGATGACTCGGTGCCGGACAACATCCGGATCGAACTCGTACACCGACCGCTGCCGGACCTCGACTCCGACGACTTGGCCGGCCGCCTCGAAGCCGCCGCCCGCCTCGACCCCCTCGACGGCCGCTGGCCCACCAGCCTCCTGGGGTGCGCGGCCAGCCCCGGCCACTGGGCCACCACCACAGAGGACTCCGCCACCGGGCGCCGGATCGGACTGCACGTCGACAACTTCGACCGGCTGCCGTACGCCCGACGCCACCAGGGCCGCCGACGGCTCTGCCTCAATCTCGGCCCCGGCCCGCGCTACCTGCTCATCGGCGACCGCGACATTCAGCAGATCTGCCGCACGCTCCACGCCAACCTGGACCGGCACTACCCCCACACCGAGGACATCCGCCGGTACGTCGCCGCAGGACACCCGCTGCGTTGCCTGCGCATCCGCCTCGATCCGGGCGACGGCTACATCGCTCCGACCGAATTCCTTGCTCACGATGGCTCGACCGCTGGTATCGACCAGCCCTCCGTCGCCGCCTTCTGGCTCGGCCAGCCACCGAACGCGTCATGACCGATCAGGCACGAGACAGAGCTCAAGGACCGGGAGACCCGAGCGTGGAGGCGAGGGTGCCGCACCCTGCGCTCGCCCCCGCCATCGCCTGGCCCACGCTCGGCATGTGGGTTCGATGGGACGGCGAGCGTCTCGACCTCGTGTCGCTGGCGCCCACACGCGGCACCACAGCGGATCAGGTCCTGCTGCCGTGCTCCTCGGAACTCCTGATACAGCTCGGGAAGATCTCGCTCGGCAACAGCCGTGCCGGCCTGTACGCCATGCGCCTGACGGAGGACGGGGCGGACCACCGTCTGGTGCTCTGCCAGCGAGGTTGGGAAGGTGCGGTCCGAATCAGCGGAGCCGTGTCCTCGGTCGCGGAGCCGCTGTACGGGAAGACCCGGGCGGCCATGCTCGCAGCCGGCCGCGAGCATAGAGCCGCAGGCAAACAAGACGGGTCAGCGCAGTGGAGCGCGATGGCCCGTCAGCTGCTCATGGCCAAGCGTGCGAGTCGGCGCGGACGCAGTGTCCGAACGGTCTCAGGCGGACTGCCAACGCTCGGCAAGCACCGGTGACCGGAAGGACGAAATGTGGCAAAACTCCGGGCATTCCGAGAGATTCAATATCCGACGCTACCGTTACGTGAGGAAGCGTCCTCCGACGATGCCCAGCGCATCCTGCGCCGGGTTCCGGCTGGAGCACCACATAATGCGGATCAAGAACGATCATGAAGGGCGAAGCGGATGCGCCGCACCCTCTGCCGGCGCCACGGAGCATCCGGGATGTCTCCTGCACCCGGTCCAGTCCTCCACAGACCGGTGCACCGACGCTGCAACTGTGCGGCACACCCCTCGTCTGCGATACGCGCCGTCATCCCTGCCGGCTGTGAGAAAGAGGCTTCACCGGCATGCTCGTCATGCCTGCAGCGCAGCAGCAGGCACGGGAGTCGGGTGGAGCGGTCGGGTAGCTTGTCGGTGTGGCGTCGTGCGGCGAGGATGGCGGGGTGATCGAACGTGACCATGCGCCGAACCCCGGGACGGGACTGCTCGGAGCGAACTTCAGTCGTCGCAGCCGTCTGGAACCGACCGACGACCGGGCCGGGGCCGGGCGGTGGATCGCCATCGACGAGTCCAGCTACCACGGCGATCAGCTGCACGGCGGCGACCGCTACATGGTCATGGGCTCGGTGGCCATTGATGACGCTGATGCTGCCGCCATCGTGGACACCCTGCGTGTCGAGGCGCGGATCCAGAAGTCCGCGACAGAGCTGAAGTTCCAGAAGATGTTCGCCGGCACGGCTGCGGGCCGGCGCCGTCACCTCCTGGGCGACCTGCTGGCACCCGATGGTCCGCTCCATGACCGCGCCTCGGTATACGCGATCGACAAGCACTACTTCGTCGCGGCCAAACTTGTCGACCTCCTGCTGGAGGAGCGGTTCAACGCCATGGGCATCGACATCGTCATGAACGGCGTCGCCAGGCAGTTCGCCCTGGACCTGGCCACCGAAGGCCCCCGGGCGATGGGCCGCGACGGCTTCGACCGACTCATCACCACCGCCGTGGGCTTCTTCTCCAAGAGGAACCGTACGGGCGACCATGTCACCGTCGACGAGCTCTTCACCGTCATCCAGCAGTGCCACGCCTACGCCCGCCGCCGTAAAGCCCCGCAAGCGAAGAAGGCGACAGCGGTCTTGGAGATGCTTCGAGAAACCCGCCGCGAAGCCGAAGCCTTCGCCCGTGAACGTCCGGCCAAGGCCACTCCGACCGGAGAGCTCGGGTTGCTCGACGACTCCACCGATCCGCTCGTCACCGCCGTGCCGACGGTTATCCTCCACGCCTCGATCCGACACGGCGGCAAGCTCCAGGTCCTCGCGGACGACCAACGGCTGCTGACCGACGACAAACTCGACGTCCTGGAACGCGGGGCGACAGCCGTGGGTCTGGTGCAAGGTCTGATCAAGCAGAGCCACCTTCAGAGCCTGGTCCGCGGCCGTTCGGTGGACCACCCCTCCCTCCAGCTCGCCGACCTGGTGGCAGGCGCCGGCCGGGCGGTTGCGCGATGGCACAACGGCCAGGACGACCCCGCCGGACAAGACCTCCACCCCATGGTGGCGCCACTAGTCGATCCCGGCGGTCTGCTCATGGATGAGAAGCCCGACGATTTCGCGCGAGTCGACACCGCCCGCGCGAAGCGCCGCTGAACGCCGTGCGCTGCCGCAGAGTCACCTGCGGCTCGAGCACCGGATCGGACGCTGCCCGCCCGAGGTGCTGTGCCGTCGCTGCCCCTGCCGCCGCGCAGAGAGCTGATGCCCCGTGCCCGGCCAGCAGTCGACGAGCCCTTCCGTACGGCAAGTGGAATATGCGCGTGTCGCATGCGAGGGAGGTGGATGCTGGTGTAAGCAGGCGTGAGACCCCGCGGCCGTAGACGTCCGGCGGGGGCAGGGATCGGGGTGGGGCTCGTGACAGAAAGCGCGTACGAGGAGCTGCAGAGCGGCCGGTTGGGGCCGACCACGTTCGAACTGCTGCGGAGGTTGGTTCACCAGGTCCGCCGTGGCACCGGTTTTCCGCCCCCGGAGGGGCACACGGTGTGGAGCGATGACGCGGCTTACGACGTGATTAGTGCGATGTTGTCCCAGGAAGGAGCGGGACAACGGTTCGTGACCGTCTGCTTCACCCAGGCCGCCGACGAAGCCTCTCTGGAACGACTTTTTCTCACGTCGATCAAGAACTTCCTCATCGACGAGGCGAAGAAGACACCGCGAGGCAAGCTTCGGCGCCGTATCGCCCGGCTGATGGGCGAGGACGCGGCCTACCGCAAGCTCAAGGGTTCCCCGCCGCGCTGGGCACTGGCCGACCACGCCGAAGGAGCCGTATGGCAGGGAGATCTCGACGATCTCATCGCCCAGGCCGCACAGGTGAATGGCGTCGGCATCACCCGCTGGAACCACTCCGGCCCCACACCCCAGCAGACCGTGCACGCCCTGATGGCCATCCTGCTGTCCGTGCTGCAGTGCGCACAGGGAGCGGTACGGGAGGAAGACCTCGCCAAGGTTCTCGAGGCCCGGTTCGGGCTTCTGGCACCGGCCCGCATGACCCCTCTGTTCGCCGACGAAGGGACCGTCGCCGCCATCGTCGAGCAGCATGCAGCCACCACCTCACCGGACCCGGCCGGGGTCGAAGGGGTTGCCGAGGACATCTGGCAGCGTCTCTCACCCAACGAGCGTCTGCTGCTTCCCTACTTAGACAAGGACGCCCACCACGCGGCGCAACTACTGGAGATCCGGCAAGGCCATGCGGCGCTTGTCCTGTCCAACCTCAAGACAATGCTCCGTGATGCCCTCTCCGCTGACAGTGACCCCCAGGTCGTCATGGCTGCCCTGTTGCGGCGCTGCAGCGAGGCTGCGCCGTGAACAGCCCCAGTTACGTCGTCTGGACCCAGTGAGAAGAGAATGCGCTGATGGACCACAGCCGAGGAGACGGGGGAGACGGCATGAGCTCTGTCCACACCACTGCCTACCAGAGGCTTCTAGCCGCCGCAGCGAGCCTGAAAGTACCCGACGCCGTCCACCGAGTGGCCACCGCAGCACCCCAGGACCCCCGCCCCGGCCAAATCTGGCGCGCGATGTGGGAGGACACCATCCAGCTGTTGCTGATCACCACGGCCTGTGACGACGACACCGCGCGCATCGTGCCGGCCTCATTCGAGCGGTACGCCGACGCCGACACCCTGCTTCTGCCCGCCCAGGCAACCACCCTGGAGCAGCCGCTGGCCCTGTGGTGGGGCCTGGAGACCACCGTGCCGTGGTGTGTGCTGGACCGGCAGGTCAGCGAGCTGACAAGCCGCCCCGACAACCTCACCTCCCGTGCGCTCGCCGACACAGTGACCGGCGCCCAGTGGGGAAGCCGTACCGTCTTGTCCTCAGCGGCAGACGAATACCGCGCCGTTCTCACCGGCCACTTTGAGGTCCTCGGCTCCGCATGGTGGGCCCCGCAAGGATCGGGAGGTCTCTCCGAGCTCCTTGGCGAGCACGGAATCACCGTCAAGCAGCTCGCGGCCGAACTGAAACTGCCTCCCCCTCTGGCGCTGGACGTGTGGCGGGGCCAGCAGCCCCTCACCGCCGAACAGGCCGCCACGCTCGCCGCACTCCTCGGCCAGCCCGCAGCCCGCTTCCTCGACGCCAACCCCGCCCTGCCACCCGCCGTCGTCCACGAACTCAACCGGCCTCTGCGGCGCAGCCAGGTCAAAAAGCTCTCCGCCCAGTACAACGAGACCGAACACGCCGCCCGTCTGCGCGCCGCCTATGGCGTCTACACGCTCGCGGCACGCGACGACAACCGCACCCAGCCGAACTGGACCGCACGCACCGACCGCTACTTCGAACTCCTCCTGGACTAATAGAGAAGAGGGGGTACCCCCCGAGTGGTCAACTACGTGCTCGCCAGCACCGCCCGCACCCAGGCCGCCGCCATGATCACAGAACTCGAAACGGTCCGCCCCGGCGCCGTCGAACTCCTGGCACAAGGCGCCCTCGCGGAACTGCGGACCTGGCCCGAACTCACCGTCAAAGACGTCCCCGAGAACGAGGCAGCCCAAGGCTGCAGCGTCGCCGGCGCGTACGACTACGGCCCCCCACCCCGCCTGTCCGTCGCCACCTCCAACAGCCACGCACGGCGGGACTTCACCGCCCTGCACGAACTCGGTCACCACCTGCAGAAGAACAGCTTCGACCTCATGGAGCCCTTCAGCAAGGAAGCCGACCGCGGCGTCCTCCTCGAAGACGCCTCCTGCGACGCGTTCGCCGCCCAGATCCTGCTCCCTGCACACCTCGTCGACCAGCACCTGGACGCCAAAGGGCCCACCGCCTCAGCGATCACCCTCCTGTGGGAGACGAGCAACGCCTCCCGCATGGCCGTCTGCGTACGAGCAGCCCAGCACCTCCCCGCCCCCGGTCACGTTCTCCTCCTCGACCCCGTCGGACACCTCGCTTTCGCCGCCTCCCACGGTCTGCCGCCCCTGCGGCGCGGCAGCTTCCAAGGCGACATCCCTGTCATCGACCGCGCCTTGGCCGGCCCCGGCCGCGTACAAGGACGGACCCAGGTCCGCTACCGCGACGGCATCCTCGGACGCGAACTGCACACCGATACGGCCCCCATGGACGGCTACATCGTCGCCGTCCTCGTTACCGACTCCGCCCCCTGGCGCGCCTTCACCCCGCCCACCACCGACACCGGCCCCCGGTCACGCGACTACATCTGCGCGAACTGCGACGAGAACTACCGCTCCTTCGAACCCGCCTGCCTGCGCTGCCGCGTCCCTCACTGCCCCGAATGCGGCCGCTGCGCCTGCCCGCCCCGCACCCCCGGCCGCTCCTGCCCCGGCTGCTTCCTCGAGCACCCGCCCGCGATGTTTGCCCCGGACAGCGACCGCTGCCTCGACTGCTCCTGACACTCCTCCAGCCACACGCGTCTTCCTACCCGCGAGTTACGTCGTCTGTCCCAGGCGAAGCACCCCACCCGGGGTGCTCACGGAACCCGGGCGCCGGCCGCGGGGACCCGTAGGAACGTCGCCGGCAGGAACAGCAACATGGCTATCCAGATCACCGCAGTGCGCCTGACGGTCGGCGGAACCGCGCACGAGCACATCACCCACCTGTGGTGGACCGAGCAGGCGACTGGCAAGACCGGCGACAACACCCGGTCCCAGATCGTCCACTGGATCGAGAACAAGGCCGGCAAGGCCTACACCAGTGACGCAGCTGGCCGCAGCACGGAGGTGCTCGTGGTGACGCCCACCCGAGGCGAGAAGTACCTGCGGACCCACGCCGACGGCGTATGGACCAACAACCTTCTCGCCCTTCCCAGGCGCTGACCCGCCACAACCCCGGGCACTTGGCGCGCCGCCCCCGCAGCGGCGCGCCGGGGTACCCCGGCATCCACAGTCCGAACACGCGCTCCCCACTTCAGGAGGACCCCATGTCCCACGACACTCACGGGCCTAGGCCCGTCACGATCATCGTCAACGCCCGCCCCCACATCTGGGAGGCGAAGGAGATCACCTATGAGCAGGTCGTTGACCTCGCCTACCCCGGCCAGCCGCCGAATGACCAGGACACCTACACCGTCCGCTACAGCCGTGGGCACGACGGCCACGGAACAGGCAGCCTCACCGCCGGCCACAGCGTCCGGGTGAAGAAGGGAATGGTCTTCGATGTCTACCGCACTTCTCGCTCGTGACCCCGACCTGTCCCGCCTCATCGACGACGGCTATGTCATCACCGTCCACGCCGGCCACATCATCGTCCGGATCCCGTACGTCACCGAGAACCGCACTGTCGAGCGCGGCTTCCTCGCCCACCCGATCACCGTCAGCGGAGACCGCCTCGTCTCCGGCACCGACCACCGCATCTGGTTCGGCGGCTCCACGCCCTGCACCGAGCACGGCCACCCCCTGCCCCTGGCCACCCCCGAGAGCCGGGTGATCGCCGAGGGCATGCAGGCGAACTTCATGCTCTCCAGCAAGCCCCCGGACGGCTACCCCGACCAGTACACGAAGATCACCGCGTACACACGGATCATCGCCGACCACGCCCGCGCCCTCGCCCCCTCGGCCACGCCCACCCCCGGCGCCGCGTGGCAGGAGATCGACGACGACACTCCCTTCGCCTACCGCGACACTGCCACCTCCCGCGCCGGCATCACGGCCATCAATCACCGCTTCCGAGGACAGCGCATCGCGATCGTCGGCCTCGGCGGTAGCGGAAGCTACATCCTCGACCAGGTCGCCAAGACCGAGGTCGACTCGATCCTCCTCATCGACGGCGACACCTTCGACAACCACAACGCCTTCCGCGCACCCGGCGCACCCACCCTCGACACCCTCCGCGAACGCCCCTCCAAGGTCACCTACTTCGCCTCGCTCTACGCCAACATGCACCGCCGCGTGACCGGCTGCGCGCAGTACCTCGACGAGGACAACCTCGACCTCCTCTACGGGGCGACGTTCGTGTTCCTCACCTCCGACGACGCCGCCAGCAAGCCGCCCATCATGGACTGGCTCGAAGCCCACGACGTGCCGTTCATCGACGTCGGCATGGGCATCGAAGAGATCGACGGCAACCTCAGCGGACTGCTCCGTGTCACCACCAGCCTCCCCGGCCGCCGAGACACGGCCCGCCAGCGCATCCCCCGGCCGGCACCCGAACGCGACGCCTACGCAAGCAACATCCAGACCGCGGACCTCAACGCGCTCAACGCCGTCCTGGCCGTCATCCGATGGAAACGCTCCCTCGGCATCTACGCCGACGCCACCGACGAGGCCCACGCCACGTACTCACTGATCACCAACGAGATCGCCAACGAGGACCTTCCGTGACCCCGCAAGACACCCTGCGCCCGGTCTTCACCGAGACCTTCCCCGAGGCCATGGGGGCAGGAGTGCTCTACATCTCGATCCCGTACCGCACCTGTGGCCACCTGTGCTGCTGCGGATGCGGCCACGAAGTCGTCACGCCGCTCTCCCCGGCCCAATGGTCCCTCGCTTACGACGGCGAGAACGTGTCACTGACCCCCTCGATAGGCAACTGGTCCCTCCCGTGCCAGTCGCACTACTGGATCCGTGACGGCCACGTCCGCTGGGCCCGCCGCTACTCGCCGGCGGAAATCAACCAGAACCGAAACCGGGACGGCCGCCTGCTGGCCGTCCACGACACCAGAGATCCCCAGCCGAAACGACGGGAAGGGTTCCGCCGCCGTCTCCGGTTCTGGCACCGTCCGTAGACCGACGGGCGAGCCCCCCCCACCGCCCTGCCGGACAAACAGACGCCCACAACGCACTTAGCGACGTTGATGGGGCCTCAGGGGCGAATGGATGTGACGGTGGTTGAGATGCCCTTGTCGAGTTGCTGCCACAGGGCTTCGTAGAACGGATCCTAGTCTAGGGAGCCGCCAGCGGGAGCCCGCCCACGGCTCCCAAGATCGCCCGGACAAGTCCTACTCTAGCGGCGCTCGTTCGCAACACGCTCACAAGGACAGAAGAACCCGCACCTTGTACCAGGTGCGGGTTCTTCCTCGTCGTGGGATGCTCAGCTTCGCCCCGGGAACAGATCGCATGCGTTCATGGTCGCCTGCGCATCTTCCGCCGGGTCGAGCGCGAGCGCCCCGCCCTCTGCGCGAGATGCAGAGGCGGAGCGCTCGTTCACGTCAGGTCAAGAACCGGCAAGTCCGCGAAGCACGTACTGAGACATGCTCCCGTTGCACGTTAATCCTGCGGGATTTCGAGGACGATGGCGTTCTGGCCAATGATTCTTGCGTCAGATTGCCACAATGACCATGGATTCTAGGCACAGAGAGCGCACCTGGCCGAGTTTCCCTACCGCTAACGCAGCACCTCGCGACACCCGCGGCACGGCGAGTCAAGGTGCTTCATTGGCGATTGTTTGTCGGTGTGAGGTCTCAGGAGATGCTTGACCGTTTGCGCTCTGGACATGGTTGACACGTTCGGCTGAACGTCCGCTGTCCTCCACCTGCCGGTGCGGCAGGGGTGCGCTTCCGTCGGAGTCGTGGCTGCACAAGAGTCGGCCGAGTACCGCTACGGGGCTGTCCGCGAAGTGCTCGGCGGGTCTCCGATCAGTGAGGTCGCGGCCCGCTACGGCACCTCGCGCCAGACCCTCCACAGCCGGCGGCGGCGGTTCGAGCAGGAGGGCATGCCCGGTCTACTGGATCGCTCCCGTCGGCCGCGGAGCAGTCCCACGCGCCTGTCCGCCGAGGTCGAGGCCGAGATCCGCGAGCTGCGCCGCCGGCATCCCCGGTGGGGTGCCAGCCGGATCTCCCACGAGCTGTCCGCCCGCGGGCTGGAGTCGGCGCCGTCGCGGGCAACGGTTCACCGGGTACTGTCCCGCAACGGCGTGGTCCGTGCCCAGGAACAGCAGCATCCGCATGGTGCTGGTCTGGATGGCCAAGGGGGACACGCTCGCCCAGCTCGCGGCCCATTTCGGCGTCGCGACCGACACCGCGTGGCGCTATGTCAACGAGGGCCTGGACGCGCTCGCACCCCTGACGCCCACGCTGGAACAGGCACTGTCAGCCTCCGGCGAGGAACGCCGCCCGCTCCTGGACGGCACCTTGATTCCCACCCGGCGCTGCACCGCTGTGGCCACCGAGGTGAACCCGGACCCCTTGTACAGCGGCAAACACCGCGACCACGGCATGAACGTGCAGGCGCTGACCACGACGGAGGGCGAGCTGGTCTTCCTGGGCCGGGCCCGCCCCGGCTCCATCCACGACCTGAGCGCCGCCCGGACGGCATCATGGACGCGGTCACCGCAGCCGACGTGGAAACCCACCGCCGACTCCCGCTACCAGGGCGCCGGCGGCATCGTGCGTACTCCGATCAAGGGCCCCCAACGGCAAAGGACACAACGGCTGGGAGAAGCAGACGAACTCCGCCCCGGCCAAGCCCCGCGCCGCCATCGAGCACCCCTTCGCCATGCTCAAACGCTGGCGCGCACTCGACCGACTCCGCATCAGCCCCAACCGGACCACGACAGCCATCCACGCGATCTTCGCCATCACCCGTCAACGATCTTCACTCACCAGCGCGTAGATCGGAGCGAGCCACTGGCGCGCCCTGAATTACCCACCAGAGTCATGAGGCTGATCAAAGTCCCCGCGTCACCACGCCCTGCGGCTCGCCGTTGACCGTCACAGCCGGATCGGCCTCCACCACACGCACAGACATATCGATCAGTTCGGGGCGGGTGTTGGCTGATTCAGCTGCCGAGAAGTGTCGCAGGTTGGACGAGCCGTCAGCGAACGGACGGACAGTGTGGGCCAGAAGACGGGTCAGTTCCTCGTCGAGACCGTGCTGCAGAGGGGTGCCGTCGGGGCCGAAGGAATCGATCTCGCGCTCGACAAGCTGCTTGCCGGTGGCCGCGTGGGTGGCGGTGAAGTGCAGGATGCCGCTCTCGTTGTAGCGGAACTTGATCTCGATCCTGTTCCGGTGGATGTCCTGCTCACGGGTCGGTAGATCCACCTCGATGTTGGCCAGAGGGAAGGCACGATCGCTGTCGGCCGGGTAGCCGGCCTCGCCCTCGATCACCGGCACGCGCACGAAGGAAGCGCCCGGCGTGTCCGGGCAGAAGTTGGCCGAACCCTCTGCGGGGAGCGTGGCGTTGCGTCGGATGATGGCGCGGAAGCCCTTCTGTTCGCCCGCGCTCACAGCCGTGCCCAGGTCGTAGCTGGTCACCAAGGAGAAGTCGCTGTCATCACCGAGTTCGCCGTCGAGGGAGGCCGCGTAGATGGCTGCGCCTCGGGCGACGGCAGTCATGGGCCGGCACAGGCCGCTGTCGACGATGCGGTCGTGGCCGAGGAGCTCGCCCAGGGCGTGACGCGCCTGGGGGATCTGCGAGGTGCCGCCGATCATCAGAACCGAGTCGATGTAGTCCGCGGTGATGGCCAGGTCTTCCAGTGCCTGGTGGACCGGCTCCAAGGCGCGGGTGATGAGCGGGGTGACCGTCTCGGTGTACTCGGCCGCGGTGATCCTGACCTCACGCCTCGAGATCGAGGGGGCCAGGCCGACCGGAAGGTCGAAGAAAAGCGCGCCGTCCATCGGCACGGAGGACAGGGCGATCTTCGTCAGTTCGACCGCCCGGCGCCACCGGCGTCGTTCGGCCTTAGTGAGCTGGTCCGCGGCCAAGCCGATCTTCTGCTGGATCAGCTTGGCCAGCACGTTGTCGAACTCCAGGCCTCCGAGAGCGGTGATGCCGCGGGAGGTCCGTTCCTCGAAGAGGCTGTCGTCGTATTCGAGGACGGTGACATCGATGGTGCCGCCGCCCCAGTCGAAGACGAGGAAACGGCCGGGGATCGGGACATCGTGGACATACGAGATCGCAGCCGCGGTGGGCTCGTTGAGTAGGGCCCGGACCTTCACTCCGCCGAGCGCTGCTGCGGCACGGGTGCGGTAGCGAGCACCGCCCGTGGCATTGGCGGGGACGGTGACGACCGCGTCGGAGAGGTCGAGCAACTGGGCCGAGACACCTTCCTTCATCCGACTGAAGAGTGAGGCGGCCGCGACCGTGCTGTGGAACTTCTCCGAGCCAACCCAGACGTGGTGTTCCTCAAGCTGAGCTGCCGCGTCAAGGCCGTCGATGTCGCCGTTCTTCTCGGCACCGGAGCGAGTGCCAAGCATGCGCTTCACGGCGTCGAGCGGCTCGCTGGTACCGGTCTTCGCCTCCCAACCGAAGCAGAGGGTGCGCTGGAGGTCACGGACGGACAGCGCGGAGGGGAAGAGCTGCTCGAACTCCGACATCCGCCACTGGGCGGGCACGTTGTCGCCGTCGACCGGCAGCACTTCGGTGGTGTGCCCGTTCCAGTGGGCCACCACGGAGTTGCTGGTGCCGAAGTCGATTCCGAAAGTCATCGCGTTTCCCTCCACGTCATCCGGCGATCCTCGTTACCTCCAGGGCGGGAGCGTGACCCGCCGTTTCGCCGCCTGTTGCCTCTGTTCTGCCACTTTTCGGGTTCCTGACCCCGGTGGGGTTTCTTCCTCTCCTGCGGTGCAGAAGCCTGCTTCTCCGGCTGCTTGTCCTCATTTTTGGCATGGGTTGCTCTACGCCTCTGCCCGGGCGTCATTTCCGCGGGCGGGATCTTGGCAACGGCCCTCAACCAGCCGCGTTCGACGAGCTTCCCCGACTCCTTGTCGACGTACGCGGGCGCGACGACTTCAAAGGTGACCGGGCCTCTCTTCATCACGCCGGGCTGGTCCTCCACGACGTTGAACAGCGACTGATCGCCAACGTCGCCAACGATCTGCAGGCCGGCCTTCGCCGCCTCGTGGTCGAGGCGGGTCAGCACCACCTTCAGGGTCTTCGCGTCCAGTGCCTGCCGGTGCAGGAGCGCCAACTGGGCCAAGTGCATCTGGCGTGTGCGGACACTCTCCAGCACACCCTTGCGCACAGCCTCGGTGAACTGGGGAAGCACTCGGCGCATCAGCTCGGCACGGAAGGCGGAGACCAGATCAGCCTCGATCTCCTTGTCGGCCAGAGCTGCACCCAGTTTCTCCGTCGCCGCGTCCAACTCCTTCTCCACCAAGGGCAGGAGCGTCTCGTTGACCGACTTCAGGATCGCAGCGGCGTCCAAGGCCCCTGGGGTGAAATCGGATACGTGGCTCTCCGTGAACCGCCAGGGAGCGGCCTCGGCCGCCCTGCGCTCCCCACGATTCCGCACGCTTCCGCTGTTCGGCCCTCGTCCCCGTATGGGCCGGGATTTATCTCGGGGACCAGAACCACTGTCGCCTTTACCGGCTCCGTTGCTCACGATGTGCTGCTCTCTGAGTCTTCAAGGGCTGTGTTGTCTTCAGCAGCCGGGGAAAGGCGCTCTGTCGCCCTGGTGATTATTTCTCGGGCCGCCTCGGTACGAGACCACTCGCGGTCGCTGTCCGTGGGCGGCTCGGTGAGCCTCTGCAGAGGTTCGGGCGGAAGTTCCAGCCGGTGGCTCGTGCCGGTGGGGTCCTTCCAGCGGTGTGGGGCGAGCGGGACGGCGAACGAGGGTACTTCCTGCTGCTCCCGCTCGGCCTTCTCGATCATGTCCTTGGCGCGGTTGATCCGAACGCGGCCGCTGTCGTCGAGTTCCCTCCTCAGAGCTCGCCAGGCCTTCTTCCAGTCGTCTGCCCCGTCAGGCACGCCGAGCACCAGACAAGGGCTGAGCAGCTGGTCGCGCTCTCCGGAGGGACGGTTTTCCAGAAAGTCCCGATTCTTTCGCAGCACGGCTACGGCACCTCCGCCGAGCTGCTCCCGTACCGGAGGACGGCCTTCGGCGTCCTGCTCCAAGAGTTTGAGCGACTCCGTCATCTCCTGGCCGGCGCGCAGGTAGGCCTGGATATTCTGGGCCTCCCAGCGCACCGGCTGCGAGTGATGCCGAAGCCTTGCGGCCATGGTGAGCGCCGCTTGCCTCCGCTGCTCCGCGGTCTCGTCGTCCCCGCGGAGGAGTGCACGGTGCATCTGCCGCACGGCTCTGATCAGGGTCCGGACGCCGATCCAGCCGTTGAACTTCTTGTTGCTCGCGCTGTGCGCACGGGGGTGGACCCTCTCCAGGAGGACCCACAGCCGCTCGTCGGCGACGAGGTCGTCCGGGACCTCCCCGGTCCGCTGCACCTCGCGCAAGGCGTCAAGGAGCTTCTGTGCCGGCGGAAGGAGCTCGGTCCACTCATCCGCGATGGCCTTGGCCTCGTTGGCCTGCAGTCTCACCAGCAGACGCCAGTCCTGCGGCCAGCCACGGCCGGGTTCCGTTCCCGGGCATGCCTCCCGGCGTTCCCGTTCCAGGGGCCAGGCCAGCAGGTCCATCTCCTCGTCGGTGAGGGACGCCGGGTCCAGGCGGGCGCGGAAGTAGGCAGCGCGGGAGGTGCCGTCGCGCTCGGGGACCTCGCTGATCCACTCCTCGTCGATGCAATCGTCGAGAAACGGCCGGGGAAGCTTCGCCAGGAGCGCCCTCTGCCGAGGGGCTGGCAGGTTGGTCTCCGTCAGGCGACGCTCGTCCTGGTAGATCTGCCACATGCTGCCTGGCTCCCCCAGGAGTGGCAGCGGCTTGTCCTCCAGCAGGGCGCGGGCGCGGTCGTTGAGCCGGCCGTTGAAGACGTCCAGCCCGTGGTTTTGTGCCATGACGAGCAAGGAGACACCCGAGACCGGGTCGTCCTGCCGGGACGCTGCGTCAGCCGCAGCCCGCGCCAGCTTCTGCGCGGAGAGCGCTCCGGTCTCCGCCTTCAGTGCGTCGGGCAGCATGAGTTCAGCGAAGGAGCAGGCGCACTCCCAGGCCTCCCGGTCGGCGAATCCTTCAGGGACCGGTTGAGGCATGACCGGTTCCGGCGTCGGCTGCTTCTGCGGCGGAACGACCGGCACGGGGCTACCGACGGCTTCCGCGACTTCCGGAGCTGCTCCGACGGTCCGGCCCTGGGCGCGGGCTTGGCGGAGGGCGAGGCGGCGGGCGATCTCGCGCTGCCGCAGCTCCTCCAGTCGGGCCTGCTCGTCGTGGCCCGCTCCCAGCGGGATTCCGGCCGTCATCAGAACTCCTCCGCGAAAATGCGCACCTGCTCGATCACCGCGGCAGGGGTCCGGTCCAGGCTGTAGGAGTCGGCGAAGGCGATCCTCTCGGCAAAGCCACCGGCACGGACCTCGTTACGAAGTGCCTGGAGCCGTTCGTTCCCACACTCCTCGGCGGCGGACTCCAGCGGATGCTTGACGGCGACCGCGACGGGCTCGCCGGTGAAGTCCGAGGTGAAGAGCGCCACCGGTCCGGCAGCGGTCTCCTTCAGGCTGACGTTGGGCTCCTCCTCCGCCCATCCCTTCAGCAGAACGGCGTGCTCGTTCGGGTCGATCTGCAGTTTCCGGCCGCGCAGGGCGTCGGTCAGGTCGCGGGCGAGCCGCCAGTCGTACAACGGGTGAAGGCGCATATTGGAGTAGTCGCGCAGACAGGCGTAACAGGAGCTGCGGCAGTTCTGCGCATGATGGTCGGCTTCCAGGTCGTGCACGTACCGGTCGACCGCCTGGAGGAACTCCTCGATGTGCTCCTCCGAACCGAGATAGGTGCTGAAGCCCGCGCCGTTGTCGAGGCTGTCCGCCAGGTAGGCCATGACAGGAGCGGCCACCGGAGCGTCCGAGCCGTGGATGCCGCTGAGGAGTTCCTCCGGCTGCACGTCCAAGTGAGGGGCGGCGGCACGGCGCAGCAGAGCCGCCAGCGAGTACCAAGCGGCGCGCCTGCCGTGGTATGCCTCGGGGAAGCCGTCGATCTGCTGGGACTTCGAGATGTCGAAGCGGAGGCTCCGGCTCGTGTCGAGGGCGTCCTTGGCACCGATGAAGAGCATGTCGGTGTGCTGGATGGCGCCGAGGGCGATCTCCAGGTCGGCTTCCGCCTTGGGGTGGTCCAGAGCGACGTATCCGCGCCACGGGCCGGTGTTCTTGGCGAACCGGAAGAGCTTTCCGGCATTGGTGTTGACGATGTAGCGGTCGCCGCTGCCGGTGTGGACGACCATCCAGTCGTCGGCGGCACGGTGGATGCGCGGGGCGGTCTTCTCCAGGTCAGTGGCGGTCCGTGCGCTGGTGGCGTTGGAGCCGAACTCCCGGTAGCCGTCGTAGTCCCGTGCTTCGTGGGCGGCCCGGAAGCCTGCGGGTTCCCGGAAGGGGACGGCCCTGTAGTACTTGCTCTCCGCGCCGCAGGCTGGGCAGGTGCCCGCGCTCCCGGTTTCCGGGTCGACGACGGCCCGCGGATCCACGTGGGAGCAGATCCGGCACATGGCGACCAACTGTTCCGGTCCGAACGGATCTTCGGCGGCTTGTACTCCGCGACCGCTCGGGACGAGGGAGACCACTCCCTTGGAGCGCAGCAGACGGCCGTCCTGCGGGGTTTCGCTGCCCGGTGCGAACTTGCTTAGGGCGACGGCCAGGTCGCGGTTGACGGAGTCGGCCGGCGGCCAGGGGAAGGTCTTCTGCGGGATACTCCGGTAGAGGAGGCGGGAACGGGTCGGGAAGCCGAACATGGGCAGTAGACCCGCCTCTGCCAGACGCTGGCTGAGGTCGGAGTGGCCGACCGTCTTGGCTGCCACCTCGTCGACCTGGCCGAGGAGTTCCTCGATGGCGGCCACCGGCTCGATGGCGGCGATGCTTTCCGGTGTTCCGGCCCGGAGGGCGGCGGCAGCGGCTGTGACGCGGTCCGGACGCTCGGCTATCCAGCGGCGGACGGCACCACGGTGCGTCGGCCAGTCGGCGGCGAGGCCGAACTGTCCGTGGACGTTGGTCGTCATGTCCGGCCCCTTCCGGCGGTCCTCCGGCTGCAGGGGCTCGAAGGCCTGGCGCAGGACCTCTCCCAGCAGGACCCGCCGGAAGACGGAGACCATACCGAGGACCAGGTAGGGCGGCGGAGTCGGATCGTTGGTGATGGCTTCCGGTCGGGCGAAGTAGTGCTCGTCATGACTGCGGCCGCGACAGACGGTGAGGGCCACGGCGACCGGACTGTTACGGCGGCCCGCGCGCCCCACCCGTTGCTGGTAGTTGAAGCGGGTTGGCGGCATGTTGGCCATGATCACGGTGTTGAGGGGGCCAATGTCGACACCGGCTTCCATGGTCGTGGTCACGGAGAGCAGTTCCAGACCGTCCGCCTGCGGGACGTCGTTGTCGCCGAAGAAGACGTCCTGGAAGAGGCTCTGCCGACGCTGGGCCTCCAACCGGTCCGTCTGGCCGGTCAGCTCCGCTGTGCGCAGGGGGAAGTCACCCGTGCGATGGGCGGCCTTCCATGCGTAGTAATCTCCTTCGAGGACTCCGCTGTACTGCTGGGGAACTGCGGGGAGCGGGGTCAGGCACTTGGTGCACAGCCCCGTGCCCGGGTGAAGGTGTGGCCGGTGACAGGAACGACATGTCCAGGTCTTGTTCTCCCCCGAACGGAGCGCCACCTTCTCCGGCTTGATGACGTAGTCGACCACGGCGCCCTTCCAGACGCCGAGCACCCAGTCCTCGATCGTCTGCACATCAGTGCCCTGGCGTTCGGCGACCTGCTTCCAGAAACGCTTCAGAGGCGCAGGTGGCCTCTGAAGAGAGGCACGTATCCGGGCGAAGCGCCGCATCAGGCCGAGAATCCGCAGACTGGCGCGCGCCACGGCCTGATCGCTGTCCGGGCCGATCTCCAGCGGCGAGCGGTCGTCGCGCAGGCAGAGCCAGCCGAGTCCGAGCGATTCGAAGTCACGGCCGCCACCGGAGAAGAGGCTTCCGATCGTCTCGAGGCGGAGGCGGGAGCGGACGCGGTTGAGCAGTTCTTCCTGTGCCTGGGTCTCCACCACCGCTTCCCGGTCCCGCTCCCAGTTGTAGAGCGCGGTCCAGGGCTGTCCGGCCGAGGTCTGCTGGAGCGAGGCCGCGGGACCGGCGGGGTTGGTGCCGTACTTCAGCAGCATGCCTTCGAGATCGGAGGCGAGGTCGTCCAGCGAGGGCAGTTCGGAGAACTTCCGCTCCAGGTCGGGCAGAAGTTCAGGTTCGGCGTCGAGGTCGTCGGCGAGGATCGCCTTCAGGCGCCCCCAGTCCGCCGGGCTGCGGTCCCGCAGCCGTTCCATCGCGGCACGGGCGCCCGCACGATCGGTGGACTCCCCGGCATAGTGGGCCTTCACCAGCTGAAGGTCTCCGAACGGATCACCTTGGTCCTCGACGGCTTGGGCACTGAGCAGGCGGAGAAGGTCCTGGTGGTGGCGGAGGGCAAGGCCGCTGGCGAGTTCGGAGGCGTCGTCACGACTATCGGAGAAGGCGATCGCCTTGCGCTGGCCGTCAGGGAGGTGGCCAAGGGCTTCGGTCACCAGCACCTGGTTGATCTTGTAGAAACCGGTGCGCATCCGCCGGACCGGCGCGTTGCGCAGCCGGTCAGGAGATTCCAGTGGGATGAACCGGCCGTCCCGGTCGTATCTGATCTCCCAGTCGTCGCCGCAGGCGGGGCAGCGGGTGGGGAAAGCCTGCAGCCGGGCCGGGTCGTATGCCGGCTTCTTGCCTTCCTTGCCCAGGGGCACGGAGATGTGAAAGGACCATCCGGTGTGCTGGACATCGCGGTTCTCCAGGCGGCCGGTGGCGGGCTGGTAGGCGCTGCGGCGGAACTCGAACTCGACCTGCGGCCCGCCGTCAGACAGGCCCGCACTCCAACCGTGGTCGTCGAGGCCGAGGCCCTTGGTGCGCGGCCAGTACACGACGTAGTTCGCCGCGGTGGGTGCGCCGCTAGCCTCGTCGGGGAGCAGGTCCAGGTCCGGGAAGTCGGTGTGGAGGGCTCCGGTGAACGTGCGCCGCTGGGTGTCTTTGGGACTGGCGTACCCGCCGAGCATGAGGTCGCCGCAGGCCTGGCAGGAGAGAAGTTCCAGTACGCGGGCACCGCAGGTGCAGCGGGACGTGGGATCGGCGAAGAGCCTGCCGACCCGCCGTTCGGGGCCGTGCTCCACGGGGATGTCAGGGCAGTTCGGGTCGGAGCAGGCCCAGATGCCCTCGATGTTCCGGAAGAAGAAGTGGGCGCGGAGCTGGGGAAGTCCGGGGTCCTGGGCGGAGCCGAGGATGCGTAGCACTCCGTGGAGTGCGTCCTGGCGTTGTTTCTCGGGGACGTCCGGGAAAAGGTTCTTCGCCAGTGCGGGGGCGGGCAGAACCCAGGGCTTGTCGTTTGGAGTGAGCGCGCGCTGGAGCGCCGGGCCGAGACCGGTCTCCCGGGCCAGGGCTACGGCTTCGTCCTGGGTGACGGGGGCCTTCGCGGCCTGCGCGAGGCGTTCGGCGTGTGCGGCCAGTCCCCCCTCGCCGTGGATCTCCTCCGCCTTTCCGGGGATGATCACACGCCGGGAGCCTGGCAGGGCGAAGAACCCGTCGAGGAACTCGTCGTCCCGGCCGGCTTCCAGAGAGGCAGACGCGGCGAGCACACGGAACTTCTCGGGGCTCTTGTCGAGGCCGAGACGGTGGCGGAGGTTGCGCAGCAGGTAGGCCACCTCGGTGCCGGCCGTGCCTCGGTACATGTGGAGCTCGTCGAGGATCAAGGTGAAGCGGGCGTCCGGGGTCTCCTCCAGCCACTTCCTCGTGGTGCTGAAAATGTGCTCCTCCTGCTTGCGGAGCAGCATGATGTTCAGCATCGAGTAGTTGGTGACCATGATGTCCGGCGGCGCGGCCTGCATGTCCCAGCGGGTGTGCATCTCCGCTCCGCCGAGGCGCGGGATGAAGGGCTGCAGTTCCTCGTCGAGCTTCTCGTCGAGCTTGCGCTGCCGTTCCTGGACCTCCCGCAGGTACTGCCGGAGACGGAAGTTCGCCGGTTCGGAATCGCGGCTGCCGGAGACGGGGGTGGCTCCGGTGTAGCGGCCGAAGTAGAAGCGGTGTCCGTTTCGCTTCCGGTCCAGCCACGCGTGGGCCTCGCGACTGTCCAGCGACTTGCGGAGCCGGACCAGTTGGTCGTCGGCGAGGGCGTTGGTGGGGTAGAGGATCAGCACGCGCATGGCGGCGGAGTGTCCGCGCTCGCTCTGTCGGCTGGGCACATGGTCGCCGTCCCCCTGCCACCATTCCCGCTGTACAGCACGAGTGCCCTGCCAACGGACGGACTCGGCGACCAGGTCGGCGAGGACCGGCAGCAGGAAGGACTCCGTCTTGCCGGAACCGGTGCCTGCGGTGACCACGAAGTCCTTGCCCTCGCAGGCGGCGACCAGGGCGTCGTGCTGATGCTGGTAGAGGCTGGTCACGCCGTCGGGGAGCGTGAAGCGGGCGAACTCGGCCGCGTCGGGATGCGCCCCCGCTTCGGCGAAGGACTCCGCGATGCCCATGTCCCTGGAGGCATACCGCGGGCGCAGTTCGATCATCGGGTCGCGCCAAGCCCCGTTGTCCCGGTCCAGGAGGTTGCGCCGTTCCTCCATCACGGAACGGTCATCGACGCCGAAGGGGGTGTCGTAGTAGCGGAAGAGTGCGCTGCGCAGGTCGTCGAAAGTGCCCATGACGTCCTGGACATGGGTGTCCGTCACCGCTGTCGTCTGCTGTTCGACGCTCACTTGGTTCTCCCGCCGGTGGCCGCCACCAGTCGCGGCACGGTCTCCAGGTTCTGCCGCAGCGAGGCCGCTATCGCCTCGGCGAGCGCCCTCGGCACGTTGTCGTACGCGCGGGTCTGCGTCTGCTTGCCCACCGAGGGCGGGAAGCCGCTACACAGGACCGCCGCGCGCTCGTGCAGGGCGGGCAGGGGCGCGTACCGGTCGACGAGGAGTCGGCCGATGCCGATACGGCCCTTGCCGGATTCCGGCCGCCAGCGCATCGCGCCGGCGTGGTGGCGAGCGAGCTCCAGGTAGACGCCCGTCTCGCGTTCGACCGCATGGAAGACACCGTTGCGGCGGACTCGGGTCAAGCGCGCGTAGTCGGCTCCGCGCCACCGGTACAGGCCGTCCTCGTCGTCCCTTTCCACGGGGACGAACCGCTGGAGGCGCAGCTCGTACTTCTCCAGCGTGTTGACGGTGCTTCCACCGGGCGGTGCCGACTCGGGGCCCGGCATCGCCTGCGGCAGCAGCTCCACCAACTGCAGGGCGGCGCAGGGAACGTAGCGGGCCCCGAGGAGCTCTGCGGCTTCCTGCAGGGTCAGCGGGTCCTCGTACTGGAACAGGAGAGTGTCGGGCAGCGGAGCCTCACCGGCCTCCGGCGCGTGAGGAACGGTGATCAGCTCCATCCACTCCCGTGCCGCCTCCTCGACGCGCGTGCTGATCTGCGCGGTGCGCGCTCCGGTCAGCACCGCGAGGCCGTCGGCATGGGGCAGTCTGGTCAGCACCGGCGGGGCCACCGACCAGCGGTCGGCGCGCAGGTCCACGTCGATGAAGCCGAGGGCGACGACCTTGCGCATCCAGTCCCAGTCGGCGTACTCCTTCAATTCCAGGCCCCATGTCTGGGCTTGGCTGCGGACCCCGTCGCGCAGTGCGGACGCCTTGCCACTGCGGCTCTCGCTCAACCAGCGCAGAAGGGTTCCGCCGAACTCGTTGCTGCTCATCGGTCCCGTCATCGGTCAAGCTCCTTCGCTGCCTGTACGTACACGGTCCACGAGGGCTCGACGGACGCCTGCTGGGCGTTCAGGACGGCGCGGGCCCATGCCCGCGGGTTACCGGCGCTCTTCGGCTTCGGAGTTCCGGGGTTCACTGGGCGGCCCTTCCAGCGTCCGCTCCGGCGCTCCAGGAGCCAGCCGCCGACGCCGTGGAAGTCCGCCTCGAAGCGGAGCGGCGCGGGAACATCGGGGAGACGTTCCGTCCACCAGTCCGGTTGCTCCGGGGCGTCCAACGTCCACAGCCGTCCGTCGGCCGCCGCGAACAGCGTCTCGTCCGCGTCCCGACGGCACAGCTCCATCACGGCTGTCGTGTCCTGGACCGTGGCACCCTTGCAGTCAGCTCCCGTGATGCCGGTCGACAGGGTCTGCTCGACGAGGAGGGAGGGCGACTCCGCGGCCTTGCCGTCCACAACGGTGAAGCCGCAGGTCTTGGTCACCTTCGGCTCGACGACGGCCTGGTCCGCGGTGACGAAGTCGATCCCCCCGCCCGCACAGCTCACCGTGTGACGGCCCGGCTCCAACCGGAGCACGGCCAAGGGGACGGAGCGGCCCGCGGCAATCGCCTCCTTGAGCTCAGGCCGCTCCTTCCCGTCGACAAGCAGCGTGTCGTCCACGGCGTTCGGCAGAACCACATGGGGCTCGCCACCCCGCAGATACAGGTGAGGGTCGAGCGAGGGCGCGAGTTTCAGGCCGCCCTCAAGGCGAAGCTTGAACTGGGCCGGAGGCTTCAGGATACCGACCGCGCCTTGGACCTCCTGGAGCGCCCGGCGCAGGGTGACCGCGTTGTTGAAGGTGACGGGCTTGTGCAGGGACCAGCCCCGCGGCACCCAGGCCAGCTTGCCGGTGTCGGCGCTCCGGCCCGGGGTCGCGGCCTTGTCCAGCAGCCGCTGCACGTCTCGCTGCGCGGACGGGGCGGCGAGCATCACGTGTGCCTCTCCCGGGCGGAAACCGTCAGTGCTCGCCCAGACGCCGAGCACGTCGTCCCGTGCGAGCAGCAGGACGGAGCAGGAGGGGCGGCTGAGTACCAGGTTGTCCCCGTCTCGGCGGATGCCGCTGGCGAGGGTGTCCGCACTCGGGGCAGGCAGGCCCGTCACTTCGTAGTAGGCGGTGTCGCCGAGCTGTTCGAGGACGACGCCGTCCTTGAACTCGACACGCTTCTTCGGTTCTGCGGACCTCAGACGCACCACCCAGCCAAGACGTCCCGCATCCAGCCGCACCAGGAGTTCGGCCCGGGTCACACCGGTGGGCACCAGCTCGTCCGAACCGTCCCAGGAAGCGGCGTAGTTGCCGATCAGGTCGGCGAGGAAGGGACGGAACTCCTTCTCCTGCAGAGCGTTGCGGAAGCCCTTGGAGAAGTGCTGCTCCATGGCCCGGATCTCGATCTGGGCCAGCAGCGTCTCTCCCGGCAGGGGCCAGGTCGTGCCGTATTCCCGCAGCGACTGGAAGAACTTCGGGATGAAGGACCGGTCAGCGCCGCTGAGGAGCGCCTGGGACTGGGCGAACCCGATCATGCTGCGGTTGGAGGGCAGGTCGGCGGAGACCGGAATGGTGCAGAGGCCCCGCGCGCCCTTCTGGCTGTGCTGCCAGGAGGCCAGCACCTGCCACATGCGGGAGATGGGTTCGTACTGGTGGCTGCCCAGTTGCTTCTCGTCACCGGTCAACAGCTCGGAGAAGCGAGCGTGGTAGGCGGTGGCCCGGTGATGGTGGTCGTTCACCATCCGGGACGCGGCCATCACCGAGCAGGCCAGAAGGGGCAGGAAGGCGGGCACGCCCCCCTTGTCCTGCTGCCGCTTGCGCCAGCGGTAGTCCTCCAGCGCGCTGTACGGTTCCGCGGTCCCCAGCCGCAGGAACTTGCCCACGCACCGGGCGAGGCTGTCCTCCAAGCCATATCCGTGCCTGAGCTCCTGCTCCACGTCGTCGTCCACGTAGAACAGCGTCGGGTGGCCGGTGTGCTGCTGTCCGAAGAACTCCTCGGCCAGCACTTCCTGCCACGCCCGATAAGGATGATCCACTCTGTCCCCAAAAAAGAGGTTTTGATGCCCCGCGCGTGATGCCCCCTGGATACGGAACAGTCTTGCGCATCCCCCGAGCCCACCGCAGACAACGGGCTGCCGCCGAACGCCTACTGACGCGTCGGCCTCTCGGACCGGCGACCCTCGGCCGTCACCGTCCGTCGCGGCCTAACGCCGCGTGACAAGCGAAGGCGTGTCCACTCATCCCCCACCAAGTTTCACAAGTGGCCCGTCACAGTTCCTGCATTGTGCACCGGAAGCCGGACATCGACGCAGGTTTCCCGCAAAGAGAGGCCGCCCGTGAAGGGTATGTGTGTGAGCGGGAGGTAACCAACTATTCTGCCGTCGGGGCGGCCCACCCAGGAGGGCGAGGCCGACCACCATGGCACTTGTCGCCCGCTCCCGTCGATCGCTTCGGTGACCACTGTCCCGCTCCTCCGACCTCCTTCGATGCAGCGACCCCCTTCCCATGCCCGCATCGAGCCACGGGCTCAGGCAGCGACCGAGAAGGGGCTGGCTCCGGAGCCAAGCGAGCGCAGGCTCCGCGCCTCCTCCTTCCGCACGGCGAAGGAAGGTATCCGGCCGTTGGCTCGGCGGAGGGCGAGGCCGGCGAGGGTGTCGGCGGTCTCGTTGAGGTCGTGTCCGATGTGACCCGATCATTTGATCTGGAGCGGGCCGCACATACTGACGAGCGAGGGAAGACCGCGGAGGAGTCGGACCGTTCACGTGTCGGACAGCACGACACATGCGTGCCGATGCCGGGAGGAGGGCTGACCGCCGAGCGTGGCCTGGAGGGGAGGGGGTCAGGCTCTGTCCGGAGCGGGGCCCCAGTCGACCACTCGTAGTCCGGCGTTCACCATCTGCATTTCATCAACATGCAGTTGTTGTATCGGGGTGCTGCCGTGCCGCTCAAGCCATCGCTGTCTGCGGGCACGCTCGCGGGCGGTGAGGCTGTTCCCGTCGTCGTAGTGAAGGCCCACATCCCCGATCCGACCTGCCTCGTGTGTGGTCTGTCGCACAAACCCGAATTCATCGGGACTGCGAGACAGGGTGACGAGGGCCCAGGCCGTGGCATAGTCGAGGGAGGGGCCGTGCTGGCGTATGAGGCGAAGGGCGTGGCACTGGCGCAGTGGGGCGAGTAACCAGCGTCTCGTGCGTGGGTTCATGCCGTGTCAGCTCCAGGTTTGGCGGGGGCAGAGGGCATCCAGCGGGTTGCGGCGCTCTGGAGGTCGGTGCTGCCAAGCGCGTGGAGCGTCTGGGTGAGGGCGCGGAGGAACACCTCGCGCTGCTGTGGGGTTCGCATCTCGGCGAGCAACTGGTCTACAAACCAGGCGACTTCGTCCTCCACGGTGTCGCGTGTGGAATCGTGCGGCGGAGTGAGCCCTCGGACCGCCTCCTGTACTTGTTTGAGTTCGGCGAGTCGCTCTGGGTACTGGTCGATCCACCAGACGGTGCGCTGATCAGGGTCGGACAGGATGGCCCGGAGGAAGCCGATGCGGCGTCGTGTCTCCTCTCGGCCCAGGTCTCCTTGCTGTGCGCGCCGGAGGTGCTCCTGCGCGAGGGCCTGGTCGGCGTCCGACACCGTCAGGCAGGCCAGGCCGTGCACCCTGAGTCCGGGTTCGGGTGCGAGTGGGCGTGCGATGACAGCGTTCACGGCGTCCCGAGCGGCGGGGATGGCCAGGACGGTGTGGCGCTTGAGGATACGAGCTGCATGCTCACGCAGGTGGTTGCGGGCGAGCGAGTCCGGTGCGTGGTGTTGGAGTGGGGAGCCGTCGTCCAGGTTCCACGTGCCGTTGATGGCGATGGTGAAGTGGAGGCTGGGTACGCGGCTGGGTATGTGCTCGTCGCACAGGCTGAAGGGAGTTCCCGCTTCGGGGGCGACCGGAACCGTCGCCGTGTCGTATGCCGAGGGTGACGGCCCCGGGGCGCCGCGGCGCCTGGCGAACAGACTCATGCTTCGGACTTGGCCGACTCTCCTTCATCAGCGGATTGTTCACCAGGGTCTTCGGCCGTCTGGGGCAGTGGAGTCTCCTGTGCGGCAGCGGGCAGGATCCGGTTGAACACCTTGACCCGGCGGGCCCGTCCCTCCGGCGTCGTGGCGCTCTGGCCCACCAGGAGATCGGCTGTGCGGGCGTCGACAACGTTGCCGGTCAGGACTTCCACGGTGATCTCCACCGCATGGTCGTCGGGGACCGCAGGAGTGTCCAGCCATGCGGCCAGTGACTTCTTGGCTTCGTCGGCAGCGGGTTCATGACGCCAAGCCGCACGCCATCCTCGTACGAAGATGTGGCCCTGAAGACTCTGCCCGTCGTCGGCGCGCAGGTCTTCCACCAGCGCCAGGACGAGCGGTGCGTCGCCCGTCAGCTCGGTCAGCGCCAGGAAGGCCCGCGTGCCAGCCTCCCGGATCCTGGCATCGTCGCTCTCAGCCCAATCGACGATCTCGCCCAGAACCAGGGACCGGAGATCCGGCTCGGCAGCCAGGTCCCGCACGGCCGCGGCGACAGCCTGCGCACCCCGCTGGTCGCTGCGGCCCGCCAGGATACGCAAGCGTGTCAGGGCGACGCGCGGGTACTGGTGTCCGAGCCGCCCCGCACACACCTCGGCCACCGTCCGGGCGAGCGCCTCGCTCAGCCTCTCCTGACCAGCTGCGTCGTAGAGGTACTTGCGGACCGCCACACCGATACCCGGATGCGTCGCGGTGCTCTCCAGCACGCCCGCGGCCAGACGGCGCTGCGGCTCGCTGTCCGCGGCGATCCACTCCTTGACAATGCCCAGGACCGCCTGGCCTCCTGGCCCCGTGGCCAGCCGTGTGAGCGCCTCGGCAACCTGCGGACGGCACTTCGCGGCGATCCCCTTCGGCATGGTGATCTGTGAGGCCCAGCGTAGGAGTCCATCGCGCAGATGCGGGCGTTGAACCCAGACGTGCGCCAGCACCGCCTCGTCCAGGCCGCGACGCACAGCGCTGAGCGACAGGCCGTCGTCCTCCGTCCGGGCGGCGTCGATAATCTCGAGACGTGTCTCCAGGTCCGGGCCCGCCAAGGCGCCACCAGCCGGCACTTTCCCCTTCACCTGCTTAAAAAGCTGGTCTGCGGCGGCCATGACGATATCGGCGGGATGTCCGTCGAGAAGTGCGGTCGAGATGAGCAGGGCACGGTCACGGAGGTGCTCCTCCTCGTCGTGATCCTTGAACCACTTGCGGAGATGCTTCTGCCACCCCTCGAACTCACCCTTCACCTCCTCCTGATCGTCGTCCTCCGCGTCCGCGATGATCTCAGCGAGCCAGACGGCGTCATCGGGTGCTGTGGCGGAAGTCAGCAGCTGGGCCAGACTGTCGGCTTCTTCCAACCAGGAAAGCCGCTCGGCCCTGAGCTCCTTCAGATGGGACCGGGCTACGTCCAGGGCAGGAGGGGCTACGTGTTCGATCTGAGGGATGTTCGCGCGATTCCGGGTCCGCCAGGTGGCAGGGGTGGCCAGGATCACGAGGTAAGCCCCCGCAGTGGAGACTTCCTCCTGGTAGCTGCTCAGTCCGTCGTAGAAGTCGTCGGGCAGGCTGTTGTAGTCGGACAGGTCAAGCACGAAGCCGTGCTGGGGCGTTGTCGGCAGCTGCTCCGTGCGCGGGCGGTCCCAGTCCAGGACGAGGCTCTGGAGGTTCTTCGGCTCCACCCCGGCGTCGCGCAGCACGCGCAGGGCCGTGGTCCGGCGCCCGGTGCCGTCAAGTCCGGTGAGCACAATGACACTGTGCCGGTCCATCGTCTGCTTGAGCAGCCGGACCCCCCGTGCGACCTGCCGCTCACCCGACGCGGACTCCCCCTCCGCGTGGACATACACGTGATCCACCAGGCTGACTTCGTCAGCGTCGACCGTCACGGACTTCAGGTACTGCCACTCGCGCACATAGCGGTGGTGATGTTCCTCGTAGTCCCCCGCCACCTGCTTGACTACGCCGTACTCGGAGGCTTCGGCCTCCTGGTGGATCTGTGCCTCAGCGGACTCGGCCGCGGAGCTCATGACCGCCGCTCCGGACGGACGGTGATCTGGTCCCGGCCCACCTGCGTGACTCTTGACCTTCCCGAGGTTTGCGCCTGTTGGCTGACCACCCCGACCCGCGGTACAGCCTGCGGATTCTCGTCCCGCCACTGCTTCACATACGCGAGCAGCTCGCGGCCTGCCTCAGGGTCCTCGTCTACTGCGTCCTGCAGCCGCACGGCCCATGCCGCCGCAAGGTCCCCGGCACGGTCATCCCGCTCGTTCTCCAGGACAGCCAGAAGCGCCTCGCGGTCCCGGTCGAGCCGGTCGAGCTGACGGTCCGTGGCCAGGTCTCCTCCACGCCCGAACCAGCGCCCCAGCCAGTCCCGAAACCCATGCCACCCATCTCCCGCCATCGCCACGGCCAACGCCGACGCGGCTGCCGTCCCCACCGTGGCAAGTTCCCCTGATACGTCCAAGATCACCCTCATCTCTACGCTTTGCATCAACGAGGCCCAACTGTTCCGCTCGTCCCCCTACCTTCATGACTACAGAAAGAAGCATGACGCGTTCACAGCGTTACAACGTCCGGAAACAGGCGCTGCGAGAGGCGCACTCGCAGCTCGTGTTGTCCTGTCCCATGGAAGCTGTCGGGCCCTCGCTGCATCGCGCGCTGAGCGAAGACGTTTGCCTCGTACGTGGGGATAGGCTTCAAAAACGGAAGAATCCCGTACCTGGTACCAGGTACGGGATTCTTCGTCACCGTATGATGCGCAGCTCTGCTCAGGGAACAGAGCGCCTGCGATCATGGTCGCAGGCGATGTCTTCCGCCCCGTCGAGCGCGAGCGCCCCGCCCACTGCGCGAGATGCGAGGGACGGAGCGCTCGTTCACGTCAGGTCAAGAACCGGCAAGCCCGCGAAGCACGTACTGCATGATGCCGCCGTTGCGGTAGTAGTCGGCCTCACCCGGCGTGTCGATGCGGACGACCGCGTCGAACTCCACGCCCGTGTCGGTGGTGACCTTGACGGTGCGCGGGGTGACGCCCTCGTTCAGCTCGGTGACACCGGTGAAGGAGAAGGTCTCCTCGCCGGTCAGACCCAGCGAAGCGGCCGTCGCGCCCTCGGGGAACTGGAGCGGCAGGACGCCCATGCCGATGAGGTTCGAGCGGTGGATGCGCTCGTAGGACTCGGCGATGACGGCCTTGACGCCGAGCAGCGCGGTGCCCTTGGCGGCCCAGTCGCGGGACGAGCCGGAGCCGTACTCCTTGCCCGCGAGCACGACCAGCGGGATGCCCTGGTCGATGTAGTTGCGGGAGGCGTCGTAGATGAACGACACGGGGGCGTCGGCCTGCGTGAAGTCGCGGGTGTAGCCGCCCTCGGTGCCCGCCGCGATCTGGTTGCGCAGCCGGATGTTGGCGAACGTGCCGCGGATCATGACCTCGTGGTTGCCGCGGCGCGAGCCGTAGCTGTTGAAGTCGCGACGCTCGACGCCGTGCTCGGTGAGGTACTTGCCGGCGGGGGTGTCGGCCTTGATGGCGCCGGCCGGGGAGATGTGGTCGGTGGTGACCGAGTCGCCCAGCTTGGCCAGCACCCGGGCGCCGGAGATGTCGGAGACCGGGGTGGTCTCCATCGTCATGCCCTCGAAGTACGGGGGCTTGCGCACGTAGGTGGACTCGGCGTCCCACTCGAAGGTGTTGCCGGTGGGGATCGGCAGCGCCTGCCACTGGGCGTCGCCCGCGAAGACGTCGCTGTAGGACTTGTTGAACATGTCCTCGCCGATGGCGTTGGCGACGACGTCGTTCACCTCGGCCTCGGTGGGCCAGATGTCCTGGAGGTAGACCGGCTTGCCGTCCTGGTCGATGCCCAGGGCCTCGGTGGTGATGTCGACCTTCATCGAGCCGGCGAGGGCGTACGCGACGACCAGCGGCGGGGACGCCAGGTAGTTCATCTTGACGTCGGGGTTGATCCGGCCCTCGAAGTTGCGGTTGCCGGACAGCACCGAGGTGACCGCGAGGTCGTGCTCGTTGACGGCCTTGGAGACCTCCTCCGGCAGCGGGCCGGAGTTGCCGATGCAGGTGGTGCAGCCGTAGCCGACCAGGTTGAAGCCGACCTTGTCGAGGTAGGGGGTGAGCCCCGCCTTGTCGAAGTAGTCGGTGACGACCTTGGAGCCCGGGGCCAGGGTGGTCTTCACCCACGGCTTGCGGGTGAGGCCCTTCTCGACCGCCTTCTTGGCCACCAGCGCGGCGGCGACCATGACGTACGGGTTCGAGGTGTTGGTGCAGGAGGTGATCGCGGCGACGGTGACGGCGCCGTGGTCGATCTCGTAGGTGGTGCCGTCGGGGGCCGTGACCTGGGTCGGACGGCTCGGCACGCCGTTGGTGGAGGCCGGGGCGTCGGACGCGGGGAAGGACTCCTTGCCCGCCTCCTCGTCGTCGGCCACGTAGTTGCGCACGTCCAGCGCGAACTGCTGGGCGGCGTTGGCGAGGACGATGCGGTCCTGCGGGCGCTTGGGGCCGGCGATGGAGGGGACGACCGTGGAGAGGTCGAGCTCCAGCTTCTCCGAGAAGTCCGGCTCGGCGGCCGGGTCCAGCCACAGGCCCTGCTCCTTGGCGTACGCCTCCACGAGCGCGACCTGCTGCTCGCTGCGGCCGGTCAGGCGCAGGTACTTCAGGGTCTCGTCGTCGATCGGGAAGGTCGCGGCGGTGGAGCCGAACTCCGGCGACATGTTGCCGATGGTGGCGCGGTTGGCGAGCGAGGTCGCGGCAACGCCCTCACCGTAGAACTCCACGAACTTGCCGACGACACCGTGCTTGCGGAGCATCTCGGTGATGGTCAGCACCAGGTCGGTGGCGGTGGTGCCCGGGGTCAGCTCACCGGTCAGCTTGAAGCCGACGACGCGCGGGATGAGCATCGAGACCGGCTGGCCGAGCATCGCGGCCTCGGCCTCGATGCCGCCGACGCCCCAGCCCAGCACGCCGAGGCCGTTGACCATGGTGGTGTGCGAGTCGGTGCCGACCAGGGTGTCCGGGTACGCCTGGCCGTTGCGGACCATGACGGTACGGGCCAGGTGCTCGATGTTCACCTGGTGGACGATGCCGGTGCCGGGCGGGACGACCTTGAACTCGTCGAACGCGGTCTGGCCCCAGCGCAGGAACTGGTAGCGCTCGCGGTTGCGGCCGTACTCCAGCTCGACGTTCTGCGCGAAGGCGTCGTTGGTGCCGAACTTGTCGGCGATGACGGAGTGATCGATGACCAGCTCGGCCGGGGCCAGCGGGTTGATCTTCGCCGGATCGCCGCCCAGCTCCTTGACGGCCTCGCGCATGGTGGCGAGGTCCACGACGCAGGGCACGCCGGTGAAGTCCTGCATGATCACGCGGGCCGGCGTGAACTGGATCTCCTGGCTGGGCTGGGCCTGCGAGTCCCAGCCGCCGAGGGCCCTGATGTGGTCGGCGGTGATGTTCGCGCCGTCCTCGGTCCGGAGCAGGTTCTCCAGTAGCACCTTCAGGCTGTAGGGAAGGCGCGCGGAGCCCTCGACCTTGTCCAGCCTGAAGATCTCGTACGACTCGTCACCCACGCTCAGCGTGGCACGGGCGTCGAAGCTGTTCGCCGACACGACAGTCTCCTTCTTCATTGCGCGTCTACCGCAATCGCAAATCCTGCCGCCACGGCCTCTCGCCGATCCGCTAAGGTAAGGCTAAGTTAGGTTGACCTTACCGAGTTGGCGGCTGCGGTACGCCTAGGCAGATATCTCGATGTCGAGATAACTCTAGTACATCGCGGCCGCTCGGTCATGCCCGGACCCCGCTTCTCCCCTGCCCGTCACCGTGCGCAGGGCACCGGGTACGAGGCGTTCCCGACCGGCGCCCCGGACTCCCGCGAAGGAGCACCCCGCCCTCCTCGCACCCCTGCGCGGCCACTCCCGCGACCCGGTGCCGACCCCCTCCGCCGGGCGGCCGTCGTCGAGGGTTCCAGTCGGTATCCCGCCACTGGCGAACCGCGGCCTCCGCGGACGGCTAAAGTCCTGGTGCCGAGCACGAACGTCAGGGGGGATCATGCAAGCGCGTCTGGGGCCGCTGGAGCGGTACGCCGACGGAGGGGGCGGATGGATCATCGGGGACCCCAGGCAGGAGGGCGGGGCCTTCTTCGTGCTCCGGGCCGACGGCGCAGCCCACCGTGCGGCCGGGGCGCCGGAGCGGGTGGTCACCTGGGACCGGTTCCTCGATCTCGACACCCTGGTCACCTCGACCCGGGAGAGCCCCCGCCCGACGGGCGCCACCACCGACCTCGCCGGCGAGGTCCCCGCACCCGGCGCCGGGTCCTGCCTCCGGGCGACCCTGCGCGACCCCGACGAGAACTGGGTGGGGAGGTTCAGCCACCACGCACGGCTCTACACCGTGAGCGAGGTGCTGTTGGCGGGTGAACTGTTGCGCCAGACCGTCGAGGCGGGCCACGCGGCATGGCTCGGCGACCTCGGGTGGCTCGACCACACGGTCGGACGGCTCGCACCGCTGGAGCCCCGGACCAACCGGGCCGCCCGCCTCGCGGTGGCCGAGGTGCTCGCGAGCTGAGCCGGCGGGACGGGGAGACCCCCGGGGGGAGCACATGGGACTGGACGTCACCGTCGTCGTCGTGGACTGGCGACGACTGGAGGACACACCGCCCGGCCGGCGGTTGGCGCTCCTGGAGTCCGCGCTCGACGAGGACGCGGACCGGTGCCGTTGCGGTGCGCGCTGCGCGGACGGGCGGTGCGACGGGGGCGCCGGCTGCTGGGACTGCCCCGACTGCGCCGATCCGGACGCGGGGTGGATACCGCCGCGGGCCGCGGGGCAACCCTGGTACCTGGCCTACGAGTTCACGCTGACTTGCGGCTCGTTCAAGCCGCACTTCTGGGCCGGCGAACGCTGGGAAGAGCTGCGGGACGCCCCGGCGGCCCACCGGGTGCGCGGCGCCCTGGACGCCTTCCTCGCGGGTCTCCTCTGGGTGCCGCCCGGCGAGGAGGACACTCCGGAGCCCCTGCTCGCCGCGGTGCCCGACCGGCCGGGCGCCCCGCTGCTGGTCTCGGCCGCTCCCACCGCCGTGGCGCCGCGGGCGGACGCCTGGCGTCGGGCCGCACCGCATCTGACCGATCTGCGCGCACCGTTCGACGCCCGGCCGGCCCGGCCGAACAGCTGGATGGAGACCTACGAGGAGTTCGCCCGGTTGGTGGGCGAATGGGGCGAGGTCGTGACGGCCGCGGAGCACCGCGGCTGGGGCGTGGTCGGACTCGGTCGCTGACGCGCCGGCGCCGACCGGAGCGCGCGGTGGCGGTCAGTCGCGGGCCCAGCGCTCGGTGAAGAGGCGTGCGGAGGGCGGCCCGCCGGGCAGCGGGTCCGTCCCGGGGGAGCGCAGTCCCTCCAGGACCAGGGCCACGATGCGTCGCCGGGCCTGGCGCGCTTCGGGGAGGAGGTCGTCGCGGCCCTGTTTGCGGAGCTGGTCCAGGACGGGCGAGGTACCGAACTGTTCGATGAGGAGCGTCAGGTCCACCGCGGTGACGTCCGGACGCAGGACGCCCGCCCCGCGGGCCCGGTCCACCAGGGCGCCGAACAGCCGGTCGGAGCGCTCGCTCGCCTCCCGCATGGCCTCGGTGACCTCGATGGTCCCGGCGACGGGGCCCAGTGAGCCCTGACCGAACTCGACGCAGGTGACGACGAAGTCCGCGAGGCCGGACCAGGGGTCGGGGTCCGCGAGCCCCCGCTCGGCCGCCTCGGCCCAGTGCTCCACGGACAGTTGGCTGAGCCGCTGGAACAGCTCCTCCTTGGTCCGGTAGCGGCGGTAGAGGCTGCCGATGCCGACGCCCGCCCGCGCGGCGATCGCGGCGACCGAGGCGTGCGCACCCTCGGCGGCGAGGACCTCGCGGGCCGCCTGGAGGAGGGCACGGTCGTTGCGTTCGGCCTCCGCCTGGCGGGGGCCTCGTCGTTCGGAAGGCGTCATACGGCCGCATCGTAATCGGCGGCGCGCCGGCGGTCCGTCGCGGCATCGACCCGGACCGCGGGCGCGCTCCAGGGTCCGCGGCCCGTAGGGGAGTTCGGGCACCCCTGACGAACTGGTCCCCCGCACCCCCTTGCGGAGCGAATCGCTCCGCACCTAAGCTGACGTTCCGACCGGAGCAAAATGCTCCGCAGTTAGGAACCAGCGAACTGCGGGAGCCTCCACAACAGCAGGGAGCGGAGCCATGACCGACACCCGCACGACGTCGACCCCCGGAACCGAAGGGGCCACCGACCCGGACCCCGCGTCCACGACCCCGGACGCGACCGCCCGGGAGGCCGACCTCGCGGAGATACGCCGGGTCGTCTCGGACGCCAGCACCCACCAGAGCGACCCCGAGCGCTTCCTCCCCCTGTACACCCCGGACGCATCCGTCGTGAACTTCGGCGGACGACGGGTACTCGGCCGGGACGCACTCGAACAGGCCATGCACGCCGCACTCGCCTCCCCCCTGGCGAAGGTCCTGACGACGGTGGAGATCCTGGACATCCGCTTCGTCCGCCCCGATGTGGCGGTCGTGGTGAGCGTGAAGCACGTTTCGGACGAACGAGAAGAAAGCGAAGGGAAGCCGCTGCCCGGAACGTCCGGCTCCCTCACCCACTTCCTGGAGAAGAGCAGCGAGCCCGACACCGGCTGGAGGATCACCCACTCGCAGACCACGCCGATCCTGGGCTGAACCGCACCAGCCGCCGCGGGGCCGGCCCCCTCCCCCTGGCCGCCCCGGACGGCGCAAGCCCGCTTGCCGCGCCCCCGACGCACCATCGAGGATCGGAACCAAGAAGCGCCCGGATCCGGACGAGCACGGACGGACCGGGCACCGTGACCCTCCGGTCGATCCAGCCGGGTGACGCCGTCACCCATCCGCGGGCCCCATCAACTCCGATGGCTCACCCTGGCGGTAACTTCATCTCATATCTGAGATAGCCTGCGGCACATGGCAGACGACTACCTCGTACGCATCGGCAAGCTCATCCGTGACGCGCGACAGCATCGCGGCTGGACCCAGTCCCAGCTCGCCGAAGCGCTCGGCACAAGCCAGAGTGCCGTCAACCGCATTGAACGCGGGAACCAAAACATCAGCCTTGAGATGATCGCGCGCATCGGCGAAGCGCTCGACAGCGAGATCGTGTCCCTGGGGTACGCGGGACCCATGCATCTGCGGGTGGTCGGCGGGCGCCGTCTGTCCGGTTCCATCGACGTCAAGACGAGCAAGAACGCCTGTGTCGCGCTCCTGTGCGCCACGCTCCTCAACAAGGGCCGCACGGTCCTGCGCAGGGTCGCCCGGATCGAAGAGGTCTTCCGGCTGCTGGAGGTCCTCAACTCCATCGGGGTGCGCACCCGCTGGATCAACGACGGCGTCGACCTGGAGATCGTGCCGCCCGCCCAGCTCGACATGGCCGCCATCGACGCGGACGCGGCCCGGCGCACCCGGTCCATCATCATGTTCCTCGGTCCGCTGCTGCACCGCATGGACCACTTCAAGCTCCCCTACGCGGGCGGCTGCGACCTCGGCACCCGCACCATCGAGCCGCACATGATCGCCCTGCGCCGGTTCGGCCTGGACATCACCGCGACCGAGGGCCTGTACCACGCCGAGGTCGAACGGGACGCCCAACTCGACCGGCCCATCGTCCTCACCGAACGCGGCGACACCGTGACCGAGAACGCGCTGCTCGCCGCCGCCCGGTACGACGGCACGACCGTGATCCGCAACGCCTCCTCCAACTACATGGTCCAGGACCTCTGCTTCTTCCTGGAAGCGCTGGGCGTACGGGTCGACGGCATCGGCACCACCACCCTGACCGTGCACGGCGTGCCCACCATCGACGTCGACGTCGACTACTCCCCCTCCGAGGACCCGGTCGAGGCGATGAGCCTGCTGGCCGCGGCCGTCGTCACCGAGTCCGAGCTGACGATCCGCCGGGTGCCCATCGAGTTCCTGGAGATCGAGCTGGCGGTCCTGGAGGAGATGGGCCTCGACCACGACCGGTCCGCCGAGTACGTCGCCGACAACGCCCGGACCCGGCTCGTCGACCTCACGGTCCGCCCCTCCAAACTGGAGGCGCCGATCGACAAGATCCACCCGATGCCCTTCCCGGGCCTGAACATCGACAACGTCCCGTTCTTCGCGGCCATCGCGGCGACCGCGCAGGGCAAGACCCTCATCCACGACTGGGTCTACGACAACCGGGCGATCTATCTCACCGACCTCAACCGGCTCGGCGGCCGGCTCCAACTCCTCGACCCGCACCGGGTACTGGTCGAGGGCCCCACCCGCTGGCGCGCCGCCGAGATGATGTGCCCGCCCGCGCTGCGCCCGGCGGTCGTGGTGCTGCTCGCGATGATGGCCGCGGAGGGCACGTCCGTGCTGCGGAACGTGTACGTCATCAACCGCGGGTACGAGGAGCTGGCGGAGCGGTTGAACTCCGTCGGCGCGCAGATCGAAACGTTCCGGGACATCTGACACACGGAGGCCGCCGCGCCCCCATCGACCCGCGTTCCGGGCGGGTCGATGGGGGCGCGGCGGCACGTGGGAAGCCTGCCTGGTCAGGCGGGTGAAGCACCGGGACGCCCCCCGGCTATCTTGATCTCGTCCCGAACAGGCCAGGGAGGTCCCGCCATGAGCAGCACCACGTCGCCCTTCCCCGAGGAGATCGAGCTCGTGGGGGAAGGACTCGTCCTCCGCCCGTGGACGGAGTCGGACCTGGCCGCGATGCCGGACCTGTTCGACCACCCTGACATCGCGTACTGGACGCCGATCGTCTCGCCCTTCGACGCGGCGGCCGCCCGGGCACGGCTGGACCGGAGCCGGCGGCTGCGGACCGAGGGCACCGCTCTCCTGCTCGCCATCACGGTCGACGGCGGCGCACCGCTCGGCGAGGTGATGGTGCGGCGGGCCCCCGAGGGCACGGAAATCGGGTACGCGGTCGGCCCCGCGCACCGCGGCCAGGGCCTGGCGGCACGGGCGGTACGGGTGATGGCCGCGTACGCCTTCGAGCAGTTGGGGGTGGACCAGGTGATCCTGGAGCTGGAGGCCGAGAACGCCGCCAGCGTCGCCGTCGCCGTCGCCGAGAGGACGGGCTTCGAACTGCTCGACGTTCCCCTGATCGCGAGCGAGGACAAGGGGCGGACCTACGCCTTGCAGACCTGGGGCTTGCGTCGCCCGTGAAGCCGCCGCACCCCCGCCCGCCCCGCTGGGACGCGGGTCGGGCGGGGGTGCGGCGGTGCACGCCGGAGCATGCGGTCAGACGCGGTCCGCGGCGATCAGCAGGTACTGGAACGAGCCGTCCCGGTAGGAGTTGATGAACGCCTCCTCGATCCCGGTGACGAGCGAGGAGGTGGCCCTCAGCTCCCAGTACGGCAGGGTCGCCTCCGTCAGGTCCACCACGGCCTGCGGGACGAGACGGTTGTCGGCCATGGCGCGCAGGTACTCCCGACGGGAGTGGATGTTGCACTCGAAGTGCGCGTTGATCTGCGAGACCCACTTGGACGGCTGCCCGTAGACGGGGTTCCAGCAGCCCGTGATGGTGACGTAACGGCCGCCGGGAGCGAGGATCCGCGCGTGTTCGGCGAACAGGTCGTGCAGATCGACGTACATGCTGGACTCGTTGTTCCAGGAGGCCGCGGCCCGCCCGGTCTCGAAGGGCATGTCCAGCATGTTGCAGACCCGGGCCCGTACGGACCCCTCGTAGTCGAGTTCGCGGGCGCGCCCGTTGGCGAAGTCGGCCTGCTTGGCCGAGAGGGTGACCCCCTCGACCTGGCAGCCGAAGCGCCGGTGCGCCATGACCATCGAGCCGCCCCGGCCGCAGCCGGCGTCCACGACTATGTCGTCCTGCTGGACCGGGCCGAGGTGGTCCAGCAGCACTTCGGCCTGGGCGGACTCCAGTCGGTGCAGTTCGTCGATCAGGCGCTGCTCGTACCCGGGTGCGCCGGGGTCACCGAGGGCGGTGCGGTCGACGTCGCCGATGCCGTAGTGGTGGTGGTAGAGGCCGTCGACGTCGCCGAGCCGTAGGTTGACGGGCCTCGCCTCGTGGTTCCAGTAGCGGGCGATGTCGCCCTGGTAGGGCGTCGCGGGCGCGGAGACGAGGCTCTCGCGGGGGGTGGTCAGTTCGGGCGTGGTCACGGACGGTGTTCCTTCCTCACCAGAAGTCCGGCAGGCTGTAGCGGTAGGTGTTGTTCTGGTGCCAGTGGTGGTTGCCGTCGACCCACACGGCGACGCCGCGCAGGAAGCGCACCAGGGTGGGCAGGGGGCAGGCCGCGGCGAGGGCCGCCGATTCGGCCTCGAACGCGTGCATCAGCTCGTTGTGGACCTCGACCGCCTTGAGGTACGCGTCCTTCTCGGTGCGTTCCTCGCGTTCGGCGATCACCACGGGCAGGTTCAGGTGCCGGCCCGGACTGTCGAGTTCCTTGGTGTAGGAGTAGAGGTCGTTGACGATGGTGGTGGCGTTGGAGGCGAGCGCGATCACCCGTTGGAGCTCGGGCCGGGCGTGCAGGTCCGCCGGGAGTTCGTACCCTCCGACGGTGTCGGTGATGGTGGGGCAGGGGCGGAAGTTGTTGAACTGGCGCATCGCCAGGTACTCCCACACCTCGGGGACGTGGTCGGTCTGGTCCCAGGCCGCTTCGGCGAGGTACCCGAGGTGCAGTCGGGCCATGTCGTGCCGGAAGCGGTCCGCCTGGGAGGGCGTGGCCGCCCGCAGGAAGTGCTCCATCGCACAGTGGTAGGCGCGCCGGGGCGCGTCCGCCCTGCGTGACCCCTCCCACGCCGGTGCGTACTCGCCTGTGGTGTGCACCGGGTCGAGCACCGTGTGGGCCAGCAGCAGCCGGCCGCCGAGTCCGACGGGCGAGCCCCCGTGGTCCTCGCAGTAGCAGTCGTCGACCGCGTTCTCGGCCACCATCAGCCGGGCGGCGACCAGCACGTGGTCGGTGGTGGGGGCGTCGGGGTGACAGACGGTCATGTAGCGCCCGACGCCGAAGCCGTCGAACTCCTCCTCCCATTCGGGCGGGTACAGCTCGATCTCCTCGATCGCCCATTCCTTGATCCGACGACTGACCTCGGCGGTGCGGACGGGGTCGGGCTCCGGTACGGGATGGTGGTACAGGCCCGGAACGGGGCGGCCCTCGTCGGCCGGTCCCGTGCGCCGTGCCGGGTGCAGCCCCGACGTGCCCAGACCGGTCGGGCCGCGCAGAATCCGGTGCAGCGCATCGGTGCTCATGGTCGCACCACTACTCCTCGCGTGAAGTGCTCGGTCGCCGGGCGCCGGCGGGGGCCGGAGCCCGGCGCTGCGACTCGGGCCCGACCGCCGCCGGGTCCGGGGCGGCCGGGCGGACGGACTCAGGCGCCGGTACGGGCGATCTGCACGTTCTCCAGCACGCCGAGCGCGTCGGGCACCAGGACCGCGGCGGAGAAGTAGGTGGTGACCAGGTAGGAGATGATCGCCTGCTCGTCGATGCCCATGAACCGCACCGAGACGCCGGGCTCGTACTCGTCCGGGAGGCCGGTGGGGTTGAGCCCGATCACGCCCTGGTTCTCCTCGCCGGTGCGCATCACCAGGATCGAGGTGGTGTTCTCCTTGCTGATGGGGATCTTGTTGCACGGCAGGATCGGCACGCCGCGCCAGGCGGGGACCTGCTGGCCGCCGACGTCGACGTGATCGGGGTAGAGGCCGCGGGAGTTGAACTGCCGGCCGATCGCGGCGATGGCCCGGGGGTGGGCGAAGAAGAACTTGGAACCGCGGCGGCGGCAGAGCAGCTCGTCGAGGTCGTCCGGGGTCGGCGGGCCGGAGTGGGGCTGGATCCGCTGGCTGAAGGCCGCGTTGTGGAGCAACCCGAACTCGCGGTTGTTGATCAGCTCGTACTCCTGGCGCTCGCGCAACGCCTCCACCGTGAGCCGCAGTTGCTGCTCCGTCTGGTTCATCGGCTGGTTGTAGAGGTCGGCGACGCGGGTGTGGACCTTCAGCACGGTCTGGGCGAGGGAGAGTTCGTACTCCCGGGGGTTGAGCTCGTAGTCCACGAAGGCGCCGGGGAGTTCGACCTCGCCGCTGTGGCCAGCGGACATCGCGATCTCCGCCTCGCCGCGCTGGTTCTGCCGGTGTTCCGACAGGGCGCGGAACTCGTGCAGGTGCGCTTGGAGGGACGGTGATCCAGCGATCACGGAGTCGAAGTCGGCGCGGGAGAGGGTGAGCAGGGTGCCCGACGTCCTGGCGACGGCGGTGTACTCCCAGACGGCGTCCGGGTCGAGCAGCGCGTCCTGGCCGAACCGGTCGCCGTCCGCGACCACGCCGGTCACGTTGTCGTCGCCGTACGGGCCGGTGGCGATCTTCTCGATCCGGCCGTGGGCGACCAGGTGGATGCGCTCGGCGGGGGCGCCGCGCTCGGCCAGCACCTCGCCCGCGCGGAAGTCGCGCTGGACGCATCGGCCCGCGAGGGCGGCCAGCACGGCTTCGTCCTCGAAGCCGCGGAGCAGCGCCAGTTCGCCGAGTTCCTGGGGGATGACCCGGACCTCGGCCCCGTCCTGGATGAATTCGATCCGGCCGTCGCCGACCGCGTAGGTCAGCCGGCGGTTCACGCGGTAGGTGCCGCCGGAGACCTGCACCCAGGGGAGCAGCCTGAGCAGCCAGCGGGAGGTGATCTCCTGCATCTGCGGGACGGACTTGGTCGTGGTGGCGAGGTTGCGGGCCGCCGCGGTACTGAGGCTGCTCTGGGGGCGCGGCTCTCCGAGCGCTTCCTGGCTGGTCTCCACGGTCACGGGCAGGGCTCTCCTTCAGGAGGTCGGGCATTGCGGTACACGCGCACGGCGGGGCGGAGGCGCGGCGGGGAGTGGATGCGGAGGTGGGGCGCAGTGGGGGCGTCCCGAACCACGAGAACCGTAGGCGCAGGCCCACCACCTGGGCCATTGGGAGGCGTGATCACTCGCTCGATGAAGTGAACTTGTCGCATGAGACGTTTATCCGAGCCGAGAGCCGTCACGCGCCCGATCCGTATGGGTGAACCAGTGGGGGTTGCCCCGTCCCTGCGGCCGTGGGTGCCGTCGGTGTCGGTCGCCGGTCGGTGCCCGGGGATTGTCCGGAAGACGTCGGGTGCCGTTGACCGGTGGGGGGCGTGACCGTACGTTCGGTGCGCGGCGCTCCGCCCGGTGTGGTCAGGGGGTTCCGGTACCGGCGAGACCGGGGAGAGGGGTGTGGCTGCTTCGTGCGCGTTCTGGTGACGACGATGGGCAGTCCGTCGCACGGCCGTGCCCAGTTGCCCCTGGTGGGGGCGCTCGTCACGGCGGGGCACCAGGTGCTGGTGGCGACCGCGCCGCCGCTCGCCTCCGTCTTCGCCCACGAGCGGGTCCGGGTGGTGGAGTGCCTGGCGGACCAGGTGCCCGGGTACCACGAGACACCGCGCCTCTTCGAGCTCGCCGAACGCAAGGACCTGGACGAACCCGAACGGCAACGCCTGATGAGACGCGTGTTGGCCACCGCGTTGACCGGGACGAGCGCGCGGGACATGCACGCGGCGCTGCGGCCGGTCGTCGAGGAATTCCGGCCGGACCTGATCCTCCGCGACGGCATGGACATGAGTAGCGTGCTGACCTCGGAGCAGCGGAGCGTCCCGCAGCTGCCGACGCCTTCGGGGGCGAGCAACGTCCTCGATCCGGTCGACCTGTTGCCCGGGCTCAACGAACTGCGCGCCGAGAACGGGTTGCCGGCCCAGGACGACCCGCTGTCCTTGGTCCCGTACGGGCGCGTCGACTACGTACCGGCCGGGTACTCCTTCGCCCGGCACCTCCCCACGTCCCTCGCGTACCGGCAGACATTGACCGTGGGGCGCGGGCTGGCGCTGCCCCCGTGGGTAGTCGACCTCCCCGTGGACCGGCCCCTGGTCTTCGCCGCGCTCGGCACCGCGCTCCCCCATCTGCTGCGGGAGTCACAGGGGCGGGGGTCCGGGCGGTTGCCGATCCCGATGCCGCACCCCGCCGAGACGCTGCGGTCGATCACCCGGGCGGCGGCCCTGCTGGAGGACTGCACCGTGATCGTGGCCTCGGTGGGCCTGCCGGTGGAAGCGGGGGAACTGCCCCCGCACGTGCGGCTGGTCGAGTACCTTCCGCAGCCGCTGCTGCTGGAGTCCGTCGACCTCTTCCTCACCCACGGCGGGTTCAACAGCGTCCGGGAAGCGCTGCGCACCGGCACGCCGATGGCGGTGCTCCCGCAGTTCGGCGACCAGTTCTCGAACGCCGAGCGGGTGGCGGAACTGGGGCTCGGCCGGCAGGTCGGCGAGGCCACGCCGGAGGGCATCGCACGGGTCTGCCGGGCCGTGCTGGCCGACCCGGAGGTCTCGGCCCGCGCCCGGCGGGCCCGGCTGGCGATGCTGACCCTGCCCGAGGCCGACCGCGCGGCCAGCGATCTGGAGCGGATCGCCGGCTGAATCGGGTCCGCCCACTGAATCGGGTCGCCCGCTGATACGGGTCACGGGCCGAAGCGGGGGTTCGCCTGCTGGGCGGGGGCGGAACCCGTTGGCGCGGTGGCACCCGTTCCGGAACGCTGGGCGCCCATATCCGTGAAGCCCCTGACCGGCCCCCTGCGACCTGGCCGACGCCGTCACCCATGCCGAGTCCTGGCTGGTCGAGCACCGGCCGCACGGCGACGGGTGACCGTACCGGCGACGGCAGGGGGTGTGACCAGGGGCGCAGGTGCGGGCTTCGCCCCGCGTTCGGCGGGCGGGGGCCACCCCGTACCATTCATGAAGTTGACGGCCGGACCATCTGCGCCCCGAACGGACCCGCCTTGCACGAGTCATCCGCCCCCGCCTCCTGGCGCATCGCGCTGCCCCACTCCACCGCGGCGGTGCCGGTGGCGCGCGCGCTGGTGCGGACGGCGCTCGCCGACGCGGCCGACACCCGGGACACCGCCGACTGCGACACGGCCGAACTGCTCACGGCGGAACTGGTGGCGAACGCCGTCGAGCACACCTCGGGCGACGAACCGATCGAGTTGGTCGTGGCGCTGCTGCCCGGTGGCTGTCAGGTCGAGGTGCACGACCCCGATCCGTGTCCCCCGGGCAGTCTCACCCGCCCCGCGCTTCCGGAACCGCCGGACCCCTGGCAGGAGCACGGGCGGGGCCTGCTGCTGATCCGGGCCCTCAGTTCGGCGTGCGGACACCGGGCCACCGAGTCCGGCAAGGCCGTGTGGTTCACGCTCTCCGCCGTGCCCCGGCCCCGCCACGCCCACTGAGCGCTCCCCCGGCGGGCTGCGAAGAACTCCCTCCTTCGTGGGGAACGCCCGCGCCGAACTCCCCGTCCTGCTGTACGGAAGGCGCGGTGGATCACGCCGCGCCCACGTCCAGAGGGGGATTCCATGTCCAGTTCCACCAGGAGCGCCGCCACCGTACTGGCCGCGTCCGCGCTCATGGCTGCGGGCCTCACGGTCACCGCGGCGCCGGCCAGCGCCATCCACGGCGGGAAGAACGCCACGACCGGTACCCACCCGTACGCCATGCAGCTGAGGACCGCGGACGGTCAACACGTGTGCGGCGGCACCCTCGTGGCGCCCACCAAGGTGCTGACCGCGGCGCACTGCGTCAAGGACGTCGACGCGGCCCGCCAGCTGAAGGTCATCGGCGGGCGCACCACCCTCGCCGGCACCAACGGCACCCTCCGCGGGGTGGCCGATGTGACGCTGCACCCGCAGTACGACGGCTTCCTCGGCCGTGACGCGGCCGTGTTGACGCTGTCGGCGCGGATGCCGTACCGGTCGCTGCCGGTGGCGGGTCCGCGGGACAACGCGCTCTACGCGTTGGGGAAGACCGCGACGGCGGTGGGTTGGGGGCAGACCGCGCGGGACACCTCGGCGACCCGGCTCAAGTCGGCGGTGCTCAAGCTGGCGTCCATCAAGACCTGCGAACCGTTCACCGGTCCCACCGACACCCGGGCGCTGACGGTGTGCGGTGCTCCCACCGCGGGCACCAAGGACAGCACCTGCCGCGGCGACTCGGGCGGTCCGCTGATAGCCGGCGGCAAGGTGATCGGCATCGTCTCCACCGGCAACAAGTACTGCGACGACGTGCACCCCGACTCGGTGTTCACCCGGGTCAGCGCCGTCGCGGCGGACCTGGGCCTGTCCACCTCCTGACCCGGAGGGAGCGGGGGCGGGTGACGAGCCCGCCGCCGCTCCCGCCCCGGTCAGTCGGCGAGCGTGGCCACCAGGACGGCCTTGATGGTGTGCAGCCGGTTCTCGGCCTCGTCGAAGACGACGGAGTACGGGGACTCGAAGACCTCGTCGGTGACCTCCAGCGACTCCAGGCCGTACGTCTCGTGGATGTCGCGGCCGACCCGGGTGCCCAGGTCGTGGAAGGCCGGCAGGCAGTGCAGGAACCGCACGTCCGGGTTGCCGGTGGCCTGGAGCACCTCCAGGGTCACGGCGTACGGGCCGAGGGCGGCGATCCGCTCGGCCCAGACCTCCTTGGGCTCCCCCATCGACACCCAGACGTCGGTGGCGACGAAGTCCGCTCCGCGCACCCCCTCGGTGACGTCCTCGGTGAGGGTGAGGGTGGCGCCGCTCTTCTCGGCCAGCGCACGGGCCCGGTCCACCACCCCGCGGGCGGGCCAGTACGCCTCGGGGGCCACGATCCGGACGTCCATGCCGAGGAGCGCCCCGGTGATCAGGTACGAGTTGCCCATGTTGAACCGGGCGTCGCCGAGGTAGGCGAGGGAGGTCCCGTCGAGGGGCTTGACGCAGTGCTCGGTCATGGTGAGGACGTCCGCGAGCATCTGGGTGGGGTGCCAGTCGTCGGTGAGGCCGTTGTAGACGGGGACGCCCGCGAAGGCGGCCAGTTCCTCGACCGCGGGTTGACTGTCGCCCCGGTACTCGATCGCGTCGTACATCCGGCCCAGTACCCGGGCCGTGTCCCTGACCGACTCCTTGTGGCCCATCTGGGAGCCGGAGGGGTCCAGGTAGGTGGTGCTGGCGCCCTGGTCGGCGGCGGCGACCTCGAAGGCGCAGCGGGTCCGGGTGGAGGTCTTCTCGAAGATGAGGGCGATGTTCCGGCCGCGCAGCAGGGGGGTCTCGGTGCGCGACTTCTTGGCCGCCTTCAGTTCGGCCGCGAGGACGACCAGGGCCTTGAACTCGTCGGCGGTGAAGTCCAGCTCCTTGAGGAAGTGGCGGCCGGTGAAACCGGACGGGACAGTCACCATGCGGGGCTCCAGGGGCGAGAACGTCGGTCAGGAAGTTTGGAAGTCTATACGATAGACAGCATTTCTATGCAAGGCTGCTTCAGGCCGTTCCCGAGGTCGGCGTTCAGCCGGCACCCACGGCCTCCCGCTCCACCGGGCAGCTCATGCACCGCGGCCCGCCCCGACCGCGCCCCAGCTCGCTCCCCGGGATCTCGATCACCTCGATGCCCTGTTTGCGCAGATGGGTGTTGGTGGTGGCGTTGCGTTCGTAGGCGATGACCACGCCCGGTTCCACGGCGAGGACGTTGCAGCCGTCGTCCCACTGCTCCCGCTCCGCCGCGCGCACGTCCTGGGTGGCGGTGAGCACCCTGATCTCGCTGAGGCCGAGGGCCGCGGCGACGGCCCGGTGCATGTGCTCCGGCGGGTGGTCGGTGACCTTCAGCTCCCGCACGTCGACACCGGGCTCGATCGTGTACGAGCGGAGCATGCCGAGCCCGGCGTACTGCGTGAACGTGTCACCGTCGACCATCGTCATCACCGTGTCCAGGTGCATGAAGGCGCGCCGTTTGGGCATGTCGAGCGCGACGATGGTCCGTGCGGACCCGGCCGCGAACAGTTTGTGGGCGAGCATCTCCACGGCCTGGGGCGTGGTCCGCTCGCTCATCCCGATGAGGACCGCGCCGTTGCCGATCACCAGGACGTCACCGCCCTCGATGGTGGACGGGTAGTCGGCCAGCCCCTCGGACCAGACGTTGAACGGTCCCGCCGACTCCGGTGCGAACAGCGGGTGGTGCCGGTAGATCGCCTCGAAGTGCACGGTCTCGCGGCGGCGCGCCGGCCAGCGCATCGCATTGATGGACACGCCGTCGTAGATCCATGCGGAGGTGTCCCGGGTGAACAGGTGGTTGGGCAGCGGGCCGAGCAGGAAGTCGTCCAGCTCCATGGCGTGGAAGCGGACGGAGGTGGGTTCGGCGTGGCCCTCCAGGAACTCCCGCTTGGTCATGCCGCCGACCAGCGCCTCGCACAACTGGGGCGCGGGCAGCCCCGCGAAGGCGGCCCGCAGATGGCCGGTGGCGAGCGGACCGTACTCCTTCTCCTCGAAGACCCGGTCCAGGACCAGCGCTCGGGCCTCGGGCACGTCCAGCACCTCGGTGAGCAGATCACCGAAGAGGTGGACCGTCACGCCGCGGTCCCGCAGCACGTCCGCGAACCCGTCGTGCTCCTGACGGGCCCGGCGCACCCACAGCACGTCGTCGAAGAGGAGGGCGTCCTTGTTGCTGGGGGTCAACCGCTTCAGCTCCAGGTCGGGCCGGTGCAGTATGACGCGGCGCAGCCGCCCGGTCTCGGAGTCAACGTGGAATCCCATGGCGTCTACCTTCCCCGAATCCGCACCCTCACGACGCGAGTGCGCCTTCCCGCCGGCGCGCCGCGCGCCGCGCGACCGTGAAGGCCCCGGTGCCGGCGGCGGCCGGGTCAGGACCGCAGGTAGGCGAGGACGGCGAGGACCCGGCGGTGGGTGTCGCCCGCGGGCGGCAGGTCCAGCTTGGCGAGGATGCTGCCGATGTGCTTGACCACGGCCGCGTCGGAGACCACGAGTTCCCGGGCAATGGCGCTGTTGGAGCGTCCCTCGGCGACCAGGCCCAGCACCTCCCGTTCGCGCGGGGTCAGCCGCTGTAGGGGATCGCGGCGGCGGCGCAGCAGTTGGCGGACCACCTCCGGGTCGACGACCGTGCCGCCGTCGGCGACCGCGCGCAGTGCGCCGAGGAACTGTTCGACCTGGCCGATCCGGTCCTTGAGGAGGTAGCCGACGCCCGTGCCGTCGCCCGAGTCGAGGAGGTCGGCCGCGTAGGCCCGTTGCACGTACTGGCTCAGTACGAGGACCGGCAGGGTGGGCCGGGCGCGGCGCAGGGCCACGGCGGCGCGCAGCCCCTCGTCCTCGAAGTCGGGCGGCATCCGCACGTCGGTGACGACGACGTCCGGGTCCGTGTCCGCGACGGCGACGGTCAGCGCGGCGGCGTCCCCGACGGCGGCCACCGTCTGGTGCCCGAAGCGGGCGAGCAGGCCGACGAGTCCCTCGCGCAGCAGGACGCTGTCCTCGGCGAGGACCACCCGCAGCGGCCGGGGCGCACGGGTGCCGGCCGTCAGCTGGGACGGGTCCGCTCGGTCGGTCGGCAAGGGATCTCCACGCGCAGCAGGGTCGGTCCGCCCGATGGGCTGGACAGGGTGAGTGTGCCATCCAGGGCCGACACGCGGTCGCCGAGTCCGGTCAGTCCGCTGCCGGCCGCCGGGTCGGCGCCGCCGCGGCCGTCGTCGTCGACCTCCAGGACCAGCGTCCCGGCGGCGTGCCGGACAGCGACCTTGGCCCGGTGGGCACCGCTGTGCCGGGCGACGTTGGCCAGGGCCTCCCGGGTGACGAAGTAGGCGGCGGCCTCCACCGGCCCGGGGAGCCGGCCCGGCAGTGCGGCGACGACGTCGACGGGCACCGGTGAGCGGTCGGCGGCGTCCTGGACGGCGGCCTCCAGACCGAAGTCGGTGAGGACCTTCGGATGGATGTCGTGGATGAGTTCGCGCAGTTCGGCGAGGACCCGTCCGGCCTCGTCGTGGGCGCGGGCCAGGGTGTCGGCGAGCGGTCCCGGCGGGGCGTCGAGGCGGGCGAGGCCCAGGGTCATCGTCAGGGCGACGAGCCGTTGTTGCGCCCCGTCGTGCAGGTCCCGTTCGATCCGGCGCCGTTCGGCGTCGAAGGCGTCGACCAGCCGGACCCGGGAGCGGCTCAGCTCCCGCACGGTCCGCTCGGCCGTGGTGTCCCGCGGGCCCAGCAGGGCCCGGGCGATGCCGGCGCGGACCTCGGCGAGCCAGCCGAGCGCGTACAGTCCGGGGGCGATCAGTACGGCCCCGAGGGCGGCGCAGGCGCAGGCGAGCGGCCACGAGGTGACGAGCCACAGCTTGAGCACCCGGACCTCCTCGCCGCCGCCGACGGTCGCCATCAGGGCCGGCGCGCCGACGAGGGTCAGGGGCGCGCCCAGGGCGAGGGCCACCGCCAGCGCCTCCAGCGGCCACAGCAGGAGCGCGGTGAGCCCGGCGTACCCGAACTCCCGCCAGGTGACCGGTTCCCGGAAGCGGACCCGGGCCCAGGCGCCGGGCCCCGGTGCGGTGACCCGTCGGTGCGGATCGGTCGCGGTGTGCCGGACCAGGCGCAACCGCCACCGTTCGAACCGGGCGAACGGCAGCCCGAGGAGCACCAGTGAGGCCAGCAGCGGCAGTCCGAGGAGCACCGGCGCGAGGGCGAGCCCGGCCGTGGCGGTGAGCAGGAGGGCCACCAGGAGGACGGGGCCCAGCAGGGCGCCGGTCAGGAGGTAGCCGACCGCCCGCCAGGGCCAACGGGTGCGCAGGTAGCGCAGTCGGCGCGGGGAACCCAGGGCCTCGCGCAGGCCCGTGCCGGGCCCTTCGCCGGCGGTCGATGCCGGGGCCCCGTCCGCCAGGGGCGCGACCAAGGTGAACGGTGGGGCGGGAGCGGGGTGCCGCCCTGGTTCGCTGCGCATGGGCACCACGGTAGGCGGGCGTCCGGGGCCGGCCCAGGGCGCTGGGTGGAGGTCCGGGGGTGGGGCAGGCCCTACCCCGGTTCTCCACCGTGCCCCGCTGACCCGGCGGGGTCCGGCGCGGTGGAGTGGACGGCATGGACGACAAGGTGATCAGGCTGGCCGCGGTGACTCGGGTGCACCGGCCGCACGGCCGCGGCGGCACCCCGGTGACGGCCCTGGACGGAGTGTCCCTCTCCTTCGAGCGGGGCACCTTCACGGCGGTCATGGGCCCCTCCGGGTCGGGGAAGTCGACGCTGCTCCAGTGCGCGGCCGGGCTCGACCGGCCGACCTCGGGGTCGGTGGTCCTCGACGGGACCGAGCTGACGGGACTCGGTGAGCGGCGGCTGACCCTGCTGCGGCGGGAGCGGGTCGGGTTCGTGTTCCAGTCCTTCAACCTGTTGCCGTCGCTGACGGCCGAGCAGAACGTGGCGCTGCCGCTGCGGTTGGCGGGCCGCCGTCCCGGCCGGGCCCGGGTGCGGGAGGCACTGGCCCGGGTCGGGCTGGCGGACCGGGCCCGGCACCGGCCCGCCCAGTTGTCGGGCGGTCAGCAGCAGCGGGTCGCGGTGGCCCGCGCCCTGATCACCCGCCCCTCGGTGGTGTTCGGGGACGAGCCGACCGGCGCGCTCGACACCGTCGCGGGCCGCGGGGTGCTGACCCTGCTGCGGGAGTTGGTGGACGAGGAGCGGCGGACCGTCGTCATGGTGACCCACGATCCGACGGCCGCCGCCCGCGCCGACCGGGTGGTGTTCCTGGTGGACGGGGCGCTCGCCGGGGAGGTCACCGCGCCGGGCGCCGAGGAGGTCGCCCGACGGATGACCGCGCTGGAGGCCCGGGTGGGGGCGGCGACGTGCTGAGCGTGACGTGGTGCGGACTGCGCGAGCGTCTGGTCACCTTCCTCGGGGGCTTCCTGGCCCTGGCGCTGGGCGTCGGAGTGCTCACCGCGATGGGCCTGGCCCTGGCCTCGGCGACCCGGACCCCGGAGCGGCAGCCGGAGCGGTTCGCGGCGGCACCGGTGCTGGTCCGGGGGGCGGACACCCTCCGGGTGGACACCCCCGCCGGCCCCCGCAAGGGCAGGTGGAGCGGGCCCCGGGCGGTGCCGCGCGCCCTGCTGCGGGAGTTGGCGGAGCTGGGACCCACGGTGGTGGACCGGACGTTCCCGGTGCGGGCCGAGGGCGCCGGTGAACTCGTCGCCCACCCGTGGTCGACCGCCGCCTTCGCCTCGTACCGGCTGACCGCGGGGCGTGCGCCGGTGCGGGACGGGGAGGCCGTCGCGGCCGGCGGCTGGGCGCGGCCCGGCGAACGGGTCGACACCGACCGGGGCGTGCTCCGGGTGGTGGGGACGGCCGCCGCCCCCACCGTGTTCGAGCGGGCCGTGTTCCTCACCGAGCGGCACGCGGCGCGGTTCGCCGCCGGGGACCACGTGGTCGTGGACGCCCCGTCGGCGGCGGTGCGCGCGGTGGTCGCCGACGACCGGTACCCGGGGGTGCGGGTCCTCACGGGCACCGAGCGGCGGCTCGCGGACCCCGGTACGGAACGGGAGCGGGCGGCGCGCACGGCACTCGTCGCGCTGCTCGGCACGGCGGGCGGGGTCTGCGGGTTCGTGTCGGTGTTCGTGGTCGCGTCGACGTTCGCGTACTCGGTGGCCCGTCGACGCCGGGAGTTCGGGTTGCTGCGCACGGCGGGGGCGACCCCGGGTCAGGTGCGTCGCACGGTGTACGCGGAGGGGCTGCTCGTCGGGGGGACCGCATCGGCGGTGGGGTGTCTGCTCGGCGGCTGGGCGGCGCCGCTGCTGGCCCGCCTGCTGGTGGCCCGTCAGGCGGCGCCCGAGGGCTTCCGGATCGGCCCGGACCGCTGGCCGTACCATCTGGCGTTCTGGACGGGGCTCGCGGTGGCCCTCGCCGGGGTGGCGGCGGCGTCCTGGCGGGCGGGGCGCACCGGCCCGGCCGAGGCGTTGCGGGAGGCGTCCGTCGACCACGGGGTGCTGACCCGGGGCCGGCTGCTGTGGGGCGGTGGCCTGCTGGTGGCCGCGCTGGGACTCCTCGGGTACTCCCTGGTCGCCGAACCGGGCGAGCTGTTGCACCGCAAGACGTACACCAGCCGGCCCGCGCTGCTGATCGTCGCGGTGGCGCTGCTGGCACCCGGCTGGGTGGGTCCGGTGGCCCGGGCCCTGACCCGGTTGCCGGCGCGGCTGCCCGGGGCCGGCGGCGAACTCGTCCGCGCGGGCGTGTCCACGGCGGTCCGGCGCGGGGCCGCGGTGGCGTCCCCGGTGTTGGTGACCGTGGCGCTCACCGGCACCCTGCTCGGGACGACCGCCACCCTGAACGGGGCGAAGGCGCGGGAGGTCGAGCGCAGGACGACGGCGGACTTCGTGGTCACGGGCGTGGACCGGGCGGGGGTCGCGGCGCTCGCTCGGGTGCCCGGCGCGCTGGTGTCCCCGTCCGCGGCGAGCGAGGTGCACGTACTGGAGGAGGGGACGGCGCTGGTCCGGTCCGAGGCGCGCGCCGTCGACCCCGCGGCCCTCGCGGCGACCACGACGCTCCCGGTCGCCGCGGGCGACGTGCGGGACCTGGACGACGGGTCCCTCGTCGTCAACGAGGAGTGGCAGCGGCACCGGGTGGGGCAGCACGTCACCGTGTGGCGGGCGGACGGTCAGCGGGTGCGGTTGCGGATCGCGGCGGTCCTGCGCACCGGTACCGGCTCCCAGGGCGTGTACGTCACGCCGGCCAACGCGCCGGGCGCCGTGGTGGACCGCGTCGAGGTCCGGGTGGTGCCCGGGGCCCGGGCGGGTGCGGTCGCGGCGGCGCTGCGGACGGCCGCGGGGGACGGCCGGGTCCGCACGGGCGAGGCGTACGCGCGGGCGCTGGCTCCGCGCGCGAACGGGGCGACCCGGATCGGTTTCCTGCTGGTCCTCGGGATCGCGGTGCTGTACGGGGCGCTGGCGCTGGCCAACACGACGCTGATGGCCGCCGCGGACCGGCTTCCGGAGCTTCGGGCCCTGCGACTGGCGGGGGCCACCCGGGGGCAGGTGCTCCGGGTCGTCGGGTGGGAGGCGGCCGTGCTGGTCGGCACGGGTGCCGTGCTGGGCTCACTGGTGGCGGCGGTGCACCTGGGGGCGCTGGCTGCGGCGTTGGCACTGGTCGGGGCGCCGGCCCCGGTGGTCGTCCCGTGGGGGCCGCTCGCCGCGGTGGGCGCCGGGTACCTGACGGTCGCCGTGCTGACGGCACTGTGGGCGACGGGCCGGGCGTTGCTCGGCGCACGTCGGTGAGGCCCGCCGCCACCGGGTCGGGCCCGTCGGTGGGGACCGCCGGCGCCCGGTCGGGCCCGTCGGTGAGCCTCGCCGGCGCCCGGTCGGGCCCACTCAGCCGGAGGAACCCGGTCAGGCGTGCCGGTCGACACCCGAAGGTGCCAGCTCAGCGCACGCCGGTGAGGTGGGCGAAGACGACCACGTTCGCGTCGTAGCCGCTCTCCCCCGCGTAGGAGCCGCCGCAGGTGATGAGGCGCAGTTCCGGGCGCCCGGTGTCGCCGTAGACGCGCTCGGCGGGGAACCCCTCGCGTTTGAAGGTCTCGACGCCGTCGACGGTGAACACCGCGGTCTGCCCGTCGGCGCGGGGCACCTCGACGGTCTCGCCCGGGCGGAGCAGGCCCAGTGAGTAGAAGACGGCGGGGCCGGTGCGGGTGTCCACATGGCCGGTGATCACCGCGGTTCCGCGCTCGCCCGGGGTGAGTCCCTCGCTGAACCACCCCGCGGTGTCCGGCCGGGTCGGCGCGGGCGCCTCGATCTGTCCCTGCGGGTCGTAACCGACGTCCAGCAGCGGGGCGTCCACCCGGATGCTCGGCACCTGGACCCGCGCCGGGCGGGCGACGGTGAGGGGTTCCGCGCCCGCCTGGGCCGCGCCCGCCGACGCCGTGGCCGACGGGGCGGGACGGACCGCCGCCGCGGGCGCCGGCTGCGGCGGTCCCGCCACCGGGTCGCCCTGCACCAGGCGCACCCCGACCAGGACGGCAAGCGCGAGGGAGGACCACCCCACCCGGTGCCGTCGATCGACCCGGGCCCGGGCGGCCCTGCGGTGGACGTCGAGCGCCGCGAGCAGCGCCTCGCCCTCGGCGGAGTAGCGCGCCGGCCTCCTTGGGTACGGGTCCATCCCGGGTCTCCTTCCGTTCGCCCCGTGCTCTTGCCGTGGCCGCACCCGGCCGGGGCACGGGTGCGGGCCCGTTCCGGGCGAGTGCGTCAGACGGCCCGGCGCCGCGCCCGGTGGAGGAACGCGCCGCCCGCCACCGCGCCGACGATCAGGACACCGCCCGCGGCCGTGGTGAGGGTGCCGTGTTCGTCGGCGCGGGAGCCGCCGAATCCGGCGTGCGATCCGCTGGAGGGCACGACCTCCAGCACTCCGGCGAGGTGCGCACCGTTGTTGCAGGTCCCGTGGACGTCGTAGCGGCCGGGGCGGGTGTTCCACGGCACGTCGAGGCGTCCGCTCAGTTCGTCCCGGGCGCCGGACTGCGGGCCGCCCCGGGCATCCTGGTCGTCCCTCAGGTCGCGTCCGCCCTGTCCGCCCTGTCCGTCACGTCCGTCACGTCCGTCGCGGGTGAGCCGGACGTGCCGCACGCCCAGGGACTCGGCGTTCACCGTGGCGGTGTCGCTGTTCCCGCAGGAGAACGTGCGCACGGTGGTGGTGTGTCCGGCCCGCACGGGGTCCGGCGAGAACGACAGGGTGTCGGAACCGGGCCGGGGGCCGGGCGCCCCGCCGGCCGGAACGCCCGCCGCGAGGGCGAGCGGCGCGGTGAGGGCGACCGTCGCCGCGGCCACCCCGGCCGAGGCGAGAAAGCGTCGAGCATGCATGTGATCCTCCGTCAAGCACCGGCCGCGTGCGGAGGCTTGCCCGCGCGCTGACGAGAGCCGGTACCGTCGCCCCCTCATGTGACGATCCGTCGGATGACGGCGCATCTCCACCGGCCCGCCCGCGGCGCCGGACCGTCCCCGCGGCCAGCCGGTCGCGCAGGGCAACATCGCAGGTCAGAACCGTTGCAGCTGGCGCACTCAGGTGATCTTGCCCAGGTGCGTCCGCACGGGTAGCCACACCCCGGCGGACCTCTCCGCCTGACGCACCCCCACGGACCACCCCGGGACGGGCGCCCGGAAAACTCCCTCGCCCCGGCCGGTACCCGCCCGCAATACTCGTACGGGTGTTCCTCACCATCACCGCTACAGGTCATCCTGAACGTCCCGCGACCGATCTGGGCTTCCTGCTGCACAAGCATCCCGACCGCAGCCAGGCGTTCTCCACCTCGCACGGCACCGCCCACGTCTTCTACCCCGAGGCGACCGCGGAGCGCTGCACGGCGGCGCTGCTGCTGGAGGTCGACCCCGTGGCGCTGGTCCGCAAGCTCAAGGGCAAGGAGCGCAGCACACCCGACGCCGCCCTCGCGCAGTACGTGAACGACCGCCCCTACGCGGCGTCCTCCCTGCTCGCCGTCGCGCTCAGCCGGGTGTTCTCCAGTGCGCTGAAGGGCCAGTGCACGACGCTGCCCGCACGGGCCGCCGAACCGCTGCCCCTGCGGATCGAGGTTCCGGTGCTCCCCGCGCGCGGGGGCGCCGAACTGGTGCACCGGATGTTCGCACCGCTCGGCTGGACGGTCACCGCGACCCCCGTACCGCTCGACGCACGCTTCCCCGAGTGGGGAGACTCCCGTTACGTGTCCCTGGTCCTGGAGGGCTCGGGCCGCACGCTCGCCGAGGCGCTGCGCCACCTCTACGTCCTGCTGCCGGTGCTGGACGACACCAAGCACTACTGGGTGTCGCAGGACGAGGTCGACAAGCTGCTGCGCGCCGGGGAGGGCTGGCTCGCGACCCACCCGGAGCGGCAGGTCATCACCAGCCGGTACCTCAACCACCGCTGGGGCCTCGCCCGCACCGCGCTGGAACGGCTCGCCCTGGAACGCCTCGCGCAGAGCGACGACACCGAGGTCGAGGAGATCGACAACGCCGTCGACGAGAGCACGGACACCGAGGAGAAGCCGGTGCCGTTGGCGCGGGCCCGCCGCACGGCGATCGTGACCGCGCTGGCCCGGACCGGTGCGTCCCGGGTGCTCGACCTCGGCTGCGGCCAGGGCCAGTTGGTCAAGGAACTGTTGGCTGACCCCCGTTTCACGGAGGTCGTCGGGGTCGACGTGTCGGCCCGTGCGCTCACCGTTGCCGCCCGGCGGCTGCGGCTGGACCAGATGGGCGAGCGCCAGGCGTCCCGCGTCACGCTGCTCCAGGGCTCGCTGACGTACACCGACCGCCGGCTCGAAGGGTACGACGCGGCCGTGCTGTGCGAGGTCATCGAACACGTCGACCCGCCGCGGCTGCCCGCCGTGGAGTACGCGGTGTTCGGCGCGGCCCGTCCCGCGACGGTCATCGTGACCACCCCGAACGTCGAGTACAACGTCCGCTGGGAGTCACTGCCGGCCGGACACAAGCGGCACCGGGACCACCGCTTCGAGTGGCGTCGCGACGAGTTCCGCGACTGGGCGCAGCAGGTGGCCGTACGGCACGGCTACACCGTGGAGCTGCGGCCGGTGGGCCCCGAGGACCCGGAGGTGGGCGCGCCGACGCAGCTCGCCCTGTTCCGCCGGGGCGCCGCCCCGGACACCGAGAGCACCGAGAGCACCGAGGAGGGGACCGCGGCATGAGCGGCACCGACACCACCACCGCGCAGGACGTGCGCGTCCTGCCCGTCACCGACCTGTCCCTGGTCGTCCTCATCGGCTCCACCGGCTCCGGCAAGTCGACCTTTGCCCAGCGGCACTTCCGGCCCACGGAGGTGCTGTCCAGCGACTTCTGCCGGGGCCTGGTCGCCGATGACGAGAACGACCAGTCGGCGTCCGGCGACGCCTTCGACGTCCTGCACTACATCGCGGGCAAACGCCTCGCCGGGGGCCGGCGGACCGTCGTCGACGCGACGAACGTGCAGTCCGGGGCGCGGGCCCAGCTGATCCGGCTGGCCCGTGAACACGACGTGCTGCCCATCGCGATCGTCCTGGACGTGCCCGAGTCGGTGTGCGTGCGGCGCAACGCCGAACGACCCGAACGCGCGGACCTGCCGGCCCGGGTGGTCAGCCGTCACCAGCGGGAACTGCGCCGCTCGCTGCGCGGGCTGGAACGCGAGGGCTTCCGCAAGGTGCACGTGTTGCGCGGGGTCGACGCGATCGAGTCGGCGCGGATCGTCACCGAGCGGCGGTTCAACGACCTGACCCATCTGACCGGCCCGTTCGACCTGATCGGTGACGTGCACGGCTGCCGCAGCGAGCTGGAGGCCCTGCTCGGCAAGCTCGGCTACGTCGACGGCGTCCACCCCGAGGGCCGGACCGCCGTGTTCGTCGGTGACCTGGTCGACCGCGGACCGGACAGCCCCGGGGTGCTGCGCCGGGTGATGGACATGGTCGCCGCGGGGAACGCCCTGTGCGTGCCCGGCAACCACGAGAACAAGCTGGGGCGCTGGCTGAAGGGCCGCAAGGTGCAGCTCACCCACGGCCTGGCCGAGACCGCGGCGCAGCTGGCGGACGAGAGCGAGGAGTTCCGGGCCCGGGTCGCCGCCTTCGTGGACGGACTGGTCAGCCACTACGTGCTCGACGGCGGCCGGCTGGTCGTCTCCCATGCGGGCCTGCCGGAGAAGTACCACGGCCGGACCTCGGGCCGGGTCCGCTCGCACGCCCTGTACGGCGACACCACGGGGGAGACGGACGAGTTCGGGCTGCCGGTGCGCTACCCGTGGGCGGAGGACTACCGGGGCTCCGCCGCCGTGGTGTACGGGCACACGCCGGTGCCCGAGGCCCAGTGGATCAACAACACCCTGTGTCTGGACACCGGCTGCGTCTTCGGCGGCAAGCTGACCGCCCTGCGCTACCCGGAGCGCGAACTGGTCGAGGTGCCCGCCGAGCGCGTCTGGTACGAGCCGGTGCGCCCCCTGGTGCCCGAGGCGCCGGGCGGGCAGGACGGGCGCCCCCTGGACCTGACCGACGTCGTCGGCCGTCGGACCGTGGAGACCCGGCACGGCGGCCGGGTCGCGGTACGGGAGGAGAACGCGGCGGCGGCCCTGGAGGTCATGAGCCGCTTCGCGGTCGACCCGCGGCTCGTGCCGTACCTGCCGCCGACCATGGCGCCCACCGCGACCTCGTCGCTGGACGGCCATCTGGAACACCCGGTGGAGGCGTTCGCGCAGTACGCGGCCGACGGGGTCGCCCGGGTCGTGTGCGAGGAGAAGCACATGGGGTCGCGGGCCGTGGTCCTGGTGTGCCGGGACGCGGACGCCGCACGGGCCCGCTTCGGGGTGGACGGCCCCACCGGCTCCCTGTACACCCGGACGGGACGCCCGTTCTTCGACGATCCGGCGGTCACCGAGGAGGTCATCGGCCGGGTGCGGGCCGCCGCGACGGCCGCGGGGCTGTGGGAGTCGCTGGACACCGACTGGCTGCTCCTGGACGCCGAGCTGATGCCGTGGTCGCTGAAGGCTGCGGGGCTGCTGCGCACCCAGTACGCGGCGGTCGGCGCCGCGGCGGGCGTGGTGCTGCCGCGGGCGGTGAGCGCACTGGAGGCCGCGGCGGGGCGGGGCGCGCCCGTCGGGGAGTTGCTGGAACGGCACCGGGGGCGGATCGAGGACGCCACCGCCTTCACCGAGGCGTACCGCAGGTACTGCTGGAGCACCGAGGGCCTGGAGGGGGTGCGACTCGCACCGTTCCAGGTCCTGGCGACCCGTGGCCGTTCGCTGGCGAGGCTGCCGCACGACGAGCAGCTGGCGCTGATCGACCTGCTGGTGGCGCACGACGCGACGGGGTTGCTGGCCCCCACCCGACGGCTCGTCGTCGACACCGGGGATGCGGCGTCCGTGCGGGCCGGCGTCGACTGGTGGCAGGAGCTGACCGACGCCGGGGGCGAGGGCATGGTGGTCAAGCCGCTGGAGGCGCTGGCCCGGGTCGGGTCGCAGCGTCTGGTGCAGCCGGGGATCAAGTGCCGGGGACGGGAGTACCTGCGGATCGTCTACGGTCCCGAGTACACCCGCCCGGAGCACCTGGAGCGGCTGCGCTCCCGGCACCTCGGCCACAAGCGGTCGCTGGCGCTGCGGGAGTACGCGCTCGGCCTGGAGGCGCTGGAGCGGCTGGCCGCGGGGGAGCCGCTGTGGCGGGTCCACGAGGCGGTGTTCGCGGTCCTCGCGCTGGAGTCGGAGCCGGTGGACCCGAGGCTCTGACCAGGGCGGCACCAAGCGCGTCCCCGACCCGGGCTCCAGGCGACGGGGCGGGGACGCGCGGGTGCGGGGTCGCGGGGTTGCCGCCGCCGGCTCCCCGCTGCCGGGCATGATGGGGGACATGGATCTACGAGTCTTCACCGAGCCCCAACAGGGTGCCACCTACGACACGCTGCTCCGCGTCGCGCGGGCCGCCGAGGACCTGGGCTACGACGCCTTCTTCCGGTCCGACCACTACCTCCACATGGGTTCGGTGGACGGTCTCCCGGGCCCCACGGACGCGTGGACCACCCTGGCGGGCCTGGCCCGGGAGACCCGGCGGATCAGGCTCGGCACGCTGATGACGGCGGGCACCTTCCGGCTGCCGGGAGTCCTCGCGATCCAGGTGGCGCAGGTCGACCAGATGTCCGGCGGCCGGGTCGAACTGGGCCTCGGCTCCGGCTGGTACGCGGACGAGCACACCGCGTACGGCATCCCGTTCCCCAAGGAGAAGTTCGGTCGGTTGGAGGAGCAGCTCGCGATCGTGACCGGGCTGTGGGAGACGCCCGTCGGCGAGCGGTTCACCTTCGACGGCACCCACTACCAGCTGAAGGACTCCCCCGCGCTGCCGAAGCCCGCGCAGACCCCGCTGCCGATCCTCATCGGCGGGCACGGGGCGAAGCGGACGCCCGCCCTGGCCGCGCGGTACGCCCAGGAGTTCAACATCCCCTTCGCCTCGGTGGCCGACACCGAGCGACAGTTCGGCAGGGTCCGGGCCGCCGCCGAGGAGCTGGGGCGGGCGCCCTCCGACCTGGTGTACTCCAACGCCCTGGTGACCTGTGTGGGGCGCACCGACGAGGAGGTGGCGCGCCGGGCGGCGGTGATCGGCCGGGAGGTGGACGAGCTGAAGGAGAACGGTCTCGCGGGCTCGCCGGCCGAGGTGGTCGAGAAGCTGGGCCGGTACGCCGCGGTCGGCTCCGAGCGGGTCTACCTCCAGATCCTGGACCTCGATGACCTCGACCACCTGGAGCTCGTCGCCTCCGAGGTGATGCCCCAGCTGGCGTGAGCCCGGCCGGCGCGGAGCGCCCCGCGGGGTGCGGGGTCAGGGGCGTTCCTTGCCCGGTCGGCGCAGCTCGGCGTCCCACGGGTGGTCCCCGTAGGTGGCGGCGACGGCCCCGGCGAGCCACCGCCGCTGTTCCGTGCCGAGCACGGGGAGCGCCGCCGCGAAGTCCTGCTCGTCCTTCGCCCCGGGCTGCTTGGCCTTGTAGAACAGCTGCACCTCCGGGGCGAGGTGGGGCACCCCCTCGGCGGTGCGGGTGCCCACGAGGTCGAGGGGCCGCCGTACCCGGGGGTTGCGCCGGGAGACCCAGTGCCCGCCCTCGGCCTCGTCGAGCATGACCTGGAGCCGCCAGGGTGCGGTGGGGCCGGGGCGGCACCAGATGTCGTGGACCCCGACCGGGAGGACCTCCCCGGGTGCCCAGGGGCGCAACTCGCCGGGCGGGTCCGCCGCCCACCACTCCCACCCGGCCAGCACCTCCTGGACCGCCAGCTGATCGCGGCGCAGCAGCAGGACGTCGATGTCGCCGTGGGTCCTGACCGCACGGCCGACGGCGAGTTCGATGGCGTGGCCACCGGCGATCCACCAGGGAACGGAGGCCGCGGCGAACCACTCGACCACGGCGGACAGGGGTGCGGGTTCCCAGGGTTCCAGGGCGGGCGGGACGTGCGGAGCGGGCGTCATCCGGCGAGGCTATCGGGCGGACGGTTCGGCGCAGGTGACGTCGTCGGGGGGCAGGGTCCCGTCGCGCAGGTAGGCGTTGACCGTGCGGTCCACGCAGGGGACGGCACCCAGACCGTCGACGGAGCGGGCGTAGACGCCGTGGGTGCGCAGGTCCGCCGTGAGCAGGCGCGAACCGGTGAGCCGACGGTGCAGGGCGAGGGCGCCCTCGTGGGGGACGTTGTTGTCGCGGCGGGCGTGCAGCATCAGGACGGGCACGTCGTTGTCGATGGCCGTGCCCGCTTCCCGGGGCTCGGTGGCCCAGTACGCGCACGGGGCGATCATGCCGTTGACGTACGGTCCGAAGACGGGCTCGGTGGCCCGGCTGCGGACGCTGTTGTGCCAGTACGTCGCGGGGTCCTTCGGCCAACCGCCCGCGGGCCAGCCGCCGTCACCGCACATGAAGACGGCGCCGCCCACCATGCTGTCGGCCAGTTCGGGCGAGCTGAGGAGCTGGAGGAACCCGGCGAGTTCCGGACCGGGCGCGGTCAGTTCGCCCGCAGCGGCGGTGACCAGGTCGCGCACCACGGCGGCCAGCACGGCGTCGTGCTCCTCGTGCTGGACGAGTTGCTTGAAGATCATCCGTTGTAGCGGGGCGCCCAGCCGGTGGCCCTGGACCGCCACGGGGCGCCGCTCGGCGTGGTGGAGCAGCCGCTCGACGGCCGCCCGGACCTCACCCGCGGTGCGACCGAGTCCGTAGGTGCCGTGCTGGCGGGCGGTCCACGCGGCCCAGGCGTTCAGCCCCTCCTCGGCGGGGGCGCCCGACTGCTGGAACAGCTCGTACTGGGTGGCCGCCGGGTCGGTCGCCGAGTCGATGACCATGCGGTGGGTCCGGCGGGGGAACATCTGTGTGTAGACGGCGCCCAGGTCCGCGCCGTAGGACACCCCGTAGAAGGAGAGTCGGCGTTCTCCGAGGGCGGCCCGGATCACGTCCATGTCCCGGGCGACGTTGCGGGTGGAGGCGTGCGGGAGCAGTGCCGCGTTGTCCTGGTGTTCGTGACAGCGCCGGGCCGTGTCCCGTGCGGCCCGCAGCGACTCCTCGAAGTCGGCGCGCGGTGACGTCACCTCGCCGGTGGGAGGGGTGGTGGTGGCGGGGGCACAGGTGATCGGCGTGCTCTCGCCCAGGAAGCGGGGGTCGAAGCCGATGAGGTCGTAGCGGTCCGCCACGTCCTTCAGAACGGGTCGCAGGGAGAGGGGGTGGCCGAGTCCGGTGCCGCCGGGTCCGCCCGGGTTGGACAACAGGATGCCGCTGCGGCCCTCCGGTGAGGCGGCCCGTACCCGGGACACCGCGATGCGGATCGTGCGTCCGCGGGGCTCCGCGTAGTCCAGCGGGACGGTCACCTTCGCGCACTGCGCGCCTGCCGCGGCCAGTTCCGGTTGCTGCGCCGGGCACTCGCCCCAGGTGAGGCGCTGCTCGGTGAAGCGGGACAGGGCTCCGCGGGGTTCCGCCGGCGCCGCGGCGACCGGTAACGCACCGGAGAACAGGACGGCCACACCGAGTCCGAGGGTGGCCAGGGGGGATACACGCATCGTGGTCCTTCGAGCTGGGGATTCGCTAGTGGTGACGCTAGGGGCGGGTGAGGCTCCAGCGGCATGCTGCTGCCCGGCGTTCAGCACGGGGGTTAACCCCCGGACGTCCTCGGGGCGCCGGGACGGGCCCGTTCCGGCGGAGGGACGCACAACACACCTACCGACCAAGGGAGTTGACAGCGGGGTAGGACGTTGCCGCGTTGGCTGTGGAACTCAGGGGGATGGCCGCGATCGACCATCGGTCCTCGACGGGCGCGAACAGCGAGGATCCGATGGAGCAGCTGGCGTGGCGCCGCCTGACCGCCGGCGTGCGGGACGGCGCACCGGTCCCGCGGCCCTGCGAGGAGCCCGAGCGCGTGGACGCGCTCCGCACGGAGGTCGACATCGCGCCCTTCGACGCGTACGTCGCCGAGTTCGTGCGGGACTGACGCCGTCGAGCGCTCACGGAGCGGCTCCGCCTGAGCACCGTGCACCCGCTGCGCCACGGCACCCGCTCACGGGTCCACGTCCGGGAGGCGGGTGAGGGCGGGTAGGCGGCGGAGCATTTCGAGGACGCGGTCACGGCATTCGTCAGCCGCGTCGATCGCCTCCATGCACTGCCAGTACGCCCCCTGGTCCTCCGCGGTGCTGGCGATCCCGACCAGGGCGATGCCGACCTCGGTGAGCAGGCCGCCCAGCCCGAAGAGGGCCGCTTGGGCGTCGGCGATGCCGGTGAGCCGGGCCGCCCGTATGCCGTCGACGCCCGGGAGCGGCGGGGACAGCGCCCCGCACCCCCGGCCGCCGACCTCGCTCAGGCGCAGGGCCTCGCCGCGCAGCTCCGGCGGGCCCGTGACGGCGAGCCGACTCCCCATCACCTGGGCCAGGGCCTGCGCCTGCCAGGACTCCGCCATGATGCGCACCACGTCGTCGCTCGCCGCCAGTGCCTGCCTGTTGATCACGATGAGCCGCATCGCATCCATGTCCTTGCCCCCGCCTTTCTTGGACGCTGGGAGTGAGCGTCCGACCGCGCCCCATCTGTTCATTACCCAGAGTGAGCGCTTCTGAGACGGATAGCTAGTGGAAGCCTGAAATCTGTGGACAAGAAGGCGGTTGGGGAAAAGCCGACCACTGCGGAGAGTGACCAACCCGGAGGCGGGGCCTCCGACTTCACCGATCGGGCGACCGTCGGTTCATGCCCTCCGGCCCGCTGACGGGCCGGTCAGCGGGCCGGTCAGCGGGCCGGTGGGCAGGTCGGTCAACGGGCCGGTGGGCAGGCGGCCGTACCGGCAGATCGGCCCCGTGGTGCACCAGTCGGTCAGGTCGACGAGTCCGTGGCGGAAGCGGGACCGGCCTCCGGGACCGGGAACCGCTTCTCGTTCCGGTCGATCTTGGCGGCCAGCGCGGTCAGGGGATCGATGTCGAGCACGGCGCAGAACTGGAGCAGATAGGCGAGCACGTCCGCCACCTCGTCCCTGACGCGGTGGGCGCGGTCGGGATCGTCCATCACCCGGGCGGACTCCTCGGGCGTCAGCCACTGGAAGATCTCCACCAGTTCGGACGCCTCCACGCTCAGCGCCGCGGCCAGGTTCTTCGGGGTGTGGTAAGGCTGCCAGTCGCGGGCCCGCGCGAACTCGACGAGTCTGCGGCGCAGTTCCGCCAGTGAGAAGTCCTCAGGACCGGGACGGTGGGGAGGTTCGGGAGCGCCGGGAGCGGCCGGGGTCGATGGGGTCACCGGTCAAGGTCTACCACCGTGAGCGGATCACCGGGCACCCCCGCCCTCAGCTGCGCCGCTCCCCGCGCCGAGCCCACCAGCCGCACATGGCCACGCTCGCACATCGCTGCTGCCAGCGCCGCGAGTTCGCGCACCTGTCGATCGTCGAGCGAGCGGTCGAGGTCGTCGGCGAGGACGGTGAGGCACTGGTACGCGGACGGGATCTCGGTGGCGGGGTCCACGTCCAGGACCCCTGACCCGGTCAGCAGGACGAGGGCGAGGGCGAGGTAGCGCAGTTCGCCGTCGCCCAGCCGCTGCACGGGGGTGAGGCGCCCGTCGCCGCGGTCGAGCACGGCACGCTGCGTACCGTCGGGCGGGCCTTCGGTGCGGAGGTCGACGACCGGGCCCGGGCAGCCCGCACGGACGGCGGCGACCAGCCGGGCGTGGCGCTGGGCGCATTCGGTGCGGGTGCGACGGAGCACGGCTGCGAGGTTGCCGCAGTCGGGCAGGAGCCGTCCGGTGTCCCGCTCCGTGCCGGCGGGCGGCGGACCGGTGGCACGCATCCGCTCGGGGTCGGGGTCGCAGACGAAGACGGAACGCAGGGCCACGACGACTTGTTCGGCGGCGGCGAGCACCCTGCGCTGCCCGGGGGTGCGGCCCGCGACCCGCAGCGGCACCACCGCGGTGCCCAGCCGGTCGTCGGGGAAGGGGGCACGGGTGACGACGGCGGCCCCCGCGGTGTACCAGGCGGCCTGAACAGTGGACCGGGTGGGATCGCGCAGCGCGGTGACGAACAGTTCGGTGCCGTCCGCTCCGGTCAGCCGCTCACCCGCGACCCGCAGTTCGGGTTCGACCTGGACGGCCAGGTCCAGGCGGACCGGACCGGCCGGACCGTCGACGGTGCAGCCGACGCGGAACCCCCGGCGACCGCTCACGTCGGGACCCAGGTGTTCGGGCACCCAGCCGGCGGGGTCGGGGAACGCCCGGGCGAGGGACGCCCCGCCCGCCAGCCGGGCGAGCGCCCGGTAGGCGCGCAGAGCGCTGCTGCGCCCGCTGCCGCTGCGACCGGTGAGGATGGTCAGCGGCTCCACCGGCAAGGTGACGCCGATGTGGGAGGCACAGGCGGTGAGTCGGAGTTCGGTGAGGGCCGGCCGGAGGGTTCGGGTGCCCGGCTCGGCCGCGCCCGGGGTGAGCACTGTCATGCACCACGACGGTAGGGACCGCCCGTCGCGCCGAACCGTTCCCTCAGGGTGACTTTCCTACGAACGGGGGAACGGGCCGGGTGGCTGACGTTGGGTGCGGGACCCGGGGCGGAAGCCGACACCGACACCGACACCCACACCGGCATCGCCATCGCCATCGCCATCGCCATCGGCGGGCCTAGGGAAAGGTCGCGCCGGCGACGAGTCCCTGGATCTCGGTGCCGGGCGGCGCCAGCAGGAACACGTTGCGGTCGACGCGGTGCATCCCGCTGCCGAGGCCGAAGACCACTCCGCTGCTGAAGTCGAGTACGCGTTTGGCCACGTCCGTTTCGGCGCCCGTCAGATCGAGGAGGACGGGGATGCCCGACATCAGGGTCTCCGCCACCTCACGGGCGTCCGAGAAGACGTTGACGCGCAGCACCACGAACTGGCGCCGAGGCTCCCTCGCCCCTTCCGGCTCCGCCGGGTGTCCGGTCCAGGAGGGCCATTCGTCCCGCCCGCGCAGTGGAACCACCCGGGCCAGCCCTTCCCACTGTTCGTCGGTGACGTCGTGGCTGTTCAACGGCCCACCCCGTCCTGGCTCGCGCTTTTCTTCCCCACTGGACCATTCTTACGTGAACTCACCCGATCGGCCCAACAACGACACGGAACGTCGTGGCGAGCGCCCCTCGGCGTCGGGCCCTCCTCGCCGTGACGGCCGGCGACCCCGACCGGCTCCGGTCGGTGCGACTCGCATGGCCGCCGGTGTCCACGCCCCTGGGCGACGATGAGCGCAGTCGGTCAAGTCATTCCCATGCGGCGCCCGTTGGGAACGGAGAACGCGTACGCTACCCGCGCGGGCCAGCGGAGCGAAGTGCTCCGAAGCCCCGCGGACGGTGAAGGATCCTGACTGGCCAGCACCTCGACCGCCCGTGTCGGTCCTACGCGAACCAAACCGGCAGGATGACGCCAGACACCGAAAACACCTAGGCATCACTGCGCATGATTGTGGGAACATACCGCATTCCGCACCACTTCAATCGTGTTGATGATCATGCTGTCATCACCTAGGGTATCCGTTACCGTCCCACAGCGTGACCTCACAAATCTCTTGCGAACAGGGCCCCTCAGTCGTCGCAGAACTGACCCGCTCTCTGTTCGGCGAGCGCTTCGAGCAGATCCACGAGCCGTGGCGCAAGCTCTACAGCACTGCCGCGTTCCGCTTTCGCGAGGGACTGACCCACGAGGAGCGCGCCGCACTCTCCTACGAACGACTGCAACTGATCAACGAGGCCATCGCAGACCCCCTGGAGCTCGTCGCGGACGTGGAGCGACTCTCCGCCCTGCACGAGTGGGTCGGTCCGGCCGACGCCGGCCTCGGCACCGTGGCGTCCATCCACTACAACCTGTTCCTCGGGAGCCTCCTCGACCACGACGGGCCGCAGCGGAACCTCGGTGCGTTCACGGGCATGCGGCGCACCGGCACCTTCCTGTGCACAGAGGCGGGACACGGCAACTCGGCCTCGCAGTTGGAGACCACGGCCACCTATCACCCCGAAACCCGTCAGTTCGTCCTCAACACGCCCACCCTGGCCGCACGGAAATGGATGCCCAACACCAGCTCGACCGGAGGGCCGAAGACGGCGGTCGTCGCCGCGCGGCTGATCACCGCCGATGGGAGGGACAACGGCGTCTTTCTGTTCCTGACCCCGCTCAGCGACGACCTGGGCGTCCCCCTGCCGGGGATAGGCATACGCAGACTCGCCCAGACGGCCACCGCCCCCGTCGACCACTGCGCAACCTCCTTCGACCAGGTCCGCCTTCCGTACGAAGCGATGCTTCAGGCCGACCACGGCAGGCTCGCCCCGGACGGCACGTTCAGCAGCTCGATCGGTAGCGCACGCAAGCGGTTCCTGCGTTCCATCGGCCGGGTCACCACCGGCAAGCTCTGCATGAGCGCCTACAGCCTCGGCGTCACCCGGCACGCCCTCACCGTCGCGGTACGCCACTCCCACACCCGGCACACGGCCGACGCGACCGCGGCCACCACCGTCCCCCTCTTCGCCCACCGCAGTCACCACGGCCCGCTCGTCGACGCCCTCGCCACCACCTACGCCGCAACGCTCCTCCAGCGCACCGTGGTCCAGCGGTGGGCGGTGGCCGACGCGTCGGAGCATGCGGACGTGGAACGGCTCACAGCCATCGCCAAGGGGTGGATCACTTGGCAGGCCCGCTCCGTCATGACCGAATGCCGTGAACGCTGCGGCGCCCAGGGCCTCCTCCTGGCGAACGGCATCGCGGGCCAACTCGCAGCGAACGAGGGCACGATCACCGCCGAGGGCGACAACCTCGTCATCTGGGTGAAGGCCGCCGGGGAAATGCTGCTGGGCGGCTTCACCCCGAAGGTGGCGTGCACCGCCCCGGACACCGACCGTTGCCTGACGGATCCCGACGTCCTCCAGGACCTGCTGGCCGACGTCGAACGCATCTGGCACCACCGCGCCCGGACCCGGCTGCGCACGGGCAAGCCCGGAAACCCCCTCAACCGGTGGAACCGCGCCGTGACTCCGGCCCTCGAACTCGTCAACGCCCATGCCCATCGGCTGGCGGCCGAAGCCCTGCTGTCAGCGGCCCGTCAGGCGGTGGCCCCGGAGGCAGGACACCTCCTGCACGGTTTGCACCGGCTGTTCGCATTGCGCCGGGTCGCCGCCCACAGCGGAGACCTCCTGGTCGACGGACGTCTGACTCCCCAGCAGGTGGAGGAGATCCCCGATGCCGTGGAGGACCTCATCGAGCAGCTCGCGCCGCACGCCCGGCTGCTGACCGACGGATTCGCCGCTTCCGACGAACTCGTCCGCGACCACCCCATCATCTCCCAGGGCACGGGCTACCTCGTGACCGCGGCCTCCGCCTGATCGCGTCGAGGTGCCGGGCGTGGTCAGACCGAGGGGTCCGCGGCGGGGGCGGCCGGGCGGCGCCAGCCCTGGTCCCGGAGGGCGGCCGCCACGTCGGGTGCCCGGTAGTGGTCGCCCTTGAGCACCTTGCCGTCGGCACGCACCCGGGGCACCCCGTCGGGGCCGAGCTTGCTCATGTTGGCCCGGTGGATCTCGGCGATCACCCGGTCGAGGTCGATGCCGTGGACGAGGGCGGTGCCGTAGGCGACGTAGACCACGTCGGCGAGTTCGTGGGCGAGCCGGTCGAGGGGGCCGTCGACGGCGACCTCCGCGACCTCGGCCACTTCCTCGTCCAGGAGGTCCTGTCGGTGGGCGGCGAGCCGGGCGGGCACCTCCTCCGGGACGGTGCGGGCGTCGAGCCCGAACGCCCGGTGGAACTCGTTGACCAACCGGGCGGGCGAGCCGGCCGGGGCCGTGGGAGTGGTGGTGCCGGCGTCGTCGGGAGCGGCGGACGGGTCGGGGGCGTGGGAAGGAGAAGGGTGCACGCCCCCGAATCTACCGGCCGCTACGGCGGGTGACGGGATGCGGAGCCGGAGCGGGCGGCCGGCTCAGTGGTGGCCGACGGTCCAGGTCAGGGAGCTGGTGGCCGCCTCGCGGACCTGCGGATCACGGATCGCGGAGGTCGCGTCGACGGCCCGTGCGGTGACGGTCCGCCCGTGGCCGTCGCCGCGCACGCCCAACTGCCGCGGGGTCACGACCCGTTCGCCGCGGGCGTGCCGGACCTCGACGCCGTCGACGTACCAGCGCAGTTGGACCCGGGCGATGCCCTGGCGGTCGAAGGAGGCGAGCCGGGCGCGGATCGGGTGGTGGGCCCCCACCGGGCGGTCCGTCGGCGTCGGGCTGGTCAGCGCCTTGGCGTACCGGTAGAAGCCGCCGATCATCCCCTCGCGTCCGACGAGGTTGAACGCGTCGGTGTCGAGCTTGCGCATCAGCGAGTTGGCGGTGGGGCGGTGGAGGCCCTGGGGGTAGTACCCGCTGCCCTCGTAGGTGCCGACCGCGCCTCCGGCGGGGTCCTGCTCGCCCATCCACCGCCACCACTTGACCTGGTGGGCGATCTGGTGGGCGGCGTCGTGCACGGAGGAGTTGCGGTCGGTGGGCTCGGCGCCCTGGTAGCGGCCGTAGGTGTCGTAGGTGTACTCGTCGGCGAGGTGCCCGATGGAGTGGCCGAGTTCATGGGCGCCGATCAGGGTGGACCGGTCGTTGTCGGAGGACATCGTCGCGATGCCGTCGTAGCCGACGTCGTTCTGCACGCCGCTGTAACCGGCGCCGCCGTAGGTGGTGGTGTTGGCGAGGACGAACACGATGTCGGCGGCCGGCGCCTGGGCGGCGTGGGCGCTGACCTTGTCGATGTCGACGCACAGCAGCCGTTCGATGTCACCGCACCAGAAGTACGAGGACAGGGCGGTGTTCCTGACGACGTCCTTGGTGGGGTCGCCGGAGACCCCGGAGTCCTGGGAGACGGCGTCGACGACCCAGATGTTGAAGAGGTCGCGGTAGCTCTTGTAGGGCTCGATCTGGAAGACGGACTCGACCTTGGCCTGTGCGTCGGCGCGGAAGTCGGCCTGCTGGGCCGCGGTGTAGCCGTCGCCCATGACGACGAGGTCGAGTCGCGCGTCGCTGGGTCCGCTGCGCTGGATCGAGCCGACGGACGCGCGGGCCGGTGCCGCTTCGGGAGCCGTCTTCTGGCGGTCCGTCAGACGTTGCGGGGCCGTGGCCGGGACTTCGGTGTACCGCCCCTCGGCATCCGGGTCCGGGAAGTACTCGACGGTCACCTCCGCAGAGCCGGTCCCGGTCGGAGCGGGGGCGGCCAGCGCGGGGGCGGCGGCCGGGGCGGTGACGCAGAGCAGCGCGGACGCGCCGAGGGCGGCGGCACGGGTGCGTATTCGCACGGGGTCTCCTGGGGACGGTTCGAGGAGGGCGCTCGCGGGCCGGGCGGGGGCGCGGGGGGGGGGGGCGCCCCCCGCGGGGGGGGCCCCCCCCCCCCCCCCCCCCCCCGGGGGGGCGGGGGGCGCCCCGGCGGGCGCGGATTTAGGGCCCCCCCA